>NKIT01000064.1 GCA_002256185.1 Rhodobacteraceae bacterium PARR1 | reverse complement strand
ATCTGTCCTATTTGAAGGGCTTTATCCTGATCTACAACTACATCCAGTTGGCCGTGCGCAAAGGCAAGCTGGAGCAGATTCCACTGCTGTTCTGCGGCAAGACCACCCTGGAAGATATGCGCACCCTGCGCCAGTTGGTCGACGAAGGCTTGGTCGCTCCGCCTAAATACCTGCCGCCGCAGTTTCGGGACCTCAATGCCTTGTCGGCGTGGATGTGCTTCTCTAACTTCCTCAATCACCTGAGTCTTGACCGGATCGAAGCCGACTACGCCAACATCCTCTAGGCGCTACAGCGCTCGGTTTTGCGGCGTTGCCCACGGCCTTCGCTCGTTACGCCCCTAGTGCGTAGCCCGGATAAAGTCCGGGCTGCCGTCCTCACGCTGCCACCACACTTCCAGGAGCCTTATATGCCCAGTCATCAACTCGATTATCAAATTCTCGGTGATTCGGCGCAGGCGGTGGAAATCACTCTCGACCCGGGCGAAACCGTGATCGCCGAGGCCGGGGTGATGAACTACATGACCGACGGCATTCGTTTCGAGACGCGCTTTGGCGATGGCTCTGAAGGGGGCGTGCTGGGCAAGCTGTGGGGCGCAGGCAAACGTCTGCTGACCGGCGAGTCGCTGTTCATGACTCACTTCAGCAACGCCGGAAAAGAGCCTGCCCATGTCGGTTTTGCTGCGCCCTATCCGGGTACGGTGGTGCCCATTGAGCTGGCGCAGGTCGGTGGCACGCTAATCTGCCAAAAAGATGCCTTCCTCTGCGCGGCCCATGGCACGCAGATCGGTATCAGCTTCAACAAACGCATCGGTGCCGGCTTCTTCGGTGGTGAGGGTTTTATCCTGCAGAAGCTGGAGGGCGATGGCTTGGCTTTCGTGCATGCCGGCGGCACTGTGATCCGCAAGGAGCTGAACAACTCAACCCTGCGCCTGGATACCGGCTGTCTGGTGGCTTTTACCAGTGGCATCGACTACGACATCGGCCTGGCCGGCGGCTTGAAGAGCATGCTGTTTGGGGGCGAGGGCATCATCCTGGCGACCCTCAAAGGCACTGGCACCGTATGGATTCAGAGTCTGCCGTTCTCGCGCCTGGCGGAGCGTGTGTATGACGCCACCTTCAAGGCCCGCGAGGAAGTTCGCGCCGGCGGCAAGTGATGCGTGCGCTATTACTGGGCTTATGTTTGCTGGGTTTGAGCGGCTGCAGTGGTTGGTTGTTCTACCCCGAGCGGGACATGCTGTTGAACCCTGCCGAAGTCGGCCTGGCCTACGAGGATGTATTCATTACTGCTGCCGATGGCACTCGTCTGCACGCCTGGTGGTTGCCGGCCAAGGCCGGGGTGGCGGTCAAGGGCACGGTGCTGCATCTGCATGGCAATGGCGGCAATGTTTCCAGTCATCTGGCAGGCAGCTGGTGGCTGCCGGCTGCCGGCTATCAGGTGTTGCTGCTGGATTACCGCGGTTATGGCCGGTCTGCGGGGGCGGCCAGTTTGAGTGGCAGTTATCAGGATATCGACGCCGCATTCGCCTGGTTGCAGCAGGCGCCCGAGGTGCAAGGCAGGCCGCTGGTGCTGTTGGGGCAGAGCCTCGGCGGGGCCATGGGCGGCAAGGGCTGCGGCGACGGCGTCCTGTTCCAGCACCAGCCGACGCCGGATATAGGGCGACAGCACCGACACCGCCTTGTGTGCGCCGGGTCCGTGGTCGGTGTTGCGGCCATTGGCATAGCGCCGCCCCATCCGGGGGGTGAATTCGGCCAAGAGGGCATCGCCCTTGGCGCGGGTGGGGGTCCAGTCGGTCATCGTATCCATCTTTGCGTTGCGGACGGATACCTGAGGCAGACCGCCCAAAATTCAACGCGGCAGATTGGACAGATCGCAAAAGCGGCGGCGGCGGTTAAAGGCGGCGGCGGTGTGATCCGCCGCCCCGGTTCTGACGAGACTGGCAGAGGTCAGGATTTCTTCTTGTCGCTGATGGCCTGAACGGCCTTGGCAAAGGGATCGCCGGCCTTGTTCAGGTCCAGTTTCTTTGCCTGTTTGGGCTTTTTCACTTCACGGTTGCTGTGACTTTTGCCTTTGGCCAAGGGGTGTTCCTTTCGCCCGCTGGGGGCTGTCTGGGTGTGCCCGCCGGGATGGGGCGGGGTCGAGACGTGCGGAAAGCAAGGGATCGCCGGTGCCATACCGCATCGCGCATCCAAGGCCCGCCGTCCATGCAGCGGTCAGGCCACCCCTGACATATAAACCCGATGCCGCCGGAATACGAGGGTACGATGGGCGCGCGCTACTTGATCGCAATGTAGCTGGCGGCGTCCAGTTGCGTGCAGCGGATGGCGACCGTGACCGACAGCGCATCCGACACCTGATCGCGCAGCAACAGGCACAGGGCGCGCAGCTTTTCCGGGGTGCGGTCGGGTTTGGCAAGGATGTGCAGTTCGACATTGACGGGCGGTTGATCCGGCAAGGACCGCACGCCGATGGCTGCAAACTGGCAGGCGCCCGGCGCAACCTCCAGCCGGTCACAGATCAGCGCCCGCGCCTGTGCCATCACCGCGTCCAGCACGGCATCCTTGTCCCGCATCACGGCATGGTCGATGAAGAATTTCACATTCGCCATGGCCGGTCAGCCCCGCACCAAGGCTTCGGCCATCAGGCGGGCGTGGTCGGGGTGGGGCGTCAGGTGACCGGCCTCAATCTCAAGCGCGATTTCGACGACACGGGCGTTCACCGGGGCGGCTTGGCCATGGGCGCGCAGGGTGTCGACGACCCAGCCGTTCACCTCTTGCACCTCGGCCCGGCGGCCTTTGCGCCAGTCCTGCAACGAGGTGGTCAGCGTATCCTCGCGCGAGAAGGTCTTGAGCACCTCGGCGAAAATCTCATCGACGTAGCGTTCGGGATCATTGCTCATCGTCGGCGGCATGCCGATGATCGGCATCACGGTCGCGCCATCGGCAAGGGCTGCGCGCATCGCCTCGTATCCGGCTTCGCGCATCACCTCCAGCATGCCGGGGGCGCGGGCGGCGTCATTCAGGGCGGTGTCGATGATGGCCGACGGGATCAGTTCGGCGGCATTGACCACCAGCTTCATCCATTTGGCTGAGCGGATGTCATCGACCACCTCAACCCGCCCGGAATGACGCAGGATGTCGGCTACGGCTTCGACGCGGTGCTGCTGGGCAGGGTCCAGCGCGCCAAGCGGGAACCCACATGTTCGACGCAATCTCGATCACCGCGCCGATGGTGCGGTGACGCCCGACGACGGTGGCGATGTCTTCATGCGTCATGCCGTTTTGCAGGCCGATGATAAAGCCATCCTGCGCCAGAACCGTCTTGGCCAGATGGCTGGCCCAGACCGTGTCATAGGCTTTGACCACCAGAAAGATCAGGTCAAACGGCTGTTTGATCTCTGCCACTTGGCACAGATGCAGCGCGGGCACCGCCACGTTGAAGCTGCGGGTGGGCAGGTTGACCGTGATGCCATTGGCGCGGATCGCCTCGATATGGGCGGGCCATTGGTCGATGAAGGTCACATCCAGCCCCGCCGCCGCGAAATCCGCTGCGATAGAGGCCCCCTGTGCGCCGGTGCCCAGAAAGGCGATGCGCGGGCTGTGTTTGGGTTCGGTCATGGTCATAATCCCTTTGCTTCAGCCCGTCACACGGCGGTTCAGCACAAAATCGAAGGTGGAGCGCCATTTGGTTTCGCCGCCTTCGACCGGATCGAACGGGGCGACCAGCGTTTCCTTGACGCCAAACACCGCGTCAGAGGTCAGGTAGCCATCCCCGGCCACAAAGGTATGGGTGACCACGGTGTCAAACCCGTCTCGGCTGACGATGAAATGCATATGCGCGGGCCGCCACGGATGCCGCCCCAACTGCGCCAGAAGTTGCCCCACCGGACCATCATCGGGGATGGGATAGGAGACGGGCTTTATCCCGCGAAAGCTGTAGCGCCCATCCGGGCCGGTGATGAACACACCGCGGTTGTTGTGCGCGGGCTGCACGCCGGGCTGCTGGACGTCGTAGAACCCATCCTCATTGTCGGACCACACGTCGATGCGCACGCCCTCCAGCGGGGTGCCGTCCAGATCGGTGATGCGGCCTTCAAAGACACAGGTTTCCACCCCGCCATCCTTGGTGATGCTGGCCCCCATCGGGTATTCGGGCACGCCATCGACATGGAACGGCCCCAGCACGGTGTTTTCCGTGGCCCCGGTCGGGCGGCGGTTGTTGATCGCATCGACCAGCATCGACACGCCCAAGACATCCGACAGCAGGATGAATTCCTGCCGGTTGCCATCGCAGATTTGGCCCGTGCGGGTCAGAAAACCGATGGCCGCCGCCCATTCGTCCTGCGTCAGCGCCACGTCCTTCACAAAGGCGTGCAGATGCGCGACCAGACGCGCCATCACATGCGCCAGACGCGGATCGGCATCGGCCCCGATCCGGGTGTTCACCGCCTCAACCGACCGGCTTTCGGTGAAGTAATCCATGGTCAATCCTTCTTCGATGGCGTGGCCATGCGGACCCGGCCCCCACCGCAAGGGCGGCAGGACGGGCGCGGGTTTGGCGTGGCGCGGTCAGGCTTTGGTCTGGCTGCGGGCGGTGGAATAAATCAGCGCGGCGGCAAGGATCAGCACCCCTTGGAACAGGTATTGCCAGGTCTGCGACAGCCCAAGGAACGAGACCGCGTTCAGCACCTGCGTCAGCAGGATCGCCCCCATGACCGTGCCGATGAATGTCCCGCGCCCGCCGCGCAGACTGGTGCCGCCCAGAACCACCGCCGTGATGCTGGCCAGCGTATAGCTGACGCCCTGTTGCGGATCGCCGACACCGATCTGCACCATCAGCATCACCGCCCCCAGCGCCGTGCACAGCGCAACGGCGATGTAGCCCAGCACGGCCACCCGGTCGACACGGATGCCCATGCGCCGCGCCGCCCCCTCGTCCGAGCCGACGGCGCGCAACTGCCACCCCGTCCGTCGCGCGCGCAGGACGTATTCCGCCACCAGCGCCACCACGACCAGCACGACAAAGGCCACCGGGATTGGCCCAAGCTTCCAGCCGATGAAATCCATCACCGCAAAGTTGATGTATCCATCCGGCCCGTCGCGCAGAACAAAGCTCATGCCTTGCAGGCCGATATACATCGCCAGCGTCGCGGCGATGGGGGTGAAATTGGCAAAGCGGATCAACAGCCCGTTGATCGACCCCACCACCAAAGCCCCCGACACCATCAGCGCGAACCCCACCGCGATGGTCTGCGGCGATTGCCCGTCATTGATGAAGAAGGACGCCACGACGACGAGGAAACCCGCCAGCGGACCCACCGACAGGTCAATCCCGCCCATCAAGAGCGCAATGGTCTGGCCCATGGCGATGAACCCCAGCGCCGTCGCCAAAAGCAGGATGTTTGAGATGTTGAAGGCCGAAAAGTAATTGCCGTTCTGGCTGAACACATAAAGCCCAAGCGCCGCGATCACCACGGCCAGCGGCGCGACGGTGGCGTTGTCGCTTTGGATAAAGGCGCGCAGACCGCCCTTTGTGCGCGTGTTCGTCGGTGTCGCGGGATCATCCGCCAGATGCGTCTGGGCCTTGACCGCTGCCGCGACGATCCGCTCTTCGGTCACATCCGCGCCGGTCAGCGTTTCGGCGACATGGCCGCGCGACAGGACGATGACGATGTCACACAGCCCCTCAAGCTCGGCCGCGTCGGAAGAGTTGACGATGACGGGGGTGCCCGATTGCGACACCTCGCGCAGGATGCGGTAAATCTCGAACCGTGCGCCGACGTCGACGCCTTGGGTCGGCTCATTGGCCAGAATGAAGCCCGGCTGCGACATCAGCGCCCGCGCCATGACAACCTTTTGCTGGTTGCCGCCCGACAGCGACAGGATACCGGCATCCAGCCCCGGCGTCTTGACGGCCAGCGATCCGAACAGGCGGTTCACCTCGGCCAGTTCGGCGCGGCGGTTCATGATGCCAAGGCGGCTGAGTTGATCCAGCGCCGAAAAGGTCGCGTTTTCGCGCACGGTCAGGTCTGCGATGATGCCTTCGGCATGGCGGTCTGATGGCATGTAGGCGGATTTTTCCGCCACCTCTGCCGTCGTCATGGTCTTGCCGTTCAGCGTCACGGTGCCGCGCCACGGTTCCAGCCCGGCCAGGGCGCGCATCACCTGTGCCTGACCGTTGCCTTCGACACCCGCGATGCCGATGATCTGCCCGCGCCCGACGGCAAAGCCCACGTCATGGAACGCGCCGCCCGACAGGCCCGCCACCGCGAAATTCGTGGGCGGTGCCGCATCGGCGCATTTCGGCGGAAAGGCGGATGCCAGACTGCGCCCGACGATCATCGCCATCAGGTCGTCATCCGTAACATCGCGCACCAAGGCGCCGCCCTTGTGGCGTCCGTCGCGCAGCACGGTCACGCGATGGGCGATCTGGCGCAATTCGGCCAAGCGGTGGGTGATGTAGATCACCGCCGTTCCTTGGGCCACAACGGCGCGGATGCGGTCAAACAGCATCTCGGTCGCGTCCTGGTCCAGCGCGGCGGTGGGTTCATCAAGGATCAAGACCGGCGGGCGGGTGGCCAGCGCCTTGGCGATTTCCAACAGGTGTTTTTGCCCCACGGTCAGCGCATCGGCGCGCAGGTGCAAATCCACGTCCAGCCCGACATCGGCCAGCATCCCCCGCGCGATGGCGGCAGGATCACCGCCTTGGAACACCCGTGCAGGCAAGGCGACGCGCAGGTTTTCCAGAACGGAAAGATCATCCAGCACGGCGGGGTGCTGATAGGACACCGACACCCCCAGCGCCGCCGCCTTTTCCGGGGTGATCTGGTTGACGGTCACACCGTCGAATTCCACCGTGCCTTCGGTGGGCCGGAACACACCGGCGATGATGTTCATCAGCGTGGACTTGCCCGCGCCGTTTTCGCCAAGGATCGCGTGCACCTCGCCGGGGTAGATGTCCACGGACACATCCGACAGCGCGGTGACGCCGCCGAACCGCTTTGTGATGCCAGACAGGCGGATTTTCGGCGCGACCTCTGCGGCAACGGCGGTCTGCGCGTGCATGTCGTTCATCGGGGCGACCTCGGGCATCAGATGTCCTGCGTTCCCCCGCATCGGGGGCAAGAAATGCCCGGTCCGGGGAATGCGCCCCGGACCGGTTCGAGTGGGATTACTGACCCACGGCTTTCGCCTGCGCGTCATCGGCCAGTTCTGCCGACAGGTAGATCGAGCCGGGCAGGTCCGCGCGGCAGGTCACCGGGTTCGGCGAACCAGAGACGGAGTCTTCATAGACCGGGGCCTTGAAGATGTTGTCAGTCGGCGGGACGCCATCGGTCGCCAAGGCCACTGCCCACTGCACAGCCAGACGCACGTTGTCGTTGCCGGTCGCGACGGTGAACAGTTTGAAGTCCGGGTTCGCCGCGTGGTTCTGTTCCCAGAAGCAGGACAGCGAGTTGCCGTCAGACGTCGCCAGCATCGGGATCGAGCGTTTGAATTCCGCAAACACCGGCAGCGCGCCCACCAGAGACGGGCCGAAGTCGGACACGATCACGTCGATCTTGTCGTTCTTGGCAATCTCGGCCGACAGAACCTGCTGGGTCAGCGACGGATCCCAGTTGGTGACGGCAAAGGGTTCGGGGTTGATGAAGACATATTTGTCATCAAGGACTTCCTTCATCCCTGCCAACTCGTCCAGACCCTGGCTGTTGCCCGCCGGGCCGGACAGAAACAGGACATTGCCGCCATCGGGCAGGTTGGCCTTGATCCAGTTGCCCCAGCTTTTGCCATCCTCGACAAAGGACGAGCCGATGAATTTGGCGTAGTTCACGCCTTCTTCGCCGCCGACGTTCACGCGGTAGGGAACCACGATGGTCCCGGCCTTGTGCGCATTGGTCAGCGCGGGCAGCACCGCGGGACCGGCATCGCCAAAGACGACCATGGCGGTGATCCCACGCGCAGCCATCGAGTTGATGTCGGAAATGGCCTTTTGCGTGTTGCCCTGACCATCCGCATATTCATACTGCGTGATGCTGGGGCATTTGGCGGCCTCTTCGGCACCCGATGCGGTGGTGACAAGACGCCACGAGTTGCCGCCGAACCCGTCCAGCAGGGCGAGCGAGGCTTCTTTCGGCCCACACCAGGACGGGGTTTCCGCCAGCGCGGTGGTGGCGGTCAGGGCCGTCGTCAGGGTCATCGCGGCCAGCGACAACGACAGGGTAAGTGTCTTAGACATTGTTGGTTTCCTCCGAGTTGGACAGTTTTTCGCGGGGTATTGCGGTCCGCCTCCAACGGACCGAGTAGACGCCGATCCCGAACACCAGAGCCAAGGCTTGGATGATGGTTTGGGCAGAGAACGGCACTCCAACGGCTAGGGCGAACTGGCTGAGTTGATTCAGAAAGACCGCCGCGATGACCGTCGAAATTGGAAATCCCCGTCCCCCCAGCAGCGACGTTCCCGCCAGCACCACCACCGCAACGGATGGCAAAAGCAGGCTGTCGCCCTGAAAGGCCGTAGGTTCGCGCGTGATGCCGGAAATCAGCACCCCCGCGAGGCAGTAAAGCAGTTGGGCGCAGACATAGGCTGTCGCCTGATAGCGCCGCACCGGCAGACCCGCCGCATGGGCGGCCTGCGGGTTGGCACCGATCGCCTCAAACCGGCGGCCCATGACGGTCAGCTTCAGCACGAAACTGACCAGCAGGGTCACGCCCACGGCAAAGAGGACCGAGTTTGGCAGGCCAAGGGTCTTGCCCCCGGCAATCTCGGCCATCAGGGGGGTGGTGCTGCGCGGCACGCCGCCCGCCACCGCAAAGACCGCGCCATACATCAGCGCATTGACCCCGATGGTCGCGATGATCGCATTCAGCCGCAGCACGCCGACAAGGATGCCATTGACCACCCCCGCCACCACCGCGCAGCCCACCGCAATCAGGATGGACGCAAACAGTTGCGCATCATCCCCGCCCGACAGGTGCGTGGTGATGACCACCGCCAGCGACACGCCCCCGGCAAGCGACAAATCGAACCCGCCCTGTTGCACCACCAGCATCTGACCAAGGCCCACGATGGCGATGATCGCGGCAAAGGGCAGGCTGCCCGACAGCCCCCCCACCGACACGGCAGAGGGCGCAAAGACGCTGCACACGATCAGAAGCACCAGCGTTGACAGCACGACCGTGACAAACCCGCGCGAGAATTTGATCGCGCGCCAATCCAGCGCAAAGCTGCCATCCGGTGTCAGTCCAGCCTGTTGCGCCACCTGCGTTCCCCCCGTTTCGTGTTCTGGTTCAGGCGATTTCAAGCGTGATCTTCACGGCCTTGGTCGGGTCTTTGCCCAAGGCGTAAGCCGTGATCGCGTCATCCAGCGCAAAGCTATGGGTCTGGATCGGCGACAGGTCGATCCCCGTGCGTTCCAGAAACCGGATCGCGGCGGGCCACACACCGGGCGAGCCGATGCAGCCGCGCACCGTCAGATCCTTGATCTGGATCTTGCCCAGTTCGACCGGGATTTTCTGGCCGATGCTGATGCCGACCATGGAGACGAACCCTTCGGGACGGGCGTAGTCGAACACGTTTGCCAGCGATGACGGATGACCCGCCGCCTCAACCACCAGATCGGCACCGCCCTTGGTCATTTCGGTGACAGCCTCAACCGCGTTGCCATCGCTTGGGTCCACGGTGCCGACAGCGCCCAGTTTCATCGCGATTTCGCGGCGCAGGGGGACGGGATCGACCACGATCACTTGCGCGCCCATCCCGATGGCGGCCGCTGCGGAGACCAGACCAATGGTCCCGCCGCCCGACACCACCACGGTTTGCGATGCATCCACGCCACCATGGCGCAGCACGGCATAGTAGCCGCAGGTGAACGGCTCGATCAGCGCGCCCTTGGCATCATCCACGCCATCGGGCAGCTTGTGCAGCCATTCGGGCCGCGCGGCAAAGAATTCGCGGTTCGCGCCATCCATCGAAAAGCCGAAATGGTGGATGCGTTCGGGCGTGCGGATCACGCATTCGCCCACCACACGGTCGCCCCGGCGCAGGCCTTTGACGTTGCGGCCGACTTCGACCACCTCACCCACCCATTCATGGCCCGGGGTGACGGGGTAGCTGATCGGGATGATGTAGTTGCCGGACAGAAGTTCGTAATCCGAATGGCAAATCCCCACGCGGCGCGACCGGACCAGCACTTCGTTGTCATTGATCGACGGGGTCTGGATGTCCGTCACAATCGGCTTGTTCGGCTGATCGAAGATAAGGGCTTTCATGGCTGTGTCCTTGTCCTTTACGCGACGGTTTCGATGCGCCCGCTGGTGGCTGACCGGAACACGGCCTCCAGCAGGGCGATGTTGTTGACCAGATGTTCGCCCGTGACCGGATAGGCATCGCCCCCCCGCACGGCGCGGGCAAAGGCCACGAGGTTATCCTTCACAGGTTCGGCCTTGCCGATTTCGCGGGTGATGATCGGCCCGCCCTGCATGGCAGAGGTCACGATCCAGCCATCGGGCGCTTCGACATGGGCCTTGTCGCGGATGTCGATCCAGCCTTTCGATCCGTAAACCGTAAAGCGCGACATGAAGGGATTTGCCAGCGAGGCCGAGACGTAAGACGTCCCGCCGCCCTTGAACTTGACAAAGGCCGCGACCGTATCGCCCTGCGGCAGATCGGAGGACAGTTGCTCGCAGATGCACAGCACCGAGTCCGCAGCACCCAGCAAACGCACCGACAGATCCAGCAGGTGAATGCCCGTCGCCGTCATGCCGCCCGCGGGGGCCTGATCCGCCTTGAGCCGCCAGTTGTCGCGCGCCAAGGACAGGAATTTGTCATGGCTGAAGTTCGCCTCGATCTGGTGGATACGGCCCAGTGCGCCAGTGTCCGCCATCGCCAGCATGTCGGCGACGGGCGGTTCAAAGCGGCGTTCATGGCCCATGCCAAGGATCAGCCCGGCCTCGCGGCAGAGGGCGACGGAACGCTCTGCCTCGGCCTTTGTCAGCGCCAGCGGCTTTTCGCAGAACACATGCTTGCCCGCCGCCACCGCCGCCGCGATTTGGGCGGTGTGCATCGAATGCGGGGTGGCCAGCACCACAGCCTCAACGGCAGGATCGTTCAGCGCATCGGCATAGTCCGTCGACAGCGCGATCCCCTTGGCGTCACAGAGCGCGCGGACGGTGTCGATGTTCGGTTCAACCGCGCGCACCACGCGGATGTCTTCGGGGGCGGCTTGCAACACGGCCAGCATCTTCTGGCCCCACCAGCCCATCCCGACCAGTGCGATGTTCACAGGATTTGCCATCACCGATTGTCCACACGCTTGGCAAAGGGCCGGATCGACACGGTTTTCCACAGCCCGACCTGGGCAAAGGGGTCGTTGCGGTTGAAATCCTCAACCTCGGCCAGTGATGCGGCTTCCAGCACGAAGCAACTGCCGATCATGGTCTGTTCATCATCGGCCAAAAGCGGGCCAGAGATCACGGTCTTGACCGATGCCGCCGCCAGATAGGCCTTGTGCGCATCGTAATTGGCAAGCCGCTTTTGAACGGCCCCGTCGTGATCGAGGCAGTGGACAACGTAATGCATGGACTTTCCTTTCGCGCTTACGCGGGAATGATCTTGCGCGCGCGCAATTCGTCAAAAACGTCGGTAAAGCTGCTGCGGGTGGACTGATAGGCGTCGAACCCAAGCGTGCGGCTGTTGGTCATGTCGGTGAAGCATTCCAGCGTGCGCCCCAGATCGGCGTCGCTGTGCCACCACGACGCCAGTTTATCGACCGCAATATCCTGCAAGCCGTGCTTGGCCACGATCTCGGCCCAGACTGCGGGCGCATCGGCCATCTGTTCGACCAACAGCGTCGGCTGGCCGGGATGTTCGGCGACGGGCAGGCCAAAGTAATCGGCAATCTGCGCCCAAAGCCACGTCCAGCGGAAAACATCCCCGTTTGAGGTGTTGAACGGCGTGTTCGCCGCCGCCGGGGTGGTGGCCGCCCAATGCAACTGCTTGGCCAAAAGCCGCGCGTCGGTCACATCGGTGACGGCGTTGTATTGCTCTGTCGAGCCCGGATAGACGAAGGGCCGCCCCGTGTGCTTGCAGATCGAGGCATAGACCGCCAGCGTGACGGCCATATTCATCGCATTGCCGATGACAAAGCCGATCATCGTATGCGGGCGGTGCACGGACCATGTGAAGCCGCGCTTTTCGGCCATTTCGAACAGCACATCTTCCTGCGCGTAATAGAAGTTCAGCCCCGGCAGACGCGGGCTGCTTTCCAGGAAGGGCGTATAGGGCTTGACCTTGGCATAGTCATCAAACGACCCAAGGTAATGCTTCAACCCGGTGACGAGTGCGGCATGCTGGACCGGCGCATGGGCGATGCCGTCAAACAGGTTGCGGATCATCAGCGCGTTGACGCGGACGTTTTCCGCCTCATTCGCCTGACGCGACCATGTGCAGAAAAACACATGCGTCACGTCCCCGGCTGCCGCCAGCGCGGCCTTGGATGCGTCGGCATCCTGCAAATCGGCGGCGATGTGGCGATCCGAAAACTCAAGCTCTGCCGCGCCGCGCGACAGAGTCACCACGGTCCAGCCCTGCGCCTTCAAAAGCCGCCCGGTGTAGCTGCCCGACAGGCCAGTGGCCCCGACGATCAATGCGACATGTTTGGTATTCATCAGATGTTCTTTCTTGGCGTCAGGATCGGTCAGGTCGTGACCAGAATTTTCAGGTGTTCCCCGGCGGGATCGAGCAGCGCCTCAAACCCCTTGGAGACGACATCCTTGGCGTCGATCCGCGCGGTGATGACCTTTTCCACCGGGAAGTTGCCGGTGGCGATCATGCGGGCGATGCGCGGCCAGATTTGGGTGGGGTAGCACCACGTCGCCTCAACCGTGATGTCTTTCAGCGCCCAAAGCATGGCGTCAATGCTGGCGGGTTTCATGTGCAAGCCCACCTGCACCACGCGGCCCTGACGGCGCACGGCCTTGACGCAGGCGTTGAGGGACGCTTCAAGCCCCACACATTCCAGCGCCACATCCACGCCCACGCCTTCTTCGGTCAGGTCGGCCACGATCTGCGCCAAATCTCCGCTGCGGGGATCGACGACCATGGCATAGGGCGCGATTTCGGAAATGATCCGGCGACGGTTCGGGTTGGGTTCGGACACGATGATCAGCGCCGCCCCTGCCGCATGGGCGGCCAGCGCGGTCAGCGCGCCAATCGGCCCTGCGCCCGATACCAGCACCGTTGACCCCGCCGTCACGCCGCCGCGATCCACACCGTAAAGCGCCACCGCCGCCGGTTCGATCATCGCGGCCTGTTCGTCGGTGATGCTGTCCGGCACGGGTTGGGCGTTGTAATCCTTGATCACCGCCTTTTCGCCCATGCCGCCCCAAGCCCAGCTCAGCCCCACGCAGCCCATCACGGGCGACAGGTGGAACAGCCCGCGCTTGCCATAGTAATCGTTGCGCGGCGACAACAGCGGCTGGATCGAGATGCGATCCCCCGCCGCGACATGGCTGACCGCATCGCCCACCGCCAGAACGCGGGCGGAAAATTCATGGCCCAGAATCTGCGGGTTGGTGGCCCCGGTGTAGACATGCGGCTCTTTCGGGGTGACGATCGGACCAGCAAGGAATTCATGCAGATCGGTGCCGCAAATGCCGGTCACCGCCGGGGCGATCAGCACATCATCCGGCGCAAGCACGCCTGACGGTTCGGCCACATCTTCGACCCGTATATCCCGTGCGCCATGAAACCGGACTGCCCGCATCGTAAGCTCCTTCTCTGTTGCCGTGACCGCTGTCGCCGAAACGGTGCCGCGAGGATCAGCATCTGTCGCGGCTTCACGCTGCGCTGTGCCATGTCGCGGATCGCTTCGGGCTGGATGCGATGATCCATACGGTCCCGACTCACTCCCTGCCATCATCGATAGCAAACCGGATCGGGGAGAATGGGGCGAATTTGTCCACTTCGGCTAAATTGCCCAAAGCGGCACCGGTTCGACCGCCTATGTTCGGGCGACACAGGAATTGAGGTGCCGCCATGACGTCGATACTTGAAGCGGACATCCGCAGCGGCCAAAGCGGCCAGACCGTCGGATGGATCGGCGCAGGCAAGATGGGCGCGCCGATGATCCGCAACCTGCTGACCGCAGGCATAAGCGTCGCGGTGGCAGAGCCGAACACCGCCGCCCATGCCGCGCTGGCGGCGGCGGGCGCTGTGGTGGCGTCCGGGTTGGGCGCGCTGGACGGGGCCGCGGTGGTCTTTGCCACCTTGCCCAATGACGACAGCCTGCGCGCCGTGGTCAACGGAACCGCCGCTGATCCCGGCTTGGCCCACCGTCTGGCCCCCGGCAGCACCTTCGTGGAAATGAGCACGGTTTCCCCCGAATGTTCCGCCGAGGTTGCACAAACGCTGGAAAAGGCAGGAATTCTTTACGTCCGTTCGCCGGTATCTGGCAGCACGACCATGGCGGAAAAGGCGACGCTGACCATCCTTGCCTCTGGCGCGGCGGATGGTTGGGCGCAGGTCTTGCCGCTGATCCGGCTGATTTCGGCCCGGCAATTCTGGCTGGGGCAGGGCGAAGAGGCGCGCTATATGAAGCTGGTGCTGAACACCCTTGTCGGGGCCAGTTCCGCCATTCTGGCCGAGGCTGTGGCCCTGGGCAGCAGCGGTGGCCTCAGCCGCGCCGCGATGATGGAGGTGATTTGCGAAAGCGCCGTCGCCTCGCCCTTGTTCAAATACAAGGCGGATCTGGTGGTGTCGCAGGACTACACCCCGGCCTTCACCGTCGGCCAAATGATCAAGGATTTCACGCTGATCAGTGATGCCGGGCGCAGCAACGGCGTGCCCCTGATGACGGCGGGTCTGATCCTAGAGCTTTACCGCGCCGCATCGAATGCCGGATTGCAAAACGAGGATTTCTTCGCTTTGGTGAAATGGCAGTCTGGAATTTCCGCTCAACAGGGCTAGGCCGGTGCAACAGATCAATCCGCCACTTGCAGCACCCATCGAACTGACCGCGCATGAGTTGTCGCGGATCGTGGATTTCCTGCGCAAACTGCGCGCGCCCTTTGACACGGGCCTGCCGGGGGCGGCCAAGGATGTCTATTGGAACATCGTGCTGGAACTGGTGGACAGCCACCTGCGGCGCAAACCCATCGACAAATCCGGTCTGATCACCCTTGCCGGGGTGCCCTACAGCACCGGCAATCGCATGATCGCCAAGATGATCACCGATGGCCTGATCCGTCAGGTGCCGCGCGGCGGCGGCTTGAAGACGCATTTTCTGGAACCGGCAGACACGCTGCTGCACAGTTTCATGGAATATGCGACGCATGTGAAAGGCCATCTGGCCAAGACCTTTGGCCTGCGCAAAGGCGCGGAAACCAACGAATATTACTTCGGTGGCAGCTATTTCGCGGCGCAGATCATCTCTCCGGTGCGGGGGGATGACATCGCGGGCAAGGTGCCGGGCGACATCCGGTTCTTGCTGAACGACGACAACTATTTCTCGTCCATGCGCAACCTGTGGTCCGATTTCCGCAACGATCTGGGGCGCAAGAGCAGCTTTGACCTGCAACGCCTGCCCGATCTTTACGTCAACTCGCAAAGCTATTTCGAAAAGCCTACCGCCGAGTATGACGTGATTTCCATCAACATGCCGTGGCTGGGGGAGTTTGCGGAAAAAGGCTATCTCGCCCCGCTGGACGACCTGTTGCAGGATGCCGCGATCAACCCGCTGGATTTTCACCCCTCGGTCTGGGGCACCGGAAACTGGAAGGGCACGCAATACGGCATCCCGCTGTATTGCACGATCGAAATCCTTGCCGCCCGCCGCGATCTGTTCGAGGACAAGGGCCTGACCTTCCCGCGCACCTTTGATGAAACCATCGCCTCTGCCCGTGCGCTGCACCGCCCTGCGTCGGAATTCTATGGCATCGCGTGGAACGGCCAGCGCGGCATGCCCATCGCCAATTCCTTCATGTTCTTTCTGGCCGCCTGCCAGAAGACGATCATCGACATGCCGCTGCACAATCAGGAAAGCTGGATATTCCCCAAGTTCGAAAAGCTGAAACTGCAAATCGACACCGTCGATGCGGTTGAGGTGATCGAATACATGAAACAACTGGTCGAGGTGTCGCCCCCTGACATCGAATTCATGGATTGGGAAAAGCGCATCCAGTGCTTCATGTCGGGCCGCGCCGGTCTGGCCTATTGCTGGACCATGCGCGCGGCGCGGTTTGAACATGAACTCAGCTCACAGGTTGCGCGGCGTGTGGCCTATCTGCCGCCGCCGTCCCGCCGTCTGCGCCGGATCGCGGCGCCCATCGGCGGGTTCCTGATGACGATCCCCGCATCGGTCAAACCCGCGCGGCAAAAGCAGATCATGAACGCCATCACATGGATGGTGTCACCCGAGGCGATGAAGGCCCATGTCAAGAACGGCTTTCCGGTCGCCCCCCGCTTTTCGGTCTGCGCGGACCCTGAGGCACTGGCATCTTCCCCCATCGTCAGCATGGTCGATCAACTCGCCCGCCGGAATGAGTTGGTCACTTGGGCGCGCCCGCCGATTCAGGAATTCAGCCTGATCGAGCGCATCTTGGGCGCGGAAATCCACGATGCGGTGTTTCACGGCAAATCCGCCCGGCAGGCGCTGCGCGATGCGGAAAACAGCATCCTCAGCGCGGTGAACAGCGCAGGCTAGGCCGCCGCTTTCCACTTTTGCGGGCTAAGATAGACGATGCTGTCCCCCGCGCTGACCATGACTTCGCCGTCCTGAATATTGACCTGCAATTTCATGGTGCGGTTGGCCAGTTTCGCCAGCGCGTCGGTGTCTTGTTCCGAAAAGCTGACCACTTGCAGATTGTCAAAGCGGGTGGTGCTGCCCTTGATCTTGTCCCACCAAATCTCGGCCGTGCGTCCGCCATAGGGATAGACCATCACGCGCTCGGCCTTGCTGCAGGACTGGCGCATCACCTTTTCGCTGGGCAGGCCAAGGGCGACCCAGACATCCAACTCACCGCTCAGGCTTTTTTGCCAGATGTCGGGTTCGTCATCGGTCGAAATACCCTTGGTCATCTCAAGGCTTTCATGCGCGTTCAGCGCAAAGGCCACGATCCGCACCATCAGCCGTTCATCCGTTTCCGATGGATGCTTGGCCACGGTCAGCTTGTGGGTTTCGTAGTAATGGCGATCCATGTCTGAAACCGACAGCTCGACTTTGTAGATGGTGGCATTCTGCGCCATGGTCTGTCCCGCTGTGCAAGGCCCGAATTTTCAGGGATTGCGCTGCTTACAGCCTTTGGCGCTTGCCCGAAAGGGGATAAGCGGGGGGATGACCGGGGCGGCGGTGTCAGGGCAGATCATCCAGCAGCATCGGATACAGCAGGTTTCCCGCCCCTTCGGTGCCAAGGTAGTTCACCCAAAGGTCGGTCGCGCCATTGTAGCGCTGGTAACGCTCCAGCTTGTCGTGAAGGTCGTTCACAAGCGCCTGTTGTTCAGAGATGGACATTCTGACCCAGTCAT
This sequence comes from Rhodobacteraceae bacterium PARR1, assembly GCA_002256185.1. Taxonomy (GTDB): domain Bacteria; phylum Pseudomonadota; class Alphaproteobacteria; order Rhodobacterales; family Rhodobacteraceae; genus Paragemmobacter. The sequence continues at coordinate 3,364 of NKIT01000064.1, read as the reverse complement.
CCTCGGTGATGGTCATCACCCGCGATTTGTAGGGCAGACCGTCCAGCAGTTCCGAGATCGACACAGCTTCGGCGAGGGTTTCATCCTCGCGTCCGGCGACGTCATCGGGGCGGCGGCTCATGTCGGCGGCGGCCCCCAGCACTTGGGTAAAGAACTTGTCGGGGTCCAGAACATTGGTCTCTGCCTTGTCGACGATGATGTTCAACGCCTCGGACAGGTCGGACAACTGGGCCTTGTTGATCAACAGGCGCACCGAAATCGGCTTCATCCCCTGACGGTCAAAGTCACGGTCCACCACCACCGCCTCAAAGACATCGGGTGCGCGTGTGCCTTCGCGCGCGCCCAGATATTGCAGGGCGGTCCGCTGCATCGCCGCCCCGACGGCGGCGGCCAAAGGGTCATCCGGTTCGGTTTCCGGCGCTGCACCTTGGGACGGCACCTTTGCCGCGGCCCCGCCGATCTGGGTGATGATCACGCTGGCCAGCCGCGCAGTCGCAGCGCCATAGGCGGCGGGATCGCCGTTTTCGACCGGGAAATACAGCGGCGGCAGGTTTGGAAAGCTGGTCAGTTCGGTATAGCGGCTTTCGGCGCGGGCATGGTCTTCGTTCTTGGCCCCCGACGGGGTCTTCAGGTGCAGCACTGCGATATAGCCGCCCAACTGTTCCTGAATCAGCCGGTTCAGGCTTTGCGATGACATGCCGGTGCCGGACAATTCGTCATCGGCATCGCGCGGGCCGGCATCGGTGACCAGCACGATGAAGCGTGCGGCATAGCCATCCCATTGCATCTGCGACAGGGCCATCTCGATCCCGGTGAAGCTGTCCTCGCGGAACCCCTTGGAGGAAACCTGCGTTTCGGTCATCTGCGCGATGCCGTTCAGAAAACCGTCGGCGCTGCGCCCGTCTTCAAGCGTGACAAAGGTCTTGGCGGGCCATTCCAAGGCCGGTGCGCCCTTGAGGCTGTCGCGATAGCCGACCAGACCGAAGGTGACCTTGTCGGACAGACCTGCCGCGTCAAGCTGGTCATAGACGCCCGTCATCGTCGCCCGCGTCGCGTCGATATAGGGGCCCATGGATTTGGTCGTATCCACGACAAAGACCACGGCCGCCTTGAAATCCGCCGGGGCCCCGCCCCCGATTTCCCCTGCGGCGGCACCGGGGGCCGCGTTTTGGGTGGTGTTCTGGGCGCTGGCCACCGCCACGTTCAGGATATTCACGAAGGTGCCGCTTTCAAAGATGGCCTCTTCGGCAGACAGGATCGGCATCACATGCAGGTTGACGCGTTGGTCGATCGCCTCGCGCGGGCCAAGGGCAAGGATCGTGTCCGACGGCGTGCCAGAGGCTTCGGCGGCTTCGGCCTCGGCGCGCAGGGCTTCGGCGTCCTCGGCCGGTTCTTCGGACTCGATCACCTCATAGGCCGCATCAACATCCTTGAAGAACAAGGTGCGGCCCAATCCGGGGGCCACGTCCAGCGCCGCCACGATGTTCTGTTTCCAGTCGATCACGCTGGCGTCGGGCAGCCAGAAGGTCCGGCTGCCATCGCTGTCGGGTCCGACCTCGACCCAGCCATCCTTGCGGTCATAGACGAACAGTTGCTGCAACGGGGCCACCGGCTCGACCGCGGTGCCGTCAGGTCCGTCGCGCCCGCTGTCGGTGGTGCGCACCAGAACACGCTGGGGCAGGTTGGTCTTGCCCTCCATGATCAGGGGGCTGCGGTTGCCCTCGGCAAAGGCGGACGATCCCGTCAAAGCCGCTGTCAACATGGCAAAGCCCAACCCGATGCCGCAAAGCGTTGCGCGGGGCCCTGTCAGTCTGGCGCGCTGGTGCATGCTGTCACTCCTCCATCCGGTCCAGGGCGTTGCGGGCCAATTCAGACCCAAGATCAGCGGCGGCCTGATACTGCCGTTTGGCGGCATTGGCGTTCGGTTCGCGGAACGGGCTGCGCTTGGCATCAAAGCTGGCGGGGTCATACATTTCCGCCACGGCGATATAGGCCCGCTGGCGCAGGTCTGCCGGTTGTGCCGCGTCGCGTGCCAGTGCCATCAGGCTTGCCAAAGCCGCATTCAGGTTTTCTTCGCCGCCTGCGTCAATCCGGGCGGTGATTTCAGCCAGCGGATCATCTGCCGTGGTCAGCGCGCGCGCCGTTTCGGCCTGCGCCTGACTGGAGCCTGCCGATGCGGCCGGCGACGCCGCGAACTTGCCCGTCGACCAGCCCCAATAGCCCGCCCCGGCCAGCCCGCACAGGACCAGTCCGGCAAGGATGGTCCCGATCAGGCGGCCCTTGCCGGCGGTCTGCGCGGCGGCATCCTCTGCCGTGTCGCGGGTGATCTGGAAATCCTCTGCATCGGGCAGGGTGTTTTGATTGCCCGCGCCTTCCAGCGCGCGCAAGGCAGCGGTCAGCACAGCGGCGGGGTTTCGCGGCCGCGCCTCGGGGTCCAGCCGCAGCATCTGTTCGACCGCGCTGCGCATGGCGCCGGGGACATCGGCATCGGGGGCCAGAAACAGATCCGTCCGGCGATGTTCGCCAACGCCCAACCCCGCGCCTTCGCCCGGCACCGGCAAGCCCGCGACCTTCAGCAGCACAAGGCCCAGCGAATAGACATCCGTGGCCGGGCCGATCTTGCCCCCCGCCATGCCGAATTGTTCCGGGGCCGAAAAGCTGAACTTGCCTGCAAAACTGGTGCCGATGATGGATTTTTCCGTGCCGCTGCTGTCAGAGGCCAGCCCGAAATCAATCAGCTTGGCCTTCAATATGGCGTCATCGGGGATCATGATATTGTCGGGTGCGACGTCGCGATGGACAATCCCCAGCGCATGGATCGCCGCCAGCCCGTCCGCCAGCCGGATGCCCAGTTTCAGCACATCCGACGGGCTGAGACGCGCCCCGCGTGCGATGTAATGCGACAATGGCCGTCCGGCGACGAATTCCATGATCAGGAAAAGCCGTCCCTGCTTGTCCTGCAAGATCGTCTCATAGCGGATGACCGCGTCGCTGCGGACGGTGCGCAGCAGGCGGGCCTCGCGCTTGAACAGGTCAACGGATTTCGGCACGCGGGCGAATTCGGCGGTCATGACCTTGATCGCCACCACATCCCCCGTGGCAAGGTTCGTGCCCCGGAACGTGGCCCCCATGCCGCCTTCGCCCAGCAGCGCATCGATGCGGTAACTGTCCTGAATGACGTCTCCGGGCTTTAACCCCTGTGCCGTCCCTGCCGCCATGGTCATGCCTGTCGCTCCCTGATCCTGTGCCGCCCTGTGCCCATCCGGTCAGAGGCTTTTCTTGTGATTGATCGCCATGAACTTGGTGAAGCTGCGGATGTCCATGATTTGAAAGCATATTCCAGCCACAAGGAAAGAGATGGTCA
>NKIT01000271.1 GCA_002256185.1 Rhodobacteraceae bacterium PARR1 | reverse complement strand
AAGGCCATCGACCTGATGGACGAGGCGGCGAGCCGGCTGCGCATGGAAGTGGAAAGCAAGCCCGAGGAGATCGAGAACCTCGACCGGCGGATCATCCAGCTCAAGATCGAGGAAAGCGCGCTCCAGAAGGAGACCGACGCAAACTCGAAGGATCGCCTCATCGCCCTACGCGAGGAGCTGGCGAACCTTGAACAGCAGTCGGCCGAGCTAACCACCCGCTGGCAGAATGAGCGCGACAAGATCGCCGCCGAGGGCAAGATAAAGGAAGCGCTCGACGCCGCGCGGCTCGAGCTCGAACAGGCCCAGCGCGAGGGTGACCTCGCCAAGGCGGGCGAGCTTTCCTATGGGCGCATCCCGGAGCTCGAGAAGCAGCTTGTCGAGGCTCAGGGCCAAGCGGCAAACGCGCTGCTGCGCGAAGAGGTGACCGAGGAAGACATCGCCGGGGTCGTCAGCCGCTGGACGGGCGTGCCGGTCGACAAGATGATGGAAGGCGAGCGCGAGAAGCTGCTGCAGATGGAGCAGATCCTCGGCAAGCGGGTGATCGGCCAGAGCCAGGCGATCGAGGCGGTCTCCAAGGCCGTCCGCCGCGCGCGCGCTGGGCTTCAGGATCCGGGCCGCCCGCTCGGCTCCTTCCTGTTCCTCGGCCCCACGGGCGTCGGCAAAACCGAGCTGACCAAGGCGCTCGCTGGCTTCCTGTTCGACGACGACAGCGCGATGGTACGCATCGACATGAGCGAGTTCATGGAGAAACACGCCGTCGCCCGGCTGATCGGTGCGCCTCCGGGCTATGTCGGTTACGAGGAGGGCGGCGTCCTCACCGAGGCGGTGCGGCGGCGGCCCTACCAGTTGGTGCTCTTCGACGAGGTCGAGAAGGCGCATAGCGACGTCTTTAACGTCCTTCTTCAGGTGCTTGACGACGGAAGACTGACCGATGGGCAGGGCCGCGTGGTGGATTTCTCGAACACGCTGATCATCCTCACCTCCAATCTCGGCAGCCAGTATCTCGCCAACCTTCCAGATGGGGCGGCGGTAGAGACTGTCGAAAAGGACGTCATGGACGTGGTGCGCGGGCATTTTCGGCCCGAGTTCCTCAATCGCCTCGACGAAATCATCCTGTTCCACCGGCTGGGCCACGAGCACATGGCGCCGATCGTCGAGATCCAGGTCAGGCGGGTGCAAAAGCTGCTCGCCGACCGTAAGATCAAGATCGAACTCACCGATGCGGCGCTGCGCTGGCTGGGACGCGTGGGGTATGATCCGGTTTACGGCGCGCGGCCGTTGAAACGGGCGGTGCAGCGCTACGTACAGGACCCGCT
>NKIT01000063.1 GCA_002256185.1 Rhodobacteraceae bacterium PARR1 | reverse complement strand
GAACTGGTTGGCAAGAAGCTGCGCGACATGATGCCGTGGATTTCCAAGGGCAAAATGGTCGACAAAGCGCGCAACTGATCGCGGTTTGGTTCAATTTGGGAAGGGCGCGGGGGAAACCTCGCGCCTTTTTCTTTTGCAACGTGGGCCAAAGGGGCGCGGTCGTCCCGCCGGGGTGGTTGCACGTATACGTGCGGCCGCCCCCCCGTTCAGACTCGGCGGGGGCGGGACGGCCGCGCCCCGATGCTTTGGGCATCGGGGCAACACAAACCGTCGCGCCCTAGGTGTCGTTTACAACCACCGCACCATCGTTCCAATCAACCGACGCACCCTTGCGCCGTAAGGCGGGAACACCAGCGGCAGCGGTGAGGCCCAGTTTCGCAGCACCGGTTTCAGGTGGCTGAAGGTCTCAAACCCGGCCAGCCCATGCGCGGCCCCCATGCCGGAGTTGCCCACGCCACCGAAGGGCAGGTTGCCGTGGCTGAAGGTCATCACCGTCAGGTTCACCCCGACCGACCCGGATGAGGTCCGCGACGTCACCAGATCGACCAACCCCCGGTCGCGGGCAAAGATATACAGCGCCAGCGGTTTGGGCGCGGCAGTGATGCGGGCGATCACCTGTGAGACATCGTCAAAGGGGATCAGCGGCAGCAACGGACCGAAGATTTCTTCGGTCGCCACCATCATTGCGGCCCCCTGCCCCTCGATCAGCCTTGGCGCAAGGCGCAGGTCCGCAGGATCATCCGGCCCAAAGGGTGTGACTACAGCGCCTTTGTCGGCGGCATCCTGTGCCAAAGCCACCAGCCGCGCATGATGGCGCGGGTTGGCGATGCGGGGGATGTCGCCGCCTTGGCGTGCAAACTCTGCCATCAGCGCCGCGCGCAGGTCGGCCATTCGGCTGGAATGGACGAACACATGGTCCGGGCCGACGCAAACCTGCCCCGCGTTCATCACCTTGCCCCAAACGATCCAGCGCGCGGCCTGCGCCAGATCGGCATCCGGGCCGACAATCACCGGGGACTTGCCACCCAATTCCAGCGTTACCGGCGTCAGGTGCCGTGATGCGGCCTGCATCACCTTGCGGCCCACGGCGGGGCTGCCGGTAAAGAAGATATGGTCAAAGGGCTGCTCCAGCAGCGCCTGTGCCACCTCGACCCCGCCCAAGGCCACGCGCACCAGATCGGCGGGCAAGGCCTCGGCCACCAGCCGCGCAAGCAGTGCACCCGTGGCGGGGGTCAGTTCGGAGGGCTTCACCACCGCCGCATTGCCCGCCGCGAGGGCAGAGACCAAGGGCGCAAGGCACAGCATCAATGGAAAGTTCCACGGCGCGAGGATCAGCACCACGCCCTTCGCCTCTGGCACCAACCGGGCCGAGGTTCCCAGCATCGCCAAAGTCGGCGCAGCCCGGCGCGGGCGCATCCAGCGGCGCAGACTGCTGCGGGTGTGGCTGATCTCAGTCAGGATCGGCAAAAGCTCGACCAAGTCCGTCTCGGCAGCATCCCGCCCCAGATCGGCGCGCAATGCGTCGTGGATGGCCGAACGGTTGGTGCGCAGCGCCCGCTCCAGCGCCGACAATGCGGCGCGGCGTTCGGTCAGGCCAAAACTTTGGCGGCGGTGGTCAGTGCCTGCGGCAAGGGCGGCGAAATCGGTCATATCCTGCATGGCGCAAGACTGCCCCTGTCCCCGGCCCGCCGCAAGTCCGCCAGAACATAACGCCGCGTCAGACCGCGACCGCCTGCACGGCGGCAACGATGCCATCAACCACTTCGGTCAGCATCACCTCATCCTCGCATTCAGCCATCACACGGATCAGGGGTTCGGTGCCTGACTTGCGGATCAAGAGGCGGCCCTTGCCGTTCAACCGCGCCTCAGCCTCGGCGATCACCGACTTGACGCTGTTCACCTCAAGCGGCTTCGACCCCGCGCCGAAACGCACGTTCTTCAGCAGTTGCGGCACGGTTTCGAATTGGTTCACCAACTCATCCGCCGGTTTGCCGCTGCGCGCCATTTCCGCCAGAAACTGCAAGCCCGCCAGCAGACCATCGCCGGTGGTGGCGTAATCAGTCATCACGATATGGCCCGACTGTTCGCCGCCCAGATTGAAGCCGCCCTCGCGCATACGCTCGACCACGTAGCGGTCACCGACCGAGGTGCGCTCAAGCCGCAACCCGCGCGACTGCATGTGACGTTCCAGCCCAAGGTTCGACATCACCGTGGCGACCAAGGCCCCACCTTTCAGACGGCCATCCTCGGCCCAGCGGGCGGCCAGCAGTGCCATCAACTGATCGCCATCGGCAACGCGGCCATATTGGTCAAGGATGATGACCCGGTCCGCATCGCCGTCCAGACAAATGCCCACATCCGCGCCCTGTTCGAACACGGCGCGGGCGGCGGCTTCGGGATGGGTGGATCCGCAACGGTCGTTGATGTTCTTGCCGTTCGGGCTGACGCCCAAGGGGATGACTTCGGCCCCGAGTTCCCACAGCACCTCAGGCGCGGCCTTGTAGGCAGCCCCATTGGCGCAATCAATCACCACCTTGAGCCCATCCAAGCGCAGGCCCGAGGGGAAGGTGGTCTTGATGAATTCCTGATAGCGGCCCTGCGCGTCGTCGATCCGCTTGGCACGACCGATGTTTTCGGCTTGCGCGAGACGGATTTCGCCTTCGACCATACGCTCAATCTCAAGCTCGGCCTCATCGTTCAGCTTGAAGCCGTCGGGGCCGAAGAACTTGATCCCGTTGTCTTGGTGCGGGTTGTGGCTGGCAGAGATCATCACACCCAGATCGGCGCGCATGGATTTGGTCAGATAGCCCACCGCCGGGGTCGGCACCGGACCCAGCAGCAGGACATTCATGCCCGTGCTGGTCAGACCCGCCGTCAGCGCGTTTTCCAGCATATAGCCCGACAAGCGCGTGTCCTTGCCAATCACCACGCGGTGATCCGGGCTGCCATCGCGGCGGAAATAGCGCCCGGCAGCGGCCCCGAGTTTCAGCGCCATCTCTGCAGTCATCGGAAATTGATTGGCCCGGCCCCGCACGCCATCGGTTCCGAAAAGTTTTCTGGTCATGGGAAAAAACCCTTGTTCAAAGCCAGCCACAGACGCAACGCCTGTCGCGTTTCAATCACATCATGCACACGAAGCATTTGCGCCCCTTGTGCCACACCTTGCAAGGCCACTGCGACCGATCCCGGCATCCGCCGATCCGCCTGCGGTTCCTGTCCGATGGTGCCAATGAACCGCTTGCGCGACGCCCCCAGCAGCAGCGGGACGCCCAGCCCGTGAAAAAGCGACAAGCCCCGGATCAGGGTCAGGTTATGCTGCAAGGTCTTGCCAAAGCCGATGCCGGGATCGACCATGATCCGGGAGGCCGGGATGCCCGCCGCCGTTGCCTGCGCGATGCGCGCGGACAGGAAGTCATAAACGTCCAGCAGCACATCACCATACTGCGGATCATCCTGCATGGTTTCGGGCGTCTTGATCGAATGCATCAGGATGATCGGCGCACCGGCGTCAGCCGTCACCTTGGCAATTGCACGGTCAAAGCCCATCGCGGCCACATCATTCACAATCCCCGCGCCTTCAGCCAATGCCGCCTGCGCCACAGCGCCCTTGCGCGTGTCGATGGAGATCGCGGTTTGCAGCCCTGCCCCGCGCAGGGCGGCAATCACCGGGGCGGTGCGGGCGATTTCTTCGGGCACCTCAACCTCGGCCGCACCCGGACGGGTACTTTCGCCACCGATGTCGAGCACATCCGCATCCAAAGCCATGGCTTGGGCCTGCGCGATGGCGGCGGCGGGATGGGTGAAACGGCCCCCGTCGGAAAAGCTGTCCGGTGTCACATTCAGGATGCCCATCACGCGCGGCAAGTCCATCGACAGGCCCGCAAAATCTGTGCGAGGTGCGCAAAGCCGATCCTGCCAGTCGGTCGGCAAATCGCGCGCGGCCACCATGCGGGGGGCTTCGTGCCGCGACAGCACCTCGGCCCGGTCAAACCAGCACCAGCCACCCGCCAGCGGCAAGGCCGCTTCGGGGCGCGAAGGGTCGGTCATCGCTATCGGTCTGACATAATCCATGTCTTGGGGATTAGGCCCGCACGGCGCAGCGCGCAAGCCCCGTGGATCACGCGCGCTGCACGGTCACGCGGCTTCCTGCCGGAACTGCAACATCGCCGTGAACGACGATGCCTGCTGCGGCCATCACCTCGGCCAGCCAAAGCGCCAGCGCCACAGGGTCGCGGCTTTGCGGTCCATCGACAGCATCGAGCACCAGCTTGGATGGTGCCCAGACGATCATCTGGCCGTGCTTGACCGCCCAATCAATCTCTGTCCGGGTCGAAACCACGACACACCGATCATCCCGCGCGGCAAGGGTCCAAGCGTTCTGCTCGATGGCCAGAAGGTCAATGCGGCGCTGCGTCGGCTTGTGGCCGGTCTGGGGGCGGGCCATGTCGGGCAAGCCCACGGTCAGGATGACCGGCAGACCACGTGATTGCAGGTCATCCAGCTTTTCCGACAGGTCAGGGGCGGCAATGGCGGTGTTGTCAAGGAACGCGACCAAGGGATGCAGAGCCTCTTCGGTTCCGTCCTGTCCCACGGCACGCAAAGGCGCTTCGGCACGCGAGCGGACGATTTCCACGCCAAGTTTGCCGGGGCCACGATCCAGCTTTTCGATGCGGACAAAGGCGCGCATGGCCTGTGGTTCGGCAAGGATACGCTCTGCCACCCGTTCGGACAGCGTTTCCAACAGGTTCAGCCGTTCAGCGGACAGTTCTGCCGCAATCGCCTCGGTCAGGCGGTCATAGGACAGGATCTTGTCGACATCATCATCCAGCGGCTGCGGCTGGGGGCGCACCTCGACCACGATATTGAACTGAATGCGCTGGGTGGTGCCGCGTTCCTGCTGAAACGCGCCAATCTCGACCTCGACCATATGGTCGCGCAGGGAGATACGGTCGCGCGGATCGGCACTGGCGGAGGCGACGGACCGTTCTTCGGGATGCGCGAAGGCGAGGCTGATGTCACTGGTCATATCGGCCCCTTCCCGGATCGGCGCTTGCAGTCGTGCGCAGGGTATAGCCCGGCCAGACGCCCCGTCCCATGCCTGAAGGCGTCACTCTGCGCAAGCGCCGCGACGCCAAGGGCGGTTCCCTGCGGATTTCAACGCCAGCCAGTGAATGCCAAAGACACGCTGGGCGGGACCGAAAGCCGCCCCGGATTACTGCTTGTAGAACAGGTGCGAGCCGATGGTGGCGGTGCGGTCAAAGCGGCGCGACCAATCGGGGCGCACACCGGTGGTGTGAAAGAACATCGCGCCCAAGGTCAGTGCACGGGGTGCACCGTCCAGCATCACGCGGGCAATCCGGCCCGCACGGTCGATCGCTTCGGGATCGCGCATCGAATCGGCGCGACCGTCGCAGGTGTAGGAAAACTGGCATCCGCCACTGTTGCGCTGGCCGACGACGCCGCAAACCGTGGCGGGATAGCGCCCGCTGTCTGCCCGGTTCAGGATCACTTCAGCGACGGCGAACTGGCCTTTGATCGACTCGCCCCGCGCTTCAAAATAGATCGCCTTGCGCAGGCATTCCCATTGCGCATCGCCACTGGGCGCGGGCTGGGCGGCAAGAAAGGCCATGTCATAGCCGATCAGCCCCACGGTCCGCGACGGTTCTTCAGGTTTGGCATTCGACGTGGTCCTGGTTTCCACCTTTGGCCCGACCGCAAGGGACGTCAGCCGCGCCTCGGGCATCGCCTCGAGCACCTGATGTTCCGTGCCCAGCAGGCTGGCCATATGTGCCCCGATTTGAAGTGTCGGATCATTGGACTGGCTCACCGTCACGTCGGCGAAGGCCGCTCCAGTCATGGCAGCAAGGGCTGTGGCCCCGGCAGTCAGGATGAGTCGCAAGCGCATGTTTTCGTGTATCCCGGTCTGTTCGTCCAACGCCGGGTGACAAAACCGCCCGGCACAAGGACGGGGAGCTAGACGACACCCGACGCGCCGGTCTACCGCCGTGGCCGGATTGCCACAGATTCCGGGCGTGGATGCGCGAGTTTTCGCCTAGTCTTTTTCCAACCAGTTTGAGAATGGTCCACTAAGCTGTTGACTCGGGGCGTTAAATCGCGGGGTGCGAATTCGGGTCGCGCAGGGCCAAATGGGCCGCCGCCAGCCGCGCCAAAGGCACGCGATAGGGCGAACAACTGACGTAATCGAATCCCGCCTTGCGGCAAAACGCGATTGATTCGGGGTTGCCACCATGTTCGCCGCAGATCGACAGCGTCAGATCGCTGCGCGTGTGACGCCCCCGTTCGGCCCCGATCAAGAGCAACTCGCCCACCCCGTCAACGTCCAGAATATGGAACGGGTCTTCGGGGAAAACCCCCTGCTGCACATAGGTGTTCATGAATCGTCCGGCATCGTCGCGCGACAGTCCATAGGTCATCTGCGTCAGATCGTTCGTCCCAAAGGACAGGAACGAGGCATGCTGCGCAATCTCACCCGCCCGCAGCGCGGCACGCGGCGTTTCCACCATCACGCCAAGGCGGAAGGTGAAATCCATCCCCTCTTTCACCCGGACCTTCGCGGCCAGTGCGTCGATGCGGGATTTGACCAACTCGACCTCTCGTTTGGCCGAAACCAAGGGGATCATGATTTCCGGCACCACGGCGGAACCGCGACGCGCAACCTCGACCGTCGCTTCAAAGATCGCTTGTGCCTGCATGTCATAGATTTCGGGCAGCACGATCCCCAGACGCACGCCGCGCATTCCCAGCATCGGGTTGAACTCTGCCAAAGCCTCAGCCCGGCGGGTGACGTCGGACAGGGGCCTGTCCAAGGCTTCGGCCAATTCGCGCAGACCTTCACGGCTGTGGGGCAGAAATTCGTGCAAGGGCGGATCGAACAGGCGGATGCAGACCGGCAGACCGGCCATGATCTCGAACAGTTGGATGAAATCCTCGCGCTGCATCGGCAGCAGACGCGCCAAGGCGGCGGCGCGGTCCTTGGCGGTATCGGCGAAGATCATCTCGCGCATCACCACCAGACGGTCATCCTCAAAGAACATGTGTTCCGTGCGGCAAAGGCCGATCCCCTGCGCCTCAAACTGGCGCGCGGTGGCGGCATCAGCGGGGGTGTCGGCATTGGCGCGGATGCCGATGTCGCGGAATTCATCCGCCCAGCCCAAAAGCGTGCGGAAGGTGTCATCCAGCCCCGGCGGCAGCATGTCGGCCGCGCCCACCAGCGCCTCACCCGTTGTGCCATCGACGGTGATGATATCGCCTTCGACAAAGACGCGGCCACCGGGGGCGATCAGTTTCTTTTCCTTGGTGTCGAGCTTCAGGTCCGACGCGCCCACGATGCAGGGCAGGCCCAAGCCCCGACCGATCACCGCCGCGTGGCTGGTCATGCCACCGCGTTCGGTCAGCACACCCACGGCAGAGTGCATGCCGCGAATATCCTCGGGCGCGGTTTCGCGGCGCACAAGGATACACGGCTCCCCCCGTGCCGCGCTGGCTTGGGCGGCGGCAGAGGAAAACACGATCCGCCCTGTGGCGGCACCCGGACTGGCGGCGATGCCTTTGACAAAGGCATCCCTTGGCCCGCGCGGATCGACCTGCGGGTGCAGCATTTCGGTCAATGCGCGGGGTTCGACGCGCAAGACGGCGTCTTGGCGGGTGATCACGCCATCTTCGGCCAGCGCCACGGCGATTTTTACCGCGGCGCGGGCGGACCGCTGCACCTTGACCGCGTCCAGCACGGCCAGAGAGCCATCCTCAACCGTGAATTCGATCTGCATCTCTTCGCGCAGGCGGCGGCGGCAGGCGGCCCCGTGGCGGACGAGGTCAGCGAAAATCTCTGGCGCGATATCTTCCAGCGAGGGACCGCGCGGATCACGGGTCAGATAAATCGCCTCGGTCCGGGTCAGGGCATCGCGGCCTTGGCTTTGACCAAGGTAGCGCCCCGTTACCTGCGGATTGCCGCTGAGCGGATCGACAAATTGGATGACGCCCGAGCCGGAAATCCCCCGCGCAATGCCTTGTGCCATTTCCTGCACCACCAGACCCAAAGCCGCATCCTCGGGCGCGCCCTTGGCTTGGCGCAAGAGGCGGGCAGTCGTGCCCTCCCATGCGCGGGCCATGGAGCGCAGCACTTCAGAGAGTTGCCGGGCCGGGTCTTGCGGAAAGGGTTCGTCCATTTCCTGTTCATAGCTGCGCAAGGCGTCGCGCAGGGATTCCGTCGGCCCGCTGCCGGGTTCAAACATGTCAGGGTCCAGCCGCGCCACATGGGTGGCGTAGGAGCGCACGAAACGCAGATAGAGCGCATCCGCCGCCTGCTGGCCGTGGATCGCGGCCAATTCGGCATGGCGGGCGGCGTTCATCCCGATGTTCAGGATCGTCGCAGGCCCGCCCCAATCGGGGTTTGACGGCGAGGGCCGGACAGAAATCAGCGCCTCTGGTCCGAAATGGCCAAGGATCGCCGCCACATCCACCTGATGCCCCGCCGCAATCGCGCGCACCGCCCCGGCAGGCAGCGCAACCGTTTCCGGCACCGGCAAATCCAGCCGCACCAGACGCTGCAAGCACTTCGCCCGCCAGCCATGGGCTGTGACCTGAATCTGCGCCGTCGGCGTGATCTCGGCAAAGTCAGGCAGGGAGTCGGGCTTGGACTGCGGCACGGGGTGACCTTTCGTTAGCGGTCACAGGATAGAGTGCCTGCCCTACGGCGCAAGCCATGCTATGCCGCAGTGCGGAAATTTCTGGGTGCGGGTTTTGGGAGGGCGCTTTGGGGACAAGCGCCGGGAGGGGCTCACCCCTCCCGGACCCACCCGAGGATATTTGAGCAAAGGAGAATGGGCAGGGTCAGCCGTCCACGCGCGTCAGGTCCGCCACGCCGGTGCAGACGGCGCGGATGCGATGGAGCAGATTCAGGCGGTTGCGGCGGACGATCTGGTTGTCGGTGTTGATCTGCACGGCGGTAAAGAAGGCATCAATCGGCGCGCGCAACTGGGCGATGGCCCCCATCGCGGCGGCGAAATCTTCCTGTTTCATCGCCGGGGCGATGGCCTGTTCCGCCAGGTCGAGCGCAGTGAAGAGGGCGCGTTCTTCGTCGGATTCGGCAAACTTCGGGTCCGCGCCGAAGGAGTATTCGACGCCGTCTTTGGTTTCCGCTTGGGACAGGATGTTGTTGGCGCGTTTGAAGCCTTGCAAGAGGTTCGTGCCGTCTTCAGACGTCAGGAAGGCTTGCAGGGCGGTGGCGCGTTTGACCAGCAGCGTCAGATCATCCGCGCCGGGCATGGCAAGGCAGGCGTCGATGACATCATGGCGGATGCCTTGGTCTTTGAGGAAAACTTTCAGGCGGTCGTGGAAGAAGGCGAGGAGGCTCTTCGATGTCCAAGCAATGTAGTCATCACCTTCGAACCCACTCCAAACGATAGAGGTCTCCTTGTCCAAATAGACTTGGAAAGACGAGAGTAAGGAAATGAGCGGAAGCCGCACCCCATTCCCCAACACCAACCGAATAACCCCCAGCGCCGCCCTCCGCAGCGCGAAGGGGTCTTTGCTCCCAGTAGGCTTTTCGTCAATCGCCCAGAAGCCGGTCAGCGTGTCAATCTTGTCGGCCAGCGCCACGGCGACGGAGACCGGGTCTGTCGGCACCGCATCCGACGGACCCAAGGGCGCGTAGTGGTCGCGGGCGGCTTTGGCCACGGCCTCGGGCAGACCGGCGGCCTGAGCGTAATACATCCCCATCAACCCCTGCAATTCGGGGAATTCGCCGACCATAGCAGAGCGCAAATCCAGCTTTGCCACCTCTGCCGCCTGTTTCGCCACGGCCGCATCCGCGCCGACCAAAGGCGCGATTTCGGCGGCCAGCGTCGCGATGCGGGCGATGCGTTCCGCCTGAGAGCCGAGTTTGTTGTGGAAGGTCACCGACTCCAGCCCCTGACGCCAGACGGACATGCCCGCCTTGGCCTCTCGCAAGTCGTTCTCCCAAAAGAATTTCGCGTCCGACAGGCGGGCGGTCAGCACCTTTTGGTTGCCCTTCAGGATCGCGGCCCCGGCATCGGCGGCTTCGATATTGGCGACCGTGACAAATCCCTCGATCCGGCCCGTCTTGGGGTTGCGGGCGGAGAAGAACTTTTGATGTTCCTTCATGCTGGTTTGCAGCACTTCGGGCGGCAGCGACAGGAAGGCGTCGTTGATCCGGCCCAAGAGCGGGACCGGCCATTCGACCAGACCCGCGACCTCGGCCAGCAATCCCCGATCCTCAACCAGTTCAAGCCCCGCGGCGAAGGCAAGGTTGGTGGCCCCCTGCCAGATCACGGCCTCACGTTCAGACGCGTCCAGCATCACCTTGTTTTTCAACAGTTTCGCGCGGTAATCGTCAAAGCTGCTGACCGCAAAGCGCCCTGCGCCCATGAAGCGGTGGCCTTCGGTGGTGTTGCCCGCGCGGATGCCGTCAACCTCCATCGGGACGATGGTTGACCCGGTTTCATCCGACATGAGGCAGAGGATGGATTGCAGCGGGCGCACCCAGCGCAAGCTGCCTGACCCCCAGCGCATGGATTTGGGCCAAGGGAAATTGCGGATGGCGGTTTCCAAAACCTCGGCGATGATCTCTGCCGCTTGGCGACCGGGCTTTTCGATCACCGCGAAATAGACTTGCGCCTTTTTGTCGTCGCGGACCTCTAGCTGGTCTTTGGTCAGACCGGTGGAGCGCAAGAACCCCTCCAACGCCGCCACAGGCGCATCGGTGCGCGGGCCTTTGCGTTCTTCGCGGACGGGGCGGCTTTCCGTCGTCAGCCCCTCAATCGCCAAGGTCAGGCGGCGCGGGGTCGAGAACGCCCCGGCGCTGGCATAGGTCAGCCCAGCGGTGACCAGACCGTCCGTCACCAGTTTTTTCAGGTCCTCGCGGGCCTTGGCCTGCATCCGCGCAGGGATTTCTTCCGAGAAAAGCTCGATCAACAAGTCGGGCATGGTATCACTCGCTCGCGGCGTTCAGTTGGTGCCAGGCAAAGGCCCGGCCATCGGGGAAAACCGCGACGACGCGGTCCACACCGGGATGAATATTCTCTTGGCCCATAAAGGCGATAGCCTCACCCTTTTCCAGCGCCTCGCCGATGGCGGCGGCGTCAAAGCAATCGAACCAACCGGGGGCGGTCAGGGGTTCGGGTTTGTCGTAGATCTTGTAGGTTTCCGTCAGCATCGCTTGGGTCAAGGGCGTGCGGAAACAGGCGCGGAACCGGATGGGAGAGGAATCGGCGTCAATCCCGGTCACATCTTCGGCCAAGATCGCCTCTGGCTGGCCGCTTTCGATCAGGGTCAGGGTGATCTCCTGCCCCGGCACAAAGGCCGCGTCCTCGTAGAACGCATAGACCTGCAACCAATACATCGCTATGCCCGCGACGGCCCCGCTTAGCACGAGAAAACCTGCGATGATCTTGCCATTCACGCGCTATCCTCTCATGGCCAATAAAGATTGACGACAGGGCGCGGCAGGGACTCTGCCTCGGCACGCAGTCGGTCGATCAGCGGGATTTTGGCGGGGTCCAGCATTTCGTGGGTTTCGACATAGAGCGCCTCTGCCGGGCAGGCGGCGGGATCGGCGAAAATGGAGGTGAGGATGTCAAACTCGGCCCCTTCGATGTCCATCTTGACCAGCTTGACCGGTGCCTTGCAGCGGGCGAGCGCTTCGTCAAAGGCCACAACATCCACCTCGATGCTGTCGCCCCCGACTTCGGGCGCGAAATAGATGGAGCTGGCGGTGGAATAACGGCCGGGATCGCGGTTGAACGCGGCCTTGCGGGCAAGGCGCAGACGGCCCGGGCGCTGCGCCACGGCGGCATTGTGCAGATGCACATTCGCCACGCCGGAAAAGCGGTTGGTCAGACGGTCAAAGGCATAGGGATCAGGCTCCCAAGCGTGGACCTCGGCCCCTGTGTCCGCAAGGCGGGCGGTGAAGAGGCCCACGTTTGCGCCCACATCCACCACCGCATCCCCCGGCCCGATCTGGCGCAGGCGGGTGTCGAAATCCGCCACGGCCCGTTTGCCATAGCGCCGCGCCAGCTTGCGCCGCGCGCTGAGGCCAACAAAGCCCGGCACATTGCGCAGCGCATGAAGCACCTGTTGCAGCGCGGTTTCGGGGCGGTAGATCACCATCGATCAGGCCACCTCGGCGACATAGCCGCCCGCTTCGGTCTGCACGAAAGCATCGGCGCATTTCTTGGCCAAGGCGCGGACACGGCCGATATAGGCCTGCCGTTCGGTGACAGAGATCACGCCACGCGCATCGAGCAGGTTGAAGAGATGCGAGGCCTTGATGCATTGGTCATAGGCCGGATGCGCCATGACGATCCGCTTGCCCGAGTTCGGGTCTTCGGGGGCGAAAGACAGGATACGCTCACATTCTGCCTCGGCGTCCTTGAAGTGCTGGAACAGCATGTCGGTCGTGGCGGCGTCAAAGTTGTGGCGGCTGTATTCCTGTTCGGTCTGGCGGAAGATATCGCCATATTTCAACGGGATCGGTGCGGCGGGATCGTTGAAGGGCATGTCCATGACATGATCAATCCCCAGCACATACATCGCCAGCCGTTCCAGACCATAGGTCAACTCACCCGACACCGGCTTGCAGTCATGACCGCCGACTTGCTGAAAATAGGTGAATTGCGACACTTCCATGCCGTCGCACCAGACCTCCCACCCCAGCCCCCAAGCGCCGAGGGTGGGCGATTCCCAGTCATCCTCGACAAAGCGGACGTCATGGATCATCGGGTCCAGCCCGATGGCGCGCAGCGACCCAAGGTAAAGCTCTTGCAGGTTCGGCGGCGAAGGTTTGATCAGCACCTGATACTGGTAATAGTGCTGCAAACGGTTCGGGTTTTCGCCATAGCGCCCATCGGTCGGACGGCGCGAGGGTTGGACATAGGCCGCAGCCCAAGCCTTTGACCCCAAGGCGCGCAATGTGGTTGCGGGGTGAAAGGTGCCAGCCCCCACTTCCATATCATAGGGTTGCAACACAGCGCAGCCCTGCCCACCCCAATAGGTTTGCAGGCGCAGGATGATTTCCTGAAAGCTGCGGGGCAGCGGGGACGGTTCAGCCATGGTTTTGGCACCTCTTGCAGGGTCGCCCTCTCCATAGGCACAAGGCCGGAAAGGGTCAACCATCGCGCGGGAGCGGCGGGGGAAGACTCGGGGGGAGTCAGGGGGGGGAACTGGGGCAATTCGCGGCTGGACGCGGGTGCAAGACGCACGGCTGCGTGATCGGGCGGCATCCCTTGCTTGAAATCCCGTGCATCGGACCGGCAAGGCGGCTAGTGTCCCGCCGCCGGAAAGGGCCACTCTTGCAAATTAGGGGCCGGGCCGGTGTTTCTTGTGACTGCCCGGATGGATACCCCGAATGAAATTTGCCGCGCTGCGTCTGTGTGTTGTTCCCGTCACTGCCTTGTCCGTTTACCTGTCCGCCAGCGCGCTGCTTGTCATCGCCTCTCCCGTCGCCGCGCAGACCGCGCAGCCGGGGGACGCCGTGGCCGCGACCGCATGGGTCCAGATCGAGGCGCAACCTGATCTGTCCGTTGCACAGGAACGCGCCGCCGCATGGGCTGCGGTGTTTCCAGACGTGCAAGGCTATGCCTTGGGCAGCGGCTGGTATGCGATCGCACTTGGCCCCTATGACGGGCTGACGGCGGAAACGCGGCGGCGGTTGCTTCGGGACGAGAACCTGATCCCGCGTGACAGCTTTCTTGCCGATGGCACAGATTTTGGCCCGATGTTCTGGCCCAGTGCTGGGGCGGCACCGGCCTTGGCCCCCGCGGTAGAACCCGCGCCTTTGGCAGAGATCACGACCGCCCCCTTGGACGCGCCAACACCCACGGCCCCCGCCCTGCCGGACGAGTCCCCCGATGAGGCCCGCGCCAGCGAATCCCTGTTGACCCAAACCGAACGCGAAGACCTGCAAACCGCGCTGCAATGGTTCGGCTTTTACAATTCCACCATCGACGGGGCCTTCGGACGCGGCACCCGTGCCTCTATGGCCGCATGGCAAGAGGCGCAGGGGCTGGACCCCACCGGCATCCTGACCACGGCCCAACGGGCGACGCTGACCACCGCATGGCGCGATGAAACCCGCGCCTTCGGGTTTGAGACCCTGACCGAGGATGAGGCCGGCATCGAACTGACCATCCCCGCCGCCTTGGTGGAGTTTGACCATTACGAGCCGCCCTTCGTGCATTTCCGCGCCAAAGACGGATCGAACCTGCGGCTGGTCCTGATCTCGACCCCCGGCAGCGGGGCGACGCTTTCGGGGCTATATGACACGCTGCAAACGCTTGAGATCATGCCGCCCGATGGCCCGCGTGCCTTGGCTGAGGACGGCTTTAGCCTGCAAGGTGCCAATGCTGATGTGGTGACCGTGGCCGAGGCGACGGCCAAGCGCGGTCTGGTCAAGGGCTGGATGCTGTCCTACGCCCCCGCCGATGCCCCCCGGATGGAGCGCGTCTTGCAAACCATCCGCGGCAGTTTCCGGGGCGTGGGCGACCGCGCGCTTGACCCCGGCATGGTGCCCTTGGACGATTCCGCGCGCCAAGGTTTACTGGCGGGGCTTGAGGTGCGGCATGCCCGCCTTTCGCGGTCTGGGTTCTATGTGGATGCCGCTGGTGCTGTGCTGACCACGACCGAGGCTGTGGCGCAATGCGGGCGCATCCTGCTCGATGGCGTGACAGAGGCGACCGTGGCGCTGTCCGACGCGGCCACAGGGCTGGCCGTTTTGAAACCGTCCAGCCGACTGGCCCCCGCCAGCTTTGCCAATTTGGCCCCCACCGCCCCGGCCCCCGGCACGGAACTGGCGGTGGCGGGCTACAGCTACGAAGATCGTCTGTCCGCGCCTGTCCTGACCTTTGGCCAGATGGCCGAGGCGGGTGGTTTGAACGGTGAGGCCGGGATCAACCGTCTGGCCATCACCACCCTGCCCGGCGATGCGGGCGGCCCAGTGGTGGCGCGGAATGGGTCGGTGGTTGGCATCCTGCTGCCAGCGACGGGGGACATCGCACGCGTTCTGACCTCTGCCGGGGTGACGGCGACGACCGCGACAGCCAGCGGCGACCTGACCCCCGAGGCGCTGACCAAGGCCGCAACGGGAATGACGGTTCTGGTGTCCTGCTTTGACTGACAGGGATGGCGGCGGGATCACCGCCGCCAGAACTGCGGCAGCACCAAGAGGAAAATCGCCAAAAGGCCCAAGCGACCGGCAAGCATGGAGACTGTCATGATCCACTTTGCCGCGTCGTTGAAATCGACAAAGGTGCCTGTGCGTTCCACCAGCGGCCCAAAGCCGTAGCCGATATTGCCAAGCGCCGTCCAAACCGCAAACAGCGACGACATCGGATCCACCCCGGTCAGCGTCATGGCGACGGACAGCACGCCCAACGTCAGGACATAGCCAGTGATATACAGCATCAGCGCGTCGATCACGTCCGGCTCGACCGTGCGGCCTTCGTATTTCACGGGCGCGACACGCCCCGGCGTCACGATCTGGCGCACCTGCTGCACCAAGGCGGCAAAGGCAATCTGCGCGCGGAATACCGTTACTCCGGCAGCACTTGACCCCGCACAGGCCCCGATGATCCCGATCAGAAAAGCCACGATCAGCATATAGCCGTCCCAAGTCGGGAAGCTGCCGGAAAAGAATCCGGTCGAGGACATGATTGACGTCAGGTTGAACAGGGACTGGCGGAACACCTCTTCCAGCGCCATGTCAGAGGTGCTCCACCGCCACAGCGTCACCGACCCCACGGCAAAGCCCAGCACCTTAAGATAGGCACGCACCTGACTGTCCTGCCACAATGGGCGCGGATCGCCGTTCACCAGTTGAACGTAACGCACATAAGGCAGACTGCCCAACAGCATGAACAGCGCCCCAAAATACTCGCCCGCCCCGGCATACTCGTTGAACGACGCATCCCGCGGCGAAAAGCCGCCGGTCGCGATGGCCGCCATGGCATGCACCGCCGCATCCAAGGCGTTCATCCCGATGGCGGAAAACACCAGCGCCGCCACCACGATCAGGCCGACATAGACGCCCAAAAGCTGTTTGGCGATATCCGACGCGCGGGGCAGCACCTTGCCAAAGGTATCAAAGCCTTCGGTCCGAAAAAACTGCATCCCCCCCACCCGCATCACGGGCAGAAAGATCATGGCGACAAAGGCGATCCCCAAGCCCCCCGCCGCATTCAACAATCCCCGCCACAGGTTCATCCCCGCAGGCAAGCTGTCCAGCCCATAGATCACCGTAGCCCCGGTGGTGGTCATGCCGGAGACGGCTTCGAAATAGGCCTCGGTGAATTGCAGATGCGGCGCGCCCAGCATCAAGGGCAGCGCCCCAAAGACCGGGGTTCCCAGCCAGATCACCGCCGTCAGCAAATAGGCCTGCCGGATGTCATAAGTCTTGCTCGCCCCGTTGGCCGTGGACAGCGCCAGCAAAAGCCCAATCCCCGCCGTCACCAACGCGCTTTGCAGAAAATCATCCGCATTGCCGTTCCCCGCCCGCCAATCGACAAAGGCCGGGGCCAACATCAGGACCGCAAGCACGATCAGGATGCAGCCAAAGACAAAGGCGATGGGGCGCAGGTCAACCATGCCGGGCAGCTAACCTGGCCCCGGCATGTGGGTCAACGGCTTAGCAGCGACGGCTTGCGCAGACACTCTGTTCGGGTGGCCTGCAATGGCCTATCGTTGGATCGGTCGCGGGTAGTCTGGATGGATCAAATGTCTTCGCGTCTTGTCATCGGCCTCCAGACGTTTGCGGACATTACCTCATGGCAAACGGGTCAACGCCTGCTTGCGCCGCTCTTCGCCTCTGACGCGTTAAGGCCTGACAAAGCGGCGACGATGGGAGAGGTCACCGCGCGTCACGGCGTTGTGGTTCAGATGCTGGCCGATTGTGAACCGCTCTGGGGCCGCGCGGCGCAGCTCAGGGCAGGCAACGTATCGCATTCGTTTGCCGCGCCGTTCAGTTGGCGCAGCAAGGGCAAGTCAAAGGGACATGTCAGCTTCCCCTCAACTGATCATCGCGGAAAGCCCGTGCCGGGGTGGCTGGTGTTTGAAGCCCGCCCGAGTCCAGGCACAGATTGGCTGGCCCTCTTTTCCGACTGGTGCGCGGCGCTCGCACCCTTTGCGGCGATGCTGCATCCCGCCATTCATCTTGAAGGGTCAAAGGGCAAGTCACCCGTCATCACCTTGGCAGATGAAATCTCCGCCGCCACCGAAGCGCAGTTTCAAGCGGGAACCCCGTGGTGCAAACTCACCGCAGGTCCGTTGAACAGCACGTTCAGCGGCCTGACCAATCTGGCTTGGGCCAATTATCTCGGCGGTTCTTTCGCCCCTGAGGTGGACGAGGCCGCCATCCGCCGCGCGGGATTTGACGTGGACCGGCAGGGCAACGGGTGTTTGATCCGCGTCACGCCAAGGATCACCGACGTCGCAGCCGACTTTGCCAGCTTTGAGGACCGCCGCAGCGCGTTGCGGTCCTGCTTTCGGGAGGGCCTCTTTCTGGTGGCAGACTGACGGGTATTCCTGAGCCAAAGGAAAAGGCGCCCGTTTCCACAACGGGCGCCCCTGTAGCAAAAACGCGATCCGCCTCAGCGCGCGTGGATGAGTGTCTGGAACAGGTGCGGGTCGAGGCTGTCTTGCGCGAAGGTGGCACCCTCGGTCAGCAGGCTGACGGCGTCGTGGCTGTGCAGGCTTTCCTGATGGCTGGCGATGATGCGGAAGTCGCCGATGCGAGGATCGGCTTTCAGCGCCTTGCAGAAACTGCGCGCGGCATCTTCGACGAAGATCGGGTTGGCGGCGTTCAGCTCGGCAAAGGCCTGTTCATCCTCGCGCTTGACCATCACTTGCGTTTCCGTCGGCACGCCGTCACGGGCGAGTTCGATCAGGTCTTCGAACCACAGGCAGCCCTCATCGCCATTCACCTCAACCGAAATCCGCGCGACAGAGCGTTGCGAATGCGGCGTGGCCAATTGCCCCCGCGTGCGGCGGGCGTGTTCGGAGAGTTCCAGCGAGCAAGGGCAAGTGGAGGAATATACATAGTCCAAGTGCATGATTTTCTTACGCACCCCGGCGCGGTCCACCAGTTCCAGCGCGATGTCGTAATATTGCCAGCCCGACAGGCCAGAGCGCAGCGAGGTGACCTTGACCGGGAAGGAAAAGCGCATCTGGATACGCGCGTCGAACGACCCGAGGTCGCGCTTGTAATCATCCAGCGCGTGTTCGATCACGCCAAACGAGAAATCCCGTCCGGCATGGGCATAGAAGGACCGCATGATGCGGCTCATGTTGATGCCCTTCTTTTCCGCTTCAAGGCTGACTGTCCCGGTCACGCTGGTTTCCAGCGTCAGATCGCCATTGTCGCGGGTCTTGTAGCGGATCGGCAGGCGGAAGTTTGAAATCCCCACATGCTGGATCAGTTGCTTTTCGCCGACGATCAGGCTGGACGGCCCGTTCTGCAGGTCAGGCAGACCCGCCTTATAAGCCTCATCCACCACGAAATCGGACGGATAGACACGGGACAGCGCCGGATAGCCTTCGCCCGGCAGAAGATAGGCCACCGATGAATCCAGCTTGGAGATTTCGGTATCCGACGCTTTGCCCGCCCAGCGGCGCAGCACGGCCAAGGCGGCCTCTGCTTCTTCGCGCGAGGGTTGACGGTCAAGTTCGGGGGTGTGGATGTTCATGGCAGTCGCCTTTCGGTTCGGGACGGTCCAGTGGGGCCATCCTTCAATGTCAGCAGGTAATACGGTCCGCACCGCCGCCCGGATCAAAAGAGACGCAGATTAATCGCGCGTCCCAACCCGTGCATCCGTCATAGCATATATCATGCCCCGTCCTGCAATTCTGAAGAACGGGGCCAAGAGACATATTGCCGTCAGATTGCGACATGGGCTGGCAGATCGGGGGGCAGATCGGGGGTCAAACCCGGTCCAGCGCCTGCTTCAGATCGGCGATCAGGTCGTCCGCATCCTCAAGCCCGACTGACAGGCGGATCAGGCCGGAGGTGATGCCCAGCTTGTCCTTTTGATCCTGCGGCAGACGCTGGTGGGTTGTGGTGGCGGGATGGGTGGCGATGGTCTTTGCGTCGCCCAGATTGTTGGAAATCTTGGCAATTTCCAGCGCGTTCATGAAACGGAAGGCCGCCTCTTTCCCTGCTGCGATGTCGAACGTGACCAGCGTGCCGCCCGATCCCATCTGCGCCATCGCCAAGGCGTGTTGCGGATGGCTTTCCAGCCCCGGATAAATCACGCGCGACAGGCGCGCATCGCCTTCCAGCGCACGGGCGATTTTCAGCGCCGAGTCGGCCATCGCGCGGCAGCGCAGGTCCAGCGTCGCCATGCCGTTCAGGTGCATCCACGCGGTAAAGGGACTGATCGACCCGCCGGTGTGCTTGGCATAGGGTTCCAGCACCTTGCGGATATAGTCCTTGGTGCCGCAAACCACCCCGCCAAGGGCGCGGCCTTGGCCGTCGATATGCTTGGTGGTGGAATAGACGATCACATCCGCGCCCTGCTCCACCGCGCGCGAAAAGATCGGCGTGGCAAAGACGTTGTCGACAATGACCAGCGCACCGACAGAATGGGCGATTTCCGATACCGACCGGATGTCCACCAGTTCCAGCGTGGGGTTCGACATCGACTCGAAAAACACCGCCTTGGTGCCGGGCACCACCGCCGCGCGCCATTGGTCAAGGTCCGCGCCATCGACGAAGGTGACCTTGACGCCATAGCGGGTCAAAACCTCTTCAAGGATATAGAGGCACGACCCGAACAGCGCGCGGGACGACACCACATGATCCCCCGCCCGCAGCATCGACGTCAGGCTGGCATTCACCGCCGCCATGCCGGATGCCATGGCAAAGGCGTCCTCGGTCCCTTCCAAGGCGGCGATGCGGTCTTCGAACATGCGGGTGGTGGGGTTGCCGTAGCGGGCATAGATGAATTCATCCTCGCCTGCCTTGATGAAGCGGGCTTCGGCGCTTTCGGCACTTTCGTAGGCAAAGCCTTGGGTCAGAAAGATCGCCTCGGCCATTTCGCCATATTGGCTGCGGCGGCTGCCTTCGTGGACCAGTTTCGTGCGCGTCTTCCAATCGGTCATCGACATGGCCCCCGGCCAAAGAAAAGCCCCGGAAACCCAAAGGCTCCGGGGCGCGCGATGGCCCTGAACCCTCTTTAGCGGAATGTTTAACGTGGCCCGCAATCCGGTTACAAATCGCCACGGATGTTCGCATACGCCTTTCCGCCGCTGCGGTCAACGTGGGTTGGACTTCGCGGGGCGTTGGGGTTTGATGCGGCACCCCTTGAAAAGGATTCGCCATGCCCGCCCCCATCGAAGTGCATTACTGGCCCACGCCCAACGGCAAGAAGATCACCATCGCGCTTGAGGAGATAGGCCTGCCCTATACCGTCCATCTGGTGAACATCGGCGCGGGCGACCAGTTCAAGCCTGAGTTTCTGGCGATTGCGCCCAACAACCGCATGCCCGCGATTGTCGATCCCGAAGGCCCGGATGGCGCACCGATTGCCATCTTTGAATCCGGCGCAATCTTGCAATATCTGGCCCGCAAGACCGGCACCTTTTGCGGCCCGACCGAACGCGACCGCATCGCCGTCGATCAATGGCTGATGTGGCAGATGGGCGGCGTCGGCCCGATGGCAGGCCAAGCGCATCACTTCCTGCACTACGCGCCTGCGATGGACCCGCCGCATGAGCTGCCCTATGCCAAGGACCGCTACCGGCGCGAGGTGGGGCGGCTTTACGGTGTTCTGGACCGTCAGCTTGCCAAGACCCGCTATGCGGCGGGGGATTTCCTGTCGATTGCCGATTTCGCAATCTGGCCTTGGGCCACGGGTTGGGAACGGCAAGAGCAAACCCTTGACGACAAGCCGCATTTCAAGCGCTGGCTGGAAGAGTTGGCGGCCCGTCCGGCCTTTGTGAAAGGCGCTGCGGTGGGGGCGGATGTGGCCAGCAACGCCGCCAACGACCGCAAGGCGCAGGAGATTTTGTTCAAGCGCTAAAGGCTTGGGGGCGCGAAGGGCTTGGGGCGGATCACTCCGCCCCTTTGTCCGTATCCGGCTTTTCTTCGCTGCTGTGGCGGGTCAGGACACCGCCTTGGGTCAAGAGGAAAGCAAACATCGCCAAAGGCAGGCCGAAGGTCTTGAAGTTCACCCAAGCATCGGTGGACATCGTGCGCCAGATCACCTCATTCGCGGCGGCGAGCAGGAAGAAGAAGCCGCACATCCGCCGGGTCAGGATCATCCACCCCTCATGGGTCAGGGGCAGTGCTGCATCCATCACCGCCCGCAGGTAAGATTGCCCACGCAAAAGGCCAAAACCCAAGGCACCACCGAAGATCAGATAGATCATGGCGGGCTTCATCTTGAAGAACCGCTCATCCTTCAGCCAGACCGACAGCCCGCCAAAGACCACCACAAGCACCACCGTCGCCCCCTGCATCTTCGACAAGGTGCCCGTCAGCGCCCAACGCAGGCCCGTGGTGACCCGCATCCCCGGACT
>NKIT01000062.1 GCA_002256185.1 Rhodobacteraceae bacterium PARR1 | reverse complement strand
GGCCTTTGGCCCATTCACCCCCTGAGGATATTTGCCGCAGAGAAGACGGGGGCAAGAACGGTCAGGGTTTCCAGCGCAGGAAATTGGAGATCAGGCGCAGACCCGTCGCTTGGGATTTTTCCGGGTGAAACTGGGTGCCGATGATCGTATCGCGCCCGACGATGGCGGTGATGGGGCCGGCGTAATCGACATGGGCCAAGAGATGCGCAGGATCGGTGACCCGGAACTGGTAGGAATGCACGAAATAGGCGTGATCGCCGGTGGAGATGCCATCCAGCACGGGGTGAGGATGGTCGATCACCAGATCGTTCCAGCCCATATGCGGCACCTTCAGCGCGGGGTCGGCGGGGGTGATCCGTGCGACCTCGCCGCCGATCCAGCCGAAACCGGCGGTGTCCTCATATTCCCGGCCCCATGTCGCCAGCATCTGCATGCCGACACAGATGCCAAAGAAGGGCTTGCCCTGCGCCACGCCTTCGGAAATCGCCTCAAACAGCCCGCCGTAAGCGCCCAAGGCGCGGCGGCAGGCCGGGAAAGCGCCATCCCCCGGCAGCACGATACGATCGGCCCGTGCCACATCCTCGGGGCGGGATGAGACGAGCACCTGCCCCCCATCACCCTCAAGCGCCATGCGCTGAAAGGCTTTCTCGGCAGAATGCAGGTTGCCGCTGTCGTAATCGACAAGGACCGTCAGCGTCATAGCGCGCCTTTGGTCGAGGGCAGGACGCCCGACATGCGCGGATCAGTCTCGACCGCCTCACGCAGCGCACGCGCCACCGCCTTGAAGGTGGCTTCGGCGATGTGGTGGCTGTTCAACCCGTGGATGCGGTCCACATGCAGGGTGATGCCGCCGTGGCTGGAGAGCGCTTGGAAAAACTCGCGCACCAGTTCGGTGTCAAAACTGCCGATCTTGGCGCTGGGGAAATCGACGTTCCAGACCAGATAGGGCCGCGCCGACAAGTCCAACGCGGCAGCGACCTGCGCGTCATCCATCGCCAAACGGAAATGGCCATAACGCCGGATGCCCTTTTTGTCGCCCAAGGCGCGAACCAAGGCCTGACCCAAGGCGATGCCCACATCCTCGACCGTGTGGTGATCGTCGATGTGCAGATCGCCCTTGGCGCGCACCGTCATGTCGATCAGCGAATGGCGCGAGAGTTGGTCCAGCATGTGATCAAAGAAGCCAACCCCGGTCTGGTTGTCATAGACCCCGGTGCCATCCAGATTGATGGCGACGCTGATTTGCGTCTCGGCGGTGCTGCGGGTGATCTCGGCCTTACGCATGGCGGCGGTTCCTTCTTCGGGATGCGGCCTTATAGGGCGTGGGTGGGGATGTAGGCAAGGTCAGGCGCTGCGGGGGCGGCGGTGCGGTCCCAGCACAGCGGCCAAGGCAAGGAAACTGCCCGAAACCACAGCGATCATGCCAGAGGCTGACACCGTCCCCGGCAGACCGATCAGCGGCGGCAGATAGCCTGCGATCAGCGTGCCAAGGATGGCCGAGGCCACGGCAAAGATCAGCGACAGCCGCACCTGCGCGGGCAGGTTGTCGGTCATCAGCCGTGCGGTGGCGGGGGGGCAGATCAGCATGGCGATGGTCAGGATGGACCCCACGGCGGAAAAGGCGGCGACAGCGGCCAGCGCGGTCAGGCCCACCAAGCCCGCCGACAGCAAGGTGACCGGGATGCCGACGGTGCGGGCAAAGCCTTCGTCAAAGGTGGACATCACCAAGGGCCGCCAGACCAGCCACATCGCCCCTGCGACAATCGTCAGCACAAGCGCCAGACCTGCAACCTCGGGCGGCAATCCGGCCAAGGCGACAGGGTCCAGAAGCGAGGCCCAGCCGGTGGCGTCAAACCAGATCAACCCCTCAAGGTTGCCATAAAGCGCGTGTTCAACGTCCAAGTGGACCGACGATGCGCCGGATTGTTCCAGCAGCAAAACCCCGGCGGCAAAGAGCGTGGTAAAGGTGATCCCCATCGCCACCCCGGCATCGGTGCCTGCCAGACGGCGGATGCCCTCGATCATCAGGGCCGACAGGGCGGCGGCGGCCATGGCACCCGCCAGCATCACCGGCGTCGCCGCCGATCCGGTCAGAAGATAGGCCGCGACGATGCCGGGCAGGACCACATGGCTCATGGCATCGCCGAGCATGGCTTGACGGCGCAGGATCAGGAAATTGCCGGGCAGCGCACATGTCAGCGCGGCGAGGGTGGCAATCACCAAGGGCGGCAGGGTCAGGGGGACAAACTCCGCCCCCCAGAAATCAGCCAGCATGGGTCAGCCTCCGCAACAGGCCGCGTTTGGGCGACAGGATCAGCGACAGGGCAAAGGCGGCAAAGCACAAAAGCACAATCACCGGCCCGGTGGGCAGGTCCGGCACTGTGGCCGACAGCGCCGCGCCGATATGTCCTGCCGCCGCACCGATCACACCCGCGATGATGGCGACGACCCCGGCCCGATCCGACCACAGCCGCGCGGCGGCGGCGGGGATCACCAAAAGCGCCACGATCAGGATCAGCCCCACCACCCGCAGCCCCAGCAGCACCACGGCCAAGGTCAGCAGCATCAGCGCCGTATCCATCGCCCGCGTGCCGATGCCCATCATCGCGGCATGGCCGGGGTCAAAGGCGGTCATCACCAGCGCGCGGCGCAGCACCGCCAGCACCGCCAGCACCAGCGCCCCGCCGATGGCCAGCGTGATGGCGTCCATTTCCAGCATCCCGGCGGTGGAGCCGAGCAAGACCGTCTCCAGCCCCGCTGGTTTTCCCGCGCCAAGCGTCTGGATCACGGTCAGGATCACGATTCCTGCGCCGTAAAAGGTGGACAGGACCGCGCCAATGGCGGCATCTTCGGTCAGGCGCGTGCGGGTCAGCGCCTGCACCGCCCATAGCCCCAAGGCAGCGGTCAGCGCGGCACCGGCCAGCAATCCGGGCAGGGCGCGACCTTCGCCGCCCAAGGCCACCATCGCCAGAAAGCCAAGCCCGATCCCCGGCAAGGTCGCATGGGCCATCGCATCCGACACCAAGGCGCGGCGGCGCAGGTTGACAAAGGTGCCCACCATCCCCGCCGCAAAGCCCAAAAGCGCCGCCCCAATGGCGACCAGCGTGGCATTATAGCCCGATTGCAGCAGCAAGGCGGAAAGCATGGTCAGGCCGGTATCGCCGTGGCGATCTGGTTGCCATAGGTGCGCGCCACGGCCTCTTGCCGGAAGGTGCTGGCCACCGGCCCCTCAGCAATCGTGCGGCGGTTCAGCAGCAAGACGCGGTCGAAATAGGCGCTGACGGTCGACAGGTCATGATGCACGGCGATGATGCTGCGGCCCTCATCCCTGAGCGCTTTCAGAAGGGTGACAATCGCCGCTTCGGTCGCGGCATCCACCCCGGCAAAGGGTTCGTCCAACAGGTAAAGCTCTGCCCCTTGGGCCAAGGCGCGGGCAAGGAAAACCCGCTGTTGCTGGCCCCCCGACAAGGCCCCAATCTGGCGCGTGGCAAAATCGGCCATGCCAAGGCGCGACAGGCAGTCCATCGCAGCCGCAGTCTCGGCCTTGCCGATCCGGCTCAAAAGCCCGGTCCGGCGATACATCCCCATCAACACCACATCCAAGGCACGGGCCGGGAAATCCCAATCCACCGCCGCACGTTGCGGCACATAGGCGATGCGGGGCAGGGCCTGCGCCACCGGCTTTCCAAAGGCAAGGGCCGTGCCGCCGGTGGTGGGGATCAACCCCAAAGCCGCTTTCAGCAGCGTCGATTTGCCCGCGCCGTTCGGGCCGATGATCGCCGTCATCGCGCCGCGCGCAAGGCTGGCGGTCACACCGTCCAGCACCGGGTTCGCGCCGTAACTCACGCGCAGGTCACGGATCGCCAGCGCCGGTTCTGCGGTCAAGGGGATCGGGTCCACCATCACGCCGCCCCACCCAATTTGCCAAGCATCCCGCGTTCCGGCGCGTTGCCGCCCAAGGCGCGGGTGATGGTCGTCACATTGTGGTCGATCATGCCGATCCAGGTGCCCTCATAGCTGCCATTCTGGCTCATCGCGTCCGAGAACAACTCGCCGCCGATGGCCACCTCATGCCCTTGGGCGGCGGCGCCTTCGATAAGCGCCCGGATCGCGCGGTCAGAGACCGAGCTTTCGACAAACACCGCCGGGATTTTTCGGGTGACGAGCATATTGACCAGATCGCCGATGCGGACCAGCCCGGCCTCGGATTCAGTGGAGATGCCTTGGATGCCCTCAACCTGCCAGCCATAGGCGCGGCCGAAATAGCCAAAGGCGTCATGCGCGGTGACAAGCACGCGGCGATCCGCTGGCACGGTGTTCAGAACGGTTGTGGAATAGTCGCCCAAGGCGGAGATTTCGGTCGCATAAGCGGGGGCGGTCGCAGTCACGTCAAACCCTGCCACGGACAATGCGCGGCCAATCTCTGCCACCACCTGTTGCCACAGGCTTGGGTCCATCCAGACATGGGGGTCTGGTCGGTCGGGGTAGTTCGGGTCAGTCCGCAAAAGGTCTTTGGGCAGGGCATCGGCCACTGCCACCACTGTCTTCTTTTGCGCCAACTCTTCCAGCACCTCGATCAACTGCGCTTCAAGGTGTAGGCCGTGCCACAGGATCAGGTCAGCGCGGGCCAGCGCGAGGATGTCCCCCCGCGTCGGGCGATGCGAATGGGGGTCCATGCCGGGACCGAGCAGCGACGGCACATCCCCCCCGGTCAGGCGGCGGGCGGCATCGCCGATCATGCTGGTGGTGGCAATGACAGACGGCGTCGCCGCCAAGGCGCGCCCGGTCAGGGCAGCACTCAGCGGCGCGGCGGCCAATAGGCCAAGCAGGGAACGGCGGTCGATCATGGTCGGGTGTCGTCCTGTTGGTGGTTCACCCCAATTAGGTATGCGAATAATTCGCAATGTCAAACGACATCGCGCCCTGTCGCGGCAACGTGAGCGGTTTGGGCCCCGTCCGGCGTTTCTGCGGACCAAGTACCGACAGACTCCCTCTCCCCGCCGGGGAAGGGGGCAAGCGGCGCGCTCAGGGCTGGAAAACCAAAAAGCCGCCCCGAAGGACGGCCTTTTTTGTACTGGAGCGGGCGAGGCGATTCGAACGCCCGACCCTAACCTTGGCAAGGTTATGCTCTACCCCTGAGCTACGCCCGCACCGTCTGGATGCGGGTGATCTATAAAACCGCGCGGGGGGCTGCAAGGGGGAAAGTGCAGCCTGACACAAAAATTCCTGCAAGCCGTGCTTGGCAAAGGGAAATACGCAAAAGGGGCCATCCAGACGGATGGCCCCTTTGTGGCTGTCTGTCTGGTGTTGGCGATCACTCCAACTCGATCAGCAAATCCTTGGCATCGATCTGGCTGCCCGCATTCACGTGCAACGCCTTGATGGTCGCGGCGCGGTCGGCGTGCAGGCCGGTTTCCATCTTCATCGCCTCAATCGTCAGCAGCATGTCGCCCGCGCGCACCTTTTGCCCCACGGTGACCGCGACCGAGGCGATGGCCCCCGGCATCGGCGCGCCCACATGGGCGGGGTTGCCGTCCTGCGCTTTGGGTCGGGCGGCGGTCTTGGCCTTGATCGCGCGGTTGGGGACGCGGATCACGCGGGGTTGGCCGTTGAGTTCGAAGAACACCTTGGCCTCGCCGTCCTCGGTCGTTTCGCCGACGGCTTGCAGACGGATTTCAAGGTTCTTGCCGGAATCGATTTCCGCCGTGATCTCTTCGCCCGGTTCCATGCCGTAAAAGAAGGTCTTGGTCGGCAGCGCCCGCACCGGGCCGTAAAGCCGGTGACGACCCATGTAATCCAGGAACACCTTGGGATACATCAGGTAGCCGTTCAGATCCTCATCATCGACCTTGTAGCCCAGCAGTTCCTGTTCCAGCTTGGCGCGGGTCGCCTCAATGTCGACCGGCGGCAAGGTCTTGCCGGGGCGTTCGGACAACGGCGCATCGCCCTTCAACACCTTGGCGAGAATGCCCTTGGGCCAGCCGCCATGTGGTTGACCAAGGTTGCCCTTCATCATGTCCACCACCGAATCCGGGAAAGCCACATCGACGGCGGGGTCTTCGACCTGCGCGCGGGACAATCCTTGGGCCACCATCATCAGCGCCATGTCGCCCACCACCTTGGACGAGGGCGTGACCTTCACGATGTCACCAAACATCTGGTTGGCATCGGCATAGGCTTGCGCCACCTCGGGCCAGCGTTCCTCAAGACCCAATGACCGGGCTTGCGCTTTCAGGTTGGTGAACTGGCCACCGGGCATTTCGTGCAGGTAAACCTCAGACGCAGGCGCGGGGATGCCCGATTCAAAGGCGGCATATTGCGTGCGCACCTGTTCCCAGTAGTTGGAAATCTCACGGATCGCCTTGATGTCGAGGCCTGTGTCCCGCTCAGTATGGCGCAGCGCCTCGACAATCGAGCCAAGGCAGGGTTGCGAGGTGCCGCCCGAAAACGCATCCATCGCCGCATCCACGGCATCCACGCCCGCATCACAGGCCGCAAGGATCGTTGCCGCCGCCGCCCCGCTGGTGTCATGCGTGTGGAAGTGGATCGGCAAACCGACTTCTTGTTTCAGCGCCTTGATCA
This sequence comes from Rhodobacteraceae bacterium PARR1, assembly GCA_002256185.1. Lineage (GTDB taxonomy): Bacteria > Pseudomonadota > Alphaproteobacteria > Rhodobacterales > Rhodobacteraceae > Paragemmobacter. The sequence continues at coordinate 15,084 of NKIT01000062.1, read as the reverse complement.
GCAACCGCGCCGCCGCGGGTTTGAGCAGCCCCGCCATATCCTTCAGGCCCAGCACATGCGCGCCTGCGGATTTCAACTCAATCGCGCGGTCAACGTAATATTTCAGGTCATACTTGGACCGCGCCGGATCAAGGATATCGCCGGTGTAGCAGATCGTGCCTTCGCAGACCTTGTTCGCCTCGATCACCGCGTCCATCGCGACGCGCATGTTTTCCACCCAGTTCAGGCTGTCAAACACGCGGAACACATCAACGCCCGTGGTCGCCGCCTGTTTGACAAAGGACTGCACCACGTTGTCAGGGTAATTGGTGTAGCCCACCCCGTTGGACGCGCGCAGCAGCATCTGCGTCATCACATTGGGCATGGCGGCGCGCAGATCGCTCAGGCGTTTCCACGGGCATTCCTGCAAAAAGCGGTAGGCCACATCGAACGTCGCGCCCCCCCAGCATTCGACGCTGAAGAGTTGCGGCAGGTTTGCGGCATAGGCCGGGGCCACGCGCACCATGTCGATGGACCGCATTCGGGTGGCCAGCAAGGACTGGTGCCCATCACGCATCGTGGTGTCGGTGATCAGCACCTTTTTCTGCGCCTTCATCCAGTCGGCGACGGCCTGCGGGCCCTTTTGTTCCAGCAGATTGCGGGTGCCGGTGGCGGGCGTTTCGGTCAGCAGGCGCGGGGGCTTGGGTGCCTTTGCCTCGGCCGGTGGTTTGGGGCGGGCGACGGTTTCAGGATGCCCGTTCACCGTGATGTCGGCGATATAGGTCAGGATCTTTGTCGCGCGGTCGCGGCGTTTCTTGAAGGCGAACAGGTCCGGCGTCGTGTCGATGAACTTGGTGGTATAGGAATAATCGAGGAAGGTCGGGTGCTTGAGCAGATTGATGACGAAATCGATGTTCGTCGCCACGCCCCGGATACGAAATTCGCGCAAGGCCCGGTCCATCCGCGCAATCGCCTTTTCCGGCGTCTGGGCATGGGCTGTGACCTTGACCAGCAGCGAGTCGTAATAGCGCGTGATCACGCTGCCCGCATAGGCCGTGCCGCCATCCAGACGGATGCCGTTGCCGGTGGCCGAGCGATAGGCGGTGATGCGGCCATAGTCGGGGATGAAGTTGTTCAGCGGGTCTTCGGTCGTCACCCGGCATTGCAGCGCGTGGCCGTTCAGTTTGACATCGGCCTGTGAGGGCAGGCCAGTGGCTTCGGCCAGCGATTTGCCCTCTTCGATCAGGATTTGGGCTTGAACGATGTCAATGCCCGTGACCTGTTCGGTGACCGTATGTTCGACCTGCACGCGGGGGTTCACTTCGATGAAGTAGAACTTGCCCGTGTCCATATCCATCAGGAACTCGACCGTGCCCGCGCATTCGTAATTGACGTGCTGGCAGATGCGCTTGGCCATTTCGCAGACGTCTTCGCGCTGTTCCTGCGTCAGGTAGGGCGCAGGCGCGCGTTCGACGACCTTTTGGTTGCGACGCTGGACCGAGCAATCACGTTCCCACAGGTGCCAGACATCGCCCTGCTTGTCGCCAAGGATCTGCACCTCGACATGGCGGGCGCGGATGATCATCTTTTCCAGATAACCTTCGCCATTGCCAAAGGCGGCCTCAGCCTCACGGCGGCCTTCGCGGACCTTGGTTTCAAGTTCGTCTTCCGAATTGATCGGACGCATGCCGCGTCCGCCGCCGCCCCACGATGCCTTGAGCATCAGGGGATAGCCCACTTCGGCGGCCTGTTTCTTGATCAGCGCCATGTCGTCGCCCAGCACCTCGGTCGCCGGGATGACGGGAACGCCCGCCTCGATCGCCACGCGGCGGGCACTGGCCTTGTCGCCAAGCGCACGCATGGTTTCGGCGCGCGGGCCGATGAAGGTGATGCCCGCCTGATCGCAAGCCTCAACAAAATCGGGGTTTTCTGAGAGCAGGCCATAGCCGGGGTGGATTGCATCTGCCCCTGCCATCTTGGCCACCCGGATGATTTCCGGGATCGACAGATAAGCCCCCACCGGCGACAGGCCTTCGCCGATGCGATAGGCCTCATCGGCCTTGAAGCGGTGCAGCGAAAGCTTGTCCTCTTCGGCAAAGACGGCGACGGTCTTTTTGCCCATCTCATTGGCGGCGCGCATCACGCGGATGGCGATCTCACCACGGTTGGCGATCAGGATTTTCTTGAATTCGGGCAAGGTGGCAGTCCTGTGCTAGAGGCAGCTTTGTCCGCCACTCTATGGCTGCTGCAATGCAGCGCAAGGTGCGCCAAAGCGAAACCTGCAAATTTTGCGAAATATTCATGACGGTTTTTGCAGGTGCAAAGTGGGTTGGGTGGCCGTGTCCCACACCACCCCATCCGGCGTCACACCATCAGACGGCCATGGGCGACTGTGCTGCGTGAATTGCATCAGGGCAGGATGCCCGCGGTGTGCATGGTGTTCAAGCGATGTCGCCGACTGTCGGCACTCGCCACGCGACGTTGCAGGTTTGGCGCACCGCGAAAGGCCATTCTCTTTCCTGTCCGCCTTTTGGCAAGGCCTTTTCAGCTTTCCGCTACGCCCGCAGCATCCCCGCCAGTGCGGCCAGATCATCGGCAGCGGCCTGTGTCGCAGCCTCTGTTACGGCATGATAGCGGCGCAGCACTTCGATCCCTGCCGGGGTGAGTTGCGCCCCGCCGCCGCCTGCACCCCCACGGGCGCTGCTGACCAAAGGGTCGCGGAAGGCGGTGTTCATTTCCTCAACCAGCATCCATGCGCGCTTGTAGCTCATACCCATATGCCGCCCCGCGGCCGAGATTGACCCGGTTTCAGAAATACGCGCCAGAAGTTCTGCCTTGCCGGGACCGAACATGGCGTGATCGAACAGGATGCGCAGTTTCAGGACGGTCATCGCTTGCTCCCCATTCTGCCCCTCTGCAGTCTTGGCAATTTTGTCGGAAGCGGCAAGGGATCATGCTCAGCCCAGATAATGATCTACCGGGGCCAAGGGCGGGGGCGGCACCTCGCCCAGATGCGGCGCGAGCGAGATTTCGGCAGCACGGCAGATCGCATCCAGCGCGATGCCGTTCTGGGTGGTGCCAAAGGGGTGGCTCAGCTCCTCGGTCACTTCGGCCAGACCAAGGAACATATAGGCCACCACGCCGACAAAGACCGGCGTCATCCAGCCTGTCGTCGCATTCAGTGCAAGGGGCAGCATCAGGCAGTACAGAAAGGTCGTGCGATAGATCAGCAGCGAATAGACAAAGGGCAGGGGGCTGCCCGCGATGCGTTCGCACCCCGCCTGTTGCAGGGCCATGGAGGCCAGCCGCCCCGACAGCGCCCGCGCGCCGAAGCCGTCGATCAGCCCCGCACGATGGGCCGTGGTGAGTTCGGCGTTCAGCGCATCCAGCGCGGTGCATGGCGGATGGGCGCTGTCGGCCACGCTGGCCACCTGCGGGCCCTCCATCGGCAGGCGGCGCAGGTTCAGGCGATGGGCATGCAGGAACACCAGCGCCCCGCGCAGCATCCGGTTCGCTGTGGCAGGGTCGGGGCAGAACACCGCCACTTCACGCGCCAGACTGCGCATATCTGCCAGCAAGCCCCCCCACAGCTTGCGCGCCTCCCACCAGCGGTCATAGGCGGCGTTGTTGCGAAACCCGAGGAAGAGCGACAGCCCGATGCCAAACACCGCGAAAGCAGATCCATCCAGACGCGGCAACACCGGCCAGCGGTGATCCAGCGCAACCAAGGCAAGCGCGAAGCCGACAAGGAACAGCACAGGCCGGACGATCTGCGGCACGACCGACCCGCGCAGGGCGGTCATCAATTCCCAGACACTCGGTTTGTCGCGCACGATCATGGAGACAGTCCCTTCTTTGCACAGAGGTAGCGTGAGCGAGAGATGGGGGTAGTCGACCTTGTGATGGTTTGTCATCGGGCGGAAAAGGAAAAGCACTGCTTTTCCCCGCCCGCCTTGACCACAGTTCCGCTCTCGCGTTCCGCTCTCGCGTTCCGCTCTCGCGTTCCGCTCTCGCGTTCCGCTCTCGCGTTCCGCTGAGATCACATAGGCCAGCGCCCGGCCCGGCGGGCAAGAAGCGCCCGCCATGGGCGGGACGGGCGCTGGCCGGGGGCTTTAGGCCCCCGGCCGGTTTCGTGGCTGACAGCATCGCGTGACCTCGGCGATAGCCTCGGCCATGTCACCGACCTACCGCCCCGCAGGCTTGCGCAGGATCAGCGCCAGCGGCATCGCGGCAATTGTCACCCACATCATCAGCTTGAAGTCGTCCACATAGGAAATCATCGCCGCCTGCGCGTTCACCAAGAGGTCGATCTGCCCCAAGGCCGCTGCGTTGCCCGCCACCGCCGCCGGACTGGCCGCCGACAGGATCGGGTTGAACGGGCTGATCAGCGCCGACAACTCCATATGGTTGATCTGCACATTCCGCACCAAGGCCGCCGAGACGATGGAAATCCCGATGGATGATCCGATGTTGCGCACCAGACTGAACAGGCTGGTCGCATCGGCGCGAAAGCGCGGCTCCAGCGTGGAAAAGGCGATGGTGGAGAGCGGAACGAACACCAGCCCCAGCCCCAGCCCTTGGGTGATCCCGGACCGGATCACGGGCCACGCGTCCATCTGTGGGGTAAAGCCCGTCATCTCCCACAGCGACAGGGTGGTCAGTGACAACCCCGCAAGCACCAGATGGCGCGGATCGACATGGCGCACCAACTTGCCCACGACGATCATCGAAATCATCGTGCCCACCCCGCGCGGGGCCATGACCATGCCTGTGGTGATCACCGGATAGCCAAGGATGCGCGACAGCATCGGCGGCAACAGTGCAAGGCTGGCCAGCAGGATGATCCCCACGACAAAGATGAACATCAGACCGATGCGGAAATTGCGGTCGGCGAACATCTTCGGCTCTAGGAATGGTTGGTCCTTGTTCAGGATATGAACGCAAAACACCCAGAACCCCGACAGCACCAAGAACAGATACAGCCAGATTTCCGCGCTGGAGAACCAGTCCACCTCGCCGCCCCGGTCCAGCATCAATTGCAAGGCCCCAATGGCAATCGACAGCATGGCAAAACCGGCAAAATCAAAGCTGCGGCGGCGCAGGGTGGATTTCGGCAGCCACAGAAAACAGCCCGCCAGCGCCAAAATGCCCACGGGCAGGTTGATCAGGAACACCCAACGCCAGTTGTAGCTTTCGGTCAGCCAGCCCCCCAGCGTTGGCCCAATGATGGGGCCAACCATGATCCCGGCCCCCCACATCGCCATGGCTTGCCCCGCCTTTTCACGCGGGTTGATGTCCAAAAGGAACGTCTGCGACAAAGGCACAATCGCCGCGCCAAACACGCCTTGGAACAGCCGAAACATCACCATGGAAGGCAGGCTCCACGCCAAGCCGCAGGCGATGGAGGTGGCGACAAACCCGATGATCGAGATCAGAAAGACCTCGCGCTTGCCGATGCGGTCGGACAGCCAGCCCGTGGCGGGCGTCATGATGGCCGACGCCACGATATAGCTGGTCAGAACCCAGTTGATCGTATCCTGCGACGCGCCCAGATCGCCGGTCATCGACGGCAAGGCGACGTTGGCGATGGTGGTGTCCAGCACCTGCATGATCGTTGCCAGCATGATCGAGACGGTGATCAACCCGCGATGGCGCACCACGATGGCCGGGGCGGAGGGCCCGCCCACAGCGACGGGTTCGGGAATGTCGGACATGACGCTTGCCTTATTTCAGCAGCGCGAAACGGTCGGCCTGTGCGGCATCCGTCACCACCGTCACCTTGGCCGACAGGCCAGAGGCCAGACCCGCCGCCGCCGCCGGATCATCCAGCGTGATCCGCACCGGAACGCGCTGGGTGACCTTGACCCAGTTGCCAGTCGCATTCTGCGCCGGAAGCAAGGAAAACTCTGCGCCCGTGCCCGCCCCGATGGCCTGCACCGTGGCGGCAAAGGTCTTGCCGGGGACGGCGTCAAACTCCACCTCGGCCTTTTGACCGGGGGCGATGTCGCTGATCTGGGTTTCCTTGAAATTGGCGTCTACCCAAATCTCATTGGTTTCGACCAGTGCAAAGACGCTTTGGCCTGCCGCCAGCATCGCGCCGGGGCGGAAGGACGCCGCCTGATAGATCACGCCATCCGCAGGCGCGGTGACAGAGGTGACCGACAGGTTGTACCGCGCCCGGTCCAGTTCGGCCAAAGCGGCGCGCACGGCGGGGTGGTCATCGGTCGCGGCGTCCGGATCGCCACCAAGCGCGGCGCGTGCGGCGGCGACCGTCAGACCCGCCACCTGCGCGCGGTCTTGCGCCTGCCGCATGGCGTGGCGCGAGTCGTCCACGGTCGAGGAGGACGCGACACCCTTGCCCGACAGCGCCTCTTGCCGCTGCAACTCGGTCTCTTGGAACGCGGCCTCATCCTGCGCCAGGGCGGTGCTGCCGACGGCCTGCTGGTAGCTGGCCTTCAACTGTTCGACCTGCAAACGCGCAGCGCTGACAGCAACCTCGGCTTGGGCCAGCGCAAGGCGGTAGGGTTCCGGGTCGACCTGAAACAGCACGTCGCCCGCCTTGACCGGCTGCAATTCGGCGACATTCACCGTCACCACCCGACCCGAGACTGTGGGCGCGATGGCAACCCGCGCCTGATGCAGGTTGGCGTTTTCGGTGCTTTCCGTGCCGCCGCCCGCGATCCACCAACCGCCGCCAGCCACCGCCAGCAGGATCGGGACCGACAGCATCAGCGCGAATTTGCGCGCGCCGCGCTTGGGGGCAGCGGGAACAGGGGTTGCGGTGGTCGGAGAGGTCTGGCTTTGCGCGTTCATGTCGTTTTCTCGAATTCGGGATGCGCGGCGCTTTCGGGGGCTGCGGTCATCCGGTCCATATTGGTTGCCACCTGCCGCAATGCGGTCAGGAAGATGCGGCGTTCGTCTTCGGTCAGCCCGTCCAGCGCTTGCGCGGACAGCGCCTCGGCAATCGCCTTGACGCCGGGGGCGGTGGCTCGGGCCTTGTCGGTTGCCACGATGATCCGGGCGCGGCGGTCGTCGGGATGCGCCTCGCGCCGCAGCCACCCGGCCTGTTCCATCCGGTCAATCAGGCGCGAGACGCTGATCGGTTCGACCTCCAGCAGATCGGCAAGCACGATTTGCGTGGATGGCCCCTGCTTCAGCAGATGGCCAAGCAAGCGCCATTGCGCGGCAGACAGACCATGATCGGCGGTCTGCGACTCGAACTGGCGAAACAACTTGCGCGCGGCGGTTTGCAAAAGCGTGCCGAGATAGGAGTGATCCTGTTTCATAAGGCATGCTTATAGTAAGCATGTATATCTTTCAATCGGCGCGGTGGCCTGTCCGTGCATGGCAGTCATGCAGTTTGGGCATGGCGCAAAGGTTCGGCCCTTTTGGCCGCGACCATCGCAGAGGGTCACGCGACAAGGCTCGCCAGCCCCGCATGCGGGCCGCCAAGACCCTGCTCAGTGCCTGCGGCTCCGCTTTCGGGCGCTTCTGCGGTCGATTTTCGGCCCATATGGGAACAATATAAGAACAAGGCTTTTCCTGCCGCAGCATTCCCGCTAAGTTCACCGCATGAACGCTTGGGATGAAAATGATGCCTTTGAGGCGGCGGCGCGACCCGCCCCCGTGCCACTGTCGCAGCGCGCGATGGGGGCGATGGCGTCAGCACGGCCAACGCCCTATCTTGATGACCTGAACCCCGCCCAACGTGCGGCGGTTGAGGCGTTGGATGGTCCAGTGCTGATGCTGGCAGGGGCCGGTACGGGCAAGACCAAGGCGCTGACATCGCGCATCGTGCATCTGATGGCGATGGGCCGCGCGCGCCCCAACGAAATCCTTTCTGTCACCTTCACCAACAAGGCCGCGCGCGAGATGAAAGAACGTGTCGCCCGCCTGCTGGGGCAGGTGGTCGAAGGCATGCCATGGATGGGCACCTTCCATTCGCTGTCGGTCAAAATCCTGCGCCGCCATGCGGAACTGGTGGGGCTGAAGTCGAACTTCACCATTCTGGACACGGATGACCAGATCAGGCTGCTGAAACAGTTGATCCTTGCCGCCAACATCGACGAAAAGCGCTGGCCCGCGCGGATGCTGGCCGGGATGATCGACGGCTGGAAAAACCGCGCGCTGACGCCGGACCGTGTCCCGTCGGCAGAGGCGTCGGGCTATGCCCATCGCGGGACGGAACTTTATGAACAGTATCAAGAGCGTCTCCGCACGCTGAACGCCACCGATTTCGGCGATCTGCTGCTGCATTGCGTGACGATCTTCCAAAAGCACACCGATGTGCTGGAACAGTATCAGCGCTGGTTCAAATACATTCTGGTGGACGAATATCAGGACACCAACATCTGCCAATACCTTTGGCTGCGGCTTCTGGCGCAAGCGCATAAGAACATCTGCTGCGTCGGCGATGACGACCAGTCGATCTACGGCTGGCGCGGGGCAGAGGTGGGCAATATCCTGCGGTTCGAAAAGGATTTTCCGGGCGCAAAGGTGGTGCGTCTGGAACAAAACTACCGCTCCACCCCGCATATCCTTGCCGCCGCTTCTGCCGTCATTGCCGCCAATGCGGGCCGCTTGGGCAAGACCCTGTGGACCGAGGAAACGGTGGGCGAAAAGGTCCACCTCATCGGCCATTGGGACGGCGAGGAAGAGGCACGCTGGATCGGCGAAGAGATTGAGGCGTTGCAGAAGGGCCGTCGCGGCCTTGCGCCAAAGGGGCTGAACCAACAGGCCATCCTCGTCCGCGCCAGCCACCAGATGCGGGCGTTTGAGGATCGGTTTCTGACCATCGGTCTGCCTTATCGCGTGATCGGCGGCCCGCGATTCTATGAACGTCAGGAAATCCGCGACGCGATGGCCTATTTCCGTCTGGCTGTCAGCCCGGATGACGATCTGGCGTTTGAACGCGTGGTGAACCTGCCCAAGCGGGGCTTGGGTGACAAGGCGCAGGCGGAAATCCAGCGGATCGCGCGTAATGCGGGCATGTCCTTGCTTGAAGGCGCGCGCGAGGCTGTGGCGACCGGTGCCATCGGTGGCAAGGGGGCCGGGCAACTCCGCGCCTTTGTCGAGGGGGTGGTCCGGTGGCATTGGTTTACGGCCAACCGCGATAATCCGGCAGCGATAGGGCCGTTTACGGAGAAGTTGTCAATTGAGGAGGCGACGGAGGCTGCCCTACTTTCAGAGTTAGCAGGTCTCGACAAAGACGATGACGCTCGACCGACTGTTATGCAAAACTTGGCGCAAGTGCGCTCAAGGATCAGCATATTCAAGCGTAAGATTGCTATTCTTGAAGGCAAGCATGTCTTTCTAGCCGAGGATATCCTTGAAGAATCCGGCTATGCGGCCATGTGGCAGAACGACAAGACGCCCGAAGCGCCGGGGCGGCTGGAGAACCTGAAAGAACTGGTCAAGGCCCTTGAGCAGTTTGAGAACCTGCAGGGTTTCCTGGAACACGTCTCGCTGATCATGGACAACGGGCAGGACGACTCCGGCGAAAAGGTCAGCATCATGACCCTGCACGCCGCCAAGGGCCTCGAATTCCCCGTGGTGTTCCTGCCGGGGTGGGAAGATGGCCTGTTCCCGTCGCAACGCAGCATGGACGAGTCCGGCCTGAAGGGGCTGGAGGAAGAGCGCCGCCTTGCCTATGTCGGCATCACGCGGGCAGAGGAGTTGTGCACCGTCAGCTTCGCCTCAAACCGGCGCGTCTATGGCCAATGGCAAAGCCAGATGCCCAGCCGGTTCATCGACGAATTGCCGCCGGATCATGTCGATATCCTGACTCCGCCGGGCCTGTATGGTGGGGGCTTTGGCGCGGCCAATCCCTACACGTCCACCGCGATGGACGACCGCATAGCCAAGGCCGATGTCTACAACTCGCCGGGGTGGAAGCGGATGCAGGACCGCGCGGGCAACCGTCCCGTCGCCCAACCGCGTGAGACGCGCAGCGTGACCATCGACGCCACCGCCGTTTCCGCCTTTACCGAAGGCGACCGCGTGTTCCACCAGAAATTCGGCTATGGCATCGTCACGGGGATCGAAGGCGACAAACTTGACATCGACTTTGACAAGGCCGGTGTGAAAAAGATCGTCGCCCGCTTTGTGGTCGATGCCGACAGCGCGGACGATCTGACTTAGTGACTTTGGCCGTTCTAAGCCGTTACAGCTCAACCCCTTGATCTGCGGGCGGCGTGACCACCGGAGCATCGGGTTTGCGGCGGATGATGATGTCGCCGTTTTCCAGCATCTCAGGCAATTCGTAATTGGTCATGTCATCGACCAAGGCCATCATCTTTTCCATGGCAGGTGCCACGGCGGGGCCGAACTGGTCCATCAGCGCCTTCATATCGCCAAGGGGGGCCAACTCCTCGGGCACATTTTCGCCCAAGAAGGACATGCCCCAATCCCACAGGCTGGTTTCCTGTTCGGCGGGCTCTTCCCGCGCAGAGGCAGGTAAAGCAAGAAGGGTCAGGGCGAAGGCGGGGGCAAGGAGCAACTGTTTCATGCCCCTGACATGGGAACCCACCCCCCGCTTTTCAATCCAAGGGCAGGTCCATCGTGACGGGAAAGTGATCTGACGCCGTCAGGATCGCCTGTGCCAGCACCGGATCGGCAAGGATCAACGGATCGTCCATCGGATGCCAGATGCGCCACTGCGGCCGTTTGGCGACGAGATCGGGTGAGACCATGATGAAATCCAACAGCGCCCCGAAATAGCGCTTTTCCGGCCCCAACCAGAACCGCGCCGTGGCGGGGGCGATCCCCAGCTTGCTGGACAGCGCCATCGCGGCGTGGGGGTCATAAAGGCGACGGTCGGGCGGGGCGTCGGCGCCCAAAACCACCTCTACCCCCGAATGGCCAAACAGCTTTTCGTATTCGTCCAGACCGGGGCCATCGTTCAGATCGCCCAGCACAACCAGACTGTCGCCTGCATCCAGATGCATATCCACCCGCTGGCGCAGCCACAAACATTCCGCCAGTTGCTTGCGGCGATTGGCGATGGAGATGCGGCGAAAGGCGTGCGGATTGCTGATTCCATGCGCCGATTTCGATTTGGCATGCACCCCGATCAGTCGCAGGTGATGCAGGCCTGCGGTCACCGCCAATTCCAAGGGCGGTTTGGAAAAGCGTATGGGTTCGGCGACACCATCCTGATCCAGATCATAGCGCAGGATGCTGTCAAAGCGCGGGCGGTCCGCCATGCCGTGATGCCCCGCCGCCTCGCCCAAGGGGTCATGCCGGACGGTCAGACGGTCGGGATCGTAAAGGAAGGCAATCTCTTGTTCGGTGTCGCTGACAAACCCCGTGACACAGCGGCGCAGGCGCAAACCAGCCCAAGCCGAAAAGCGTTGCAGCGCAAGGGTCGCGCTCCGTTTCGATCCGGTGTCGGGCGCTTCGATCACCATGATCCCGTCGGCATCCAAGGCGCGAAACACAACCCGCAACGCAGCCAGTTGGTCGCGGCGTGTCACGCCATAGCGGGCAGATGGCGCGTCATCGGCCAGCATCTGTCCGTCGTCATCAAACAGCGCGTTGAACCATTCGACGTTATAGGTCGCCAGCCGCAGCATCAGGCCGCACGGCGGCGCGAGATTTCGTCCCATGCCGCGTTGATGGCGATCAGGCGGCGCTCGGCCAGTTTCACCGCTTCGGGTGGGACGCCGCGCGCAACCATCCGGTCGGGGTGGTTTTCGCGCACCGCAGTTTTCCATGCGGATTTGATGGCATCCAGCGGCGCGTCAGAGGGCACGCCCAACACCTCATGCGGGTCGCGGGGGGCACCTTCGACAAAGCGCGCGCGCATGGCGCGAAATCCGCTGTCGGGTAGGGCAAAGATCGTGGCGATATGGGCCAACATCTCTTCTTCCGCCGGGTGCCACGCGCCATCGGCAAGGGCGATGGCGAACAGCCCTTCAAGCACATCCTCCAACGTCTGGCGGTCATCCGCGCCAAACATTGCGGCCACCTTGCGGGCATAGGCGTCAAACCCCGCCACATCCTGCCGCGCGAGGTTGTAAACCCGTGCGGCATTTCCCAGTTCGAATTCGTCGATGGTGAAGATGCGGCGAAAGGCGGTCACTTCGTCCTTGGTCACCTGTCCATCGGCCTTGGCGATCTTGGCCGAGAGCGCGATGATGGCGATGGTGAAGCCGACGGATCGTTCGGGCGAGCTTTCGACTTGGCCGCGCAGGCGGTCAAAGACAAGCGAAAGCGGCTCGCCTTGCGCGAGGGCGGATAGCGCGTCAGCAATGCGGGTCCAGATCGACATATGTGCAAGATAGCGCGGGTCGCGGCGGATGTCAGAGGATTTTCTGCATCAGCACCAGATCCATCCAGCGCCCGAACTTGTGGCCCACCTGCGGCAAGACGGCGACTTCAGCATAACCGATGGCGGCATGAAAGGCGCGGCCTGCGGGGTTTTCAGCGCTGACCCCGGCGATCAGGCTGTGGATGCCTGCCGCCCGGGCGTGATCTTCCAGCGCGGTTATCAGCGCACGGCCAAGTCCGCGGCCTTGGGCGTCGGGCGACAGGATGATGGTGTGTTCCATCGTGCGGGCATAGCCTGCACCGCTGCGGAATTGAGCGTAGCTGGCAAAGCCTGCGACGAGGCCCTGATGTTCGGCGACAAGGAACCCGTGCCCCGCCGCCTGACGGTCATGGATCATGGCAGCGATTTCGGCAGGTGATTTTTCGACCGGGTTGAAGGTGACGGCCGTGTTGCGGATGAACGGGTTCCAGACGGCGGCGATGGCCGTCGCATCGGTTGCAATCGCCGCACGGATCACAGCAGGCGCCTCCCGTGGGGCGTCGTGAACTCGGCCTGCATCGCCTTTTCCGGCCCCTGTTCGATCACCACGCGCGGATCGGCCATCCGTCCGGCCAAAGCCACGCGCAGGGCGTCAGACTGCGGATGGATCAGCGTCAGGCAGGTCAGGCGCACGCCCGCATCCGGCAGGCGCGGGGCTGGGTGTGCGCTGCCTTGCCATTCGATCAGCGCCGGAAATGCGCCGTCAAAGGGCAGGATGCCATCCCCCGGAACGGCCATGCGCCAGCGGAAATCCCCCCGCGCCAGTGCTACCGGAACGCCGGTGCCGGGCGGGGAAAGTGCCACCTCTGCCACAATCTCCTCACAGCGCGCGACCCAATTCGTCAGACGCGGCGGGCCAGCGAACCGGTCCAGATCAAACCAGCGCGGCCAAGACGGGCGCGGGGCGGCGGGATCGGCAGCGATCACTTCAAGATACAAATCCCCCAGACCCAGCAAACGATTGTGCGTGGACATGTGCGGATGCTGGCCCCCACCCGCCAGCGCAACGCCCAAGCAATCCTCGACCCATGCAACCCCATCGGCCAGCGTTTCGGCAGACACCGCGATATGGTCAAAGACCAGCATTCACGCGCCCTTTGCCACGATCTTGGTTGTGGCCTTCAGTGACAGGGCAAGCGAGGCAAAGCGCGCCTGCGCCACCTCGCCGAACAGGGCATGGCCCCGGTCGGTCAGCGCCAGTTCCAGCACGCGTTTCTTGGGCTGCCAGCGCAAAGCCCCAGCCTCGGCGGGGTCTGCGATGGAAAACATCGCACCAAAGCGCATGGCTTTCCCCAACACCTCGGCCTCTTGAATCTGCTCTTCGGTCAGCAGCCGGAACAGGGGTTCCAGCCGCGATCCGCTGCGGCTGTTCTTGTAGCGGTGCAAGAGCGACAGGCCCAGAAACACCCGCCCCTGATGATCCAATCCGCCAAGGTTGGCGCGGGTCGCGTTGTCAAAGCAAACCTCTGCCCGGTAATCGGGGTGTGCGCGCCATGTGGTGTCATGCAAAAGGCAGGCGGCCTTGATCAGGCGCAGGCGTTCATGGTCTGCGGCTTTGAACAGCGGCAGGATGAAATCATAAAGCTTCTTGCCGAACCCCGGAATCCGGGCCGAGGTCAGTTCGGCCATGCGTGCCGCCTCGATCAGCGGATCGCGGGCGCGCAGCTTTTCGGGCATCTGCTCGTAGAGCAGCCCCTCGCGGATGCCATAGGCGGAAACGTCAATCTCGGACGGTTCCAGCACGCGGACAATCTCGCGCAGCACTTCGCAGGCCAGTGGCACCAGTTCCATCCGTTCGACCGAGGTTCCAGTCCGGGCGCGCAGCACCGCGAGATCAGACCCGGCCAGCCAATCCAGCGTGTCCATCAACCCCTGCGGCGTCATGCGGTATTCGTGCAGGACGGTCAGCGGGTAGTTGCGGCGTTCCATGTCCAGACGCGCAATCACCCGCCACGACCCGCCGACCAGATAGATGCGTTCGCCCTTGGTCTTGATGTCGGTCAGCGCCTTGCGCAGCACGCGGTCAATCACCGCCTTGCGCTTGACCGCCCCGCCTTCGATCTGTTGCAGCCGGAACGGGCCAAGCGGGGTAGAGACGCGCTTTCCCACCTGACCATCGCCGATCCGCGCCAGTTCCATCGAGTTGCCACCGATGTCGCAGACGATGCCCTTGGCATCTGGCCAGCCCAAAAGCACACCTTGGGCCGACAACCGCGCCTCTTCATCGCCGTCGATCACCCACAGCTTCAGCCCGGTTTCGCGCAGCACCTCGGCCTGAAAATCCGGACCATCCGACGCCTCACGCGTGGCGGCGGTGGCCACCACGGTCAAGGGGCCGGTGTCCATGCCTTCGGCGAGCAGGGCGAAACGCTTCAGCGCGGCCAGCGCGCGGATGCGGCCTTCGGGGTTCAGACGGCCGGTTTCGGCCAAGCCCTTGCCCAGACCGCACATGATCTTTTCGTTGAAGAAATAGGCGGGGGACCGCGCCGCGCCGTCAAACACGACCATGCGGACAGAGTTTGACCCCACATCCACCACACCCACCCGGCTGAGCGCACGGGCCGAAGGATCATCAAACAGCGGACGGCCGAACGGGCCCCAATCTTCTTCCGGGGTCGAACTGATGGTGTCGGCAGACATGGCAGTGTCCTTCTTCTTGCGCGGGGAAACTGGCGCGGCGGGCGGGCGGGGTCAAGGATTCGTGCAAATGCGTTACGCCAAGTGATTGGTGCGCTTGGAAACTCTGGCACGGTTCTGCACGGTTGCACTTCGCGGCAAAGGCCGGGGGGCCTTCA
>NKIT01000270.1 GCA_002256185.1 Rhodobacteraceae bacterium PARR1 | reverse complement strand
CGCGTGACCGCGCCGGAGAGCAGCAGTTCCGACCCGTCAAAATCCGCCGTGATCGACACCCGGTTCTGGCTGAGACCAGAGACGATCTTTTCTTCCGCCATCGCGGGGGCGGCCAGAAGGGACAGGATCAGCGCAAGCCGCCTCATGGCAACAGCCCCGGGGTGACGCTGAAAAGCTCACTCGGTTGCAACAGCAGGTCCAGCGCGATCTTTCCCGCCACTGCCAGAACCAGCAGCGCCAGCAAAATGCGCAACTGTTCGGCCTTCAGCCGCACCCCGACCCGCGTGCCG
This sequence comes from Rhodobacteraceae bacterium PARR1, assembly GCA_002256185.1. Taxonomy (GTDB): domain Bacteria; phylum Pseudomonadota; class Alphaproteobacteria; order Rhodobacterales; family Rhodobacteraceae; genus Paragemmobacter. The sequence continues at coordinate 1,047 of NKIT01000270.1, read as the reverse complement.
AACTGCGCGCCGATCACGCCGCCGACGATCAAGAGCATCGCCAGCATGATATCCACGGTCTGGTTGGTGATCGCGTGCATCAGCGTGGTGAAGGCGGTCACGAAGATGATCTGGTAAAGCGAGGTTCCGACGACCACCTTGGTCGGCATCCCCAAAAGGTAGATCATCGCCGGCACCATGATGAACCCGCCGCCGACCCCCATGATGGCGGCCAAAAAGCCCACCAGCGCCCCCACTGCCATTGGCGGCAGGACCGAGATATACAGGCCCGACGCCCGGAATTTCATCTTGAACGGCAGGCCATGCACCCAGGTGTGGACATGCGACCGCCGCACAGGTGCGCCGCTGCGGTTGCGAAACCACGCGCGCAGGCTTTCTTGCAGCATCATCGCGCCGATCAGGCCCAGAAACAGCACATAGGACAGTTGCACGAACAGATCGACCTGACCGAGTGCCGTCAACCGGGCAAAGACCCAGATGCCGATGGCCGACCCGATAAAGCCGCCCAAAAGCAGCACCGTCCCCATGCGGAAATCGACCGCCTTGCGCCGCATCTGCGCCAGCACGCCAGAAACGGACGACGCCACCACCTGATTGGCCCCGGTCGCCACGGCGACAGCGGGCGGAATACCGATGAAGAACAGCAAGGGTGTGATCAGAAACCCACCGCCCACGCCAAACATCCCGGACAAAAAGCCCACGATGCCGCCGATGCCCAAAAGCAGGAATGCGTTGACCGAAACCTCGGCGATGGGAAGATAAAGCTGCATGTGCCGCGAGGTGTTCTGGGGTGATCGTCAACCCCAGACTCGCCCCCTTTGGCGGCGATGTCAAACCCTTGCCGCCTTAAGTCAGGTTGCGCAGGAAATGCCGCAGCACACGTTCCAATTTCGCCGCACCCAAAGGGGCCATGGCCTTGGTGTGTTCGTGACTGATCTTCTCATCCGACAGCCCTGCGGCCATGTTGGTGATTGTGGACACCGCCGCGACCTTCAGGCCCAGACAGCGCGCAAGGATCACCTCAGGCACGGTGGCCATGCCCACTGC
>NKIT01000061.1 GCA_002256185.1 Rhodobacteraceae bacterium PARR1 | reverse complement strand
CCCAAAGCCGCCGCGTCCTCTGCCGCCTTGACCACGCGGTCCACCGACAGCCGGTTCACGCCGGGCATCGAGGCCACGGGTTCCACCACATCCACCCCGTCGCGCACAAACACCGGCCAGATCAGATCGCCTACCGACAGATGGTTTTCTTGCGCCAAGGCCCGCAGCGCGGCGGACCGGCGCATGCGACGAAACCTTGTGGCGGGAACGGGGGCGGAAATCGGGCGCATGACGGTCCTTTGCAGCAAGGTCGGGGCGGTTGGAACAACGGGGGCTTGCGGTATTGCCTCTTGCCTGCCAGAGAAAGGGCCGCGCCTCAAGGTGGCAGTTGGTCGATCATCTGTCGGCTGGGGCGATTGGTCAGGGCGATTTCACGGTCGGGAACGGTTTTTTGCAGTGGTACGACATCCTCTTTGAACTGATCGATTTTCGGTCTTTCTCCAGCCTGTGGTATTGGCTTGCCCTGTCCGTGGTCTGGTCAAGCGCCAGCCATTGGGTGCTGGGTGTGCCCTATGACCTGATCCGCCGCGCCCGCAAGGATGCCGATGCGCAGCGCGACCTTGAGGATATGTTGCGCGTAAACGTCCATCGCATGCTGTTCTATGTCCGTGGCTCTGGCGTCCTGTCCGTCGCGGGCACCGCCTTTGTGCTGTCGGCGCTGGTGGTGCTGGCCGTAACGGGGATCGAATTTGCCCAAGCCCTGCTTTGCATCCTGTTGCCGATGCTGCCGGTCTTTGCCTTGCGCATCCGGCTTGCCTTGCAATTTGAGCGGGGCGAACACGGCAGTGCCGATCTGGACAGCGTGCTGTCGCGGCACCGCGCAACGGTTCAGGTGATCGGGATGCTGGCGATTTTCTTCACGGGCATGTTCGGCATGTTTCAGAACGTCCGCATCGGGGCGCTGTAACATCCGCAGCACGCGGCAAAGGTTGACCTTGGCGCAGGGGCGGTTATGTCGGGCGCATGAGCAAAGATCGCATCCTTCTTGGTGGCGCGCCCGAGGGCTTTGACGCGCGGCTTTTGTCGCGTGAGCTGGACCGTGGCCGCCCCGTCATCCACATCGCCCGCGACGACAAGCGGATGGAGGCGATGCGCATCGCGCTGTCGGTCATGGCCCCCGCCGCCGTGGTGCTGGATTTCCCGGCTTGGGATTGCCTGCCCTATGACCGCGTCTCACCCAATCCCGACATCTGCGCACGGCGCATGTCCACGCTGGCCGCGCTGGCTGATGGGGTGAAGGGGCCATTTGTGCTGCTCACCACCATGTCGGCGGCGATGCAGCGCCTGCCTGCGCGGGATGTCGTGCTGACCTCGGCCTTTTCCGCGCGTGTGGGGGACCGGGTGAATGAGGGGCGGTTGAAGGGGTTCCTTGCCCGTATGGGGTTTTCGCCTGTCTCCACCGTGGCTGAGCCCGGCGATTATGCCGTGCGCGGCGGGATCATCGACATCTATCCGCCGGGGGCCGGGGGGCCGGTGCGGCTGGATTTCTTTGGCGACATTCTGGACGGCGCGCGGCGGTTTGATCCCGAAACCCAGCGCACGACAGAAAAGCTGAGCGCTGTGGATTTCGCGCCGATGTCCGAGATCATCTTGGATGAAGCCGCGATCACCCGTTTCCGCCAAAGCTACCGCGCCGAGTTTGGCGTCGGCGGGTCGGACGATCCCCTGTATGAGGCGGTCAGCGCAGGCCGCAAGCATCAGGGGATGGAGCATTGGCTGCCGTTCTTTCATGACCGGATGGAGACGCTGTTTGACTATATGGCCGATGCCTCGGTCATGTTGGACGATCAGTTGACGCCCGCGCGCCTGTCGCGATGGGAAAGCATCGAAGATCAATACGACGCGCGGCGTGATGCGATGACGGCCAAGGGGCGGCTGGATACGGTCTATAAACCCTGCGCGCCGGGGCTTTTGTATATGGACGATACCGCGTGGGAGGCGGCACTCGCCCCGCACCGCGTGGTGCAACTGTCGCCCTTGCCGCAATCTCCCGGTCCGGGTGTGCTGGATGCCTCGGGCCGGTTCGGGCGGTCCTTCGCGCCGGAACGTCAGCAGGAAAACGTCAGCCTTTTTGCAGCTTTGTCGGATCATCTTAAAGCGTTGCTTGAAGAGCGTCAGGTCGTCATCGCCTCATGGTCCGATGGCGCGCGGGAACGGTTGCGCGGGCTCTTGGACGATCAGGGGATCAAGTTCGCCCGCGATGTGAAGGATTTCCGTGAAGTCCCTGATGGTAAAGGCGGATTGTTCCTGATGGTCTGGCCGCTTGAGGCTGGCTTTACCGCGCCGGGCCTTGCCGTCATCTCGGAACAGGACGTGTTGGGCGACCGTTTGGTCGGCAAACCCAAGCGCAAGCGCAAGGCCGACAACTTCCTGCGTGAGGTGGATACCCTGTCCCCCGGCGATCTGGTGGTGCATGTCGAACATGGCGTGGGCCGCTATCTGGGGCTGGAGACCATCACCGCGCTGGGGGCACCGCATGCCTGCGTCGCGCTGGAATATGCTGAAAACGCGAAACTTTATCTGCCGGTCGAGAATATCGAACTGCTGTCCCGCTACGGCCATGAAGAGGGGCTGCTCGATCGTCTGGGCGGCGGCGCATGGCAGGCGAAGAAGGCGAAACTGAAAGAACGCATCCGCGAAATCGCGGACCGCCTGATGCGCATCGCCGCCGAACGCCACCTGCGCCACGCCCCCATCCTTGAGGCTCCGCATTCCATGTGGGAGGCGTTTTCTGCCCGTTTCCCCTATCAGGAAACCGATGACCAACTGTCGGCCATCGCCGATGTGGTCGCCGACCTTGAGGCGGGCCGTCCGATGGACCGCCTGATCGTCGGCGACGTGGGCTTTGGCAAGACCGAGGTCGCCATGCGCGCGGCCTTTGTCGCGGCGCTGGCGGGGATGCAGGTCGCGGTGATCTGCCCGACCACCCTTTTGGCGCGTCAGCATTACCGCAGCTTTGCCGAACGGTTTCGCGGATTTCCGATCAACGTCAAACCCTTGTCGCGCTTTGTCACCACCAAAGAGGCCAACGCCACCCGCGCCGGTCTGGCCGATGGCACGGTGGATATTTGTGTGGGCACCCATGCGCTGCTGGCGCAAGGCGTGAAATTCAAGACGCTGGGGTTGCTGATCATCGACGAAGAACAGCACTTTGGCGTCTCGCACAAGGAACGGCTGAAAGAAATGCGGTCCGAGGTGCACGTTCTGACCCTGACCGCCACACCGATCCCGCGCACGCTGCAACTTTCGCTGACTGGGGTGCGGGATCTGTCGATCATCGCCACCCCGCCCGTGGACCGTCTGGCGATCCGCACCTATGTGTCCGAATTCGACACTGTGACCCTGCGCGAAGCGTTGCTGCGCGAACGCTATCGCGGCGGGCAGTCGTTTTTCGTCGTGCCACGGATTTCCGACCTGCCAGAGGTTGAGGATTTCCTGAAAACCCATGTGCCAGAGGTGACCTATCTGATCGCCCACGGCCAACTCGCCGCCGGAGACCTCGACGACCGGATGAACCAGTTCTACGACGGCAAATATGATGTGCTCTTGGCCACCACCATCGTTGAATCGGGTCTGGATATCCCCACCGCCAATACGATGATCATCCACCGCGCCGATATGTTCGGCCTTAGCCAGCTTTACCAAATCCGGGGCCGTGTGGGCCGCGCCAAGACCCGCGCTTATTGCTATCTGACCACCCGCCCGCGCGCGCCGCTTACGCCGCAGGCGCTGAAACGGCTGCGGCTCTTAGGGTCGCTTGATAGCCTTGGCGCGGGGTTCAATTTGGCCAGCCATGACCTTGATCTGCGCGGGGCAGGGAACCTCTTGGGCGAGGAACAATCCGGCCATATCAAGGAAGTCGGCTACGAGCTTTACCAGCAGATGCTGGAAGAAACGATTGCCAAAATCAAATCGGGCGAGTTGCAGGGGCTGACGCCCTTGGATGACCAATGGGCACCGCAGATCAATCTGGGCGTCCCGGTGCTGATCCCCGAGGATTACGTGACCGATCTGGATGTGCGCCTTGGCCTCTATCGCCGCCTGTCGGGCCTGACCTCGAAGGTAGAGCTTGAAGGCTTCGCCGCCGAATTGATCGACCGTTTCGGCCCGCTGCCGAAAGAGGTGAACACCCTGATGCTGATCGTGCGGATCAAGTCGATGTGCAAACGCGCGGGGATTTCACGCCTCGATGCCGGGCCAAAGGGGGCCACGGTGCAATTCCACAATGATAAATTCGCCAATCCCGCAGGCCTTGTCGATTTCCTGAAGACCGAAGGTGCTGCGGGGCGCGTGTCGGGCAACAAGATCGTCTTGATGCGCGATTGGAAGTCCGAAGGGGACCGCATCAAAGGTGCCTTTGCCATCGCCCGCGATCTGGCCGAAAAGGTGGTGCGCCCGGATGCACCGCCAAAACCGCCCGCGCCCGAGGCACCGAAACCCGCGCCAAAGCCGGTGGCCAAACCCGCCCCCGCGCCCTTCCGCCCGGTGGTCAAGGTAACGCGCAAAGCCTTGCCACGGTTTGACAAACGTTAGCGCGGGATCATCCGCATCAGCACAAAGCCGATGCCTGAGAACACCAGAATCGCCGTCATCAGCGGCACCGCGGTCCCGTCAAACATCAACCCAACCGGGGCCGCGAGCAGGACGGAGGCAATGGTGGCAATCGCTGCCGTGATGCTGGCCGCCATGCCCGCAATATGGCCCACAGGCTCCAGCGCCAAGGCGTTGAGGTTGCCGATGGTGGGGCCGACCATGTAAAACACGCCAATCGTCCAGACCAGATGCGCGCCAAAGGCCATGGCGGGCGGCCAGACCCCGGCCAGCAGGGCCGACAACATCACGGCGGTAAATCCCACCTGCAAGGCCAAAGCCCCCGTCACCATCCGCCGCATCCCCAACCGGCCCACAAGGCGCGAGTTCAGAAAACTTGAGGTGCCGCCAAAAAGGGCGATCACGGCAAACCACATCGGGAAATTGTCTCCTTGCCCAAAGGTTTGGTCAAAGATCGGCTGGGTGGTCGACAGCGTGGCAAACAGCGCCGAAAACACCAGCGTCTGCACTGCGATGGAAATCTGGATGACGCGGTGGGACAAGACCTCGCGTGCTGCTGACCAGAGCGAGGCGACCGACATCTTGCGCCGCGCCTCAACCGGCAAGGTCTCGGGCTGGCGCAGACCCAGCCAAAGGCAGGCGACCAGCGCAAAGACCACGAAGGCAAGGAAGATCGACCGCCAGCCGCCGATGGCGATGATGCCCTGACCCATGAAGGGCGCGATGGCAGGCACAAGGGTAAAGATCATCATCGTGAAACTGACGATCCGCGCCATGTCGCGGCCTTTGTAAAGGTCTCGCACCAAGGCAATCGCGGCAATGCGCGGGGCGGCGGCCCCCAAGCCTTGGATCATCCGCGCGGCCAGCACGGTTTCCAGCGTGGGTGCAACATAGGCCAGAAGCGCGCCGATGGAATAGAGCACGGCACCAAACATGATCACCCGCTTGCGCCCGTAACTGTCGGACAAGGGCCCGGTGAACATGGTGCCGATCCCCATGCCCATGACGAAAGCGGTCAGGATGAGTTGCGCCGCGTTGGGGGCATCGGGGGAAAGCTCTCGTGCAATCTCGGGCAGCGCGGGCAGAATCGAATCGATGGAGAAGGCCACCATCGCAAACAGCATCGCCATCAGCGCGATGAATTCGGGTTGGCTGAGGCGGGCGGCGGGGGCGGGGGATGCGGAATTCACGGTCATTACAGCGGGCCACCGCCCCGCACGCCATACCCCCTTTCCCGCGCCGCCGCGCGGAAAAGGCCGGGTCAGGGGGCGCTCGCGCCCCCTCTTGCCGCAAGCGGCCATTCACCCCCTGAGGATATTTGCACAACGGGGAAACCCGCCAAAGGCGTGACCTGCTTCCCCGTTGCTGAAATATCCTCGGGGGGTGCGGGGGGCCGAAGGCCCCCCGTCCCAACAGTGCCATTGGCGCGCGGGTTCAGAGCCATCGCCCCCTCTCCCCGAACGGGGGAGAGGACCGGGGTGAGGGGGTCAGCCTTGCACCTGCCCGGCCAATTCGTCGATCACGTCGCGCCACATCTCGGGTGGTTGCGCACCGGAGACGACGTATTGCTGGGCGATCAGGAAGGTAGGGACGGCGGTCACACCCTTTTGGCGGGCATCCATGTCGCGCGATTGGATGTCATCCGCATCGGCATCGGTGGCCAAAAGCCGCGCCACGGCGGCGGCGTCCATCCCGACCTCACCCGCCAGACGGGCGAGGGTGGCGGGATCACCGATATTCGCGCCCTCTTTCCAATGGGCGCGCATCAGGCGCGAGACCATCGGGGTTTGCTTACCCTCAATCCCCGCCCAATGGATCAGGCGGTGCGCATCCAGCGTGTTGGGCAGGTGGCGGCATTTGTCCATGTCAATTTCGGCCCCGGCCTTTTTGGCGTGCTCGGCCACTTGCAGCATCATCTGCACCGCGCGTTGCGGGCCGCCGAATTTGTCGGCGAGGAAATCGACATGGCCGACACCCTCTTTCGGCATGTCAGGATTGAGTTGAAACGGATGCCAGAAGACCTGAAACGGATGGTCCGGGCGGCTTTCCAGCGCGCGGTCCAGATGGGTCTTGCCGATCAGGCACCATGGGCAGACGGGATCGATGAAGATGTCCAGACGGATCGCGGCGGGCATCATTGGTCCTTTCGATACAGCGCCGCCAATGCGCGGCGGTTCAGCTTGTTGTTCGCCCCCCGTGGCAGGGCGTCAAGCCGTTGCCAATGGCGCGGCTGTTTCCATCGCGCGAGTGTGATGTCGGCATGGGCCTGCAAGGTGGCCTCTGCGACCATCTTTGGAGCGACATAGAAGCAGGCGATGATGCGGGTGCCGGGGGAAACCTCAACCTCTGTCACCGCACAATCGGGGATCAGGGCGGCAAGGGCGGACTCGACGTCGAGGGGCGAGACGCGAAACCCGCCGGGGTTCATCATGTCATCGTCGCGGCCAAGGTAGGTCACCGCGCCGTCATCGGCCATCACGGCAGAGTCGCCGGTGACGAACCAGCCGTTCCGGTGCTTGTCCGCCGTGGCCTCGGGCGCATCAAGGTAGCCCAGCATCAGACCGGGGTCGTCGGCGGAAATGGCGAGAATCCCAGCCTCGGTGCGTGGGACGGGTTGGTCATCGGGGCCAAGGATGGCCACCTTGCGCCCCGGTTGCGGGTAGCCGGTTGCACCTGCAGGGGCCGGGCGGGCGGGGGAGCCTGAGAGGAAGGTGGACACTTCGGACATCCCCAGCGCCTCATGCACTTGCGTTCCCGTTGCCTGTTCCCATGCCGCGCGCAGGCTGTCGGGCAGCTTTTCCCCGGCGGACAGGGCGTGGCGCAGCCGTGGCAAGGGGGGCAGGGGCGCGCGCATCATTTGGCGGAACACGCCGGGGGCGGCGGCAAAGATCGTGGCGTCAAAGCGTTTCAAGAGCAGTGGCAGTTGCGCGGGCGTGACACCTGCGCCGGGGATAAGGGCGGTGGCTCCCATGCTCCACGGGTCCAAAAGCCCGGTGCCCAGCGTATAGGTCCAGTTGAAGGCCCCTGCGTGCAAGAGGCGGTCAGACTCTCCCAAACCCTCCCAGCCCTGATGCATCATTCCCCGTGCCCAAAGTGCGCGATGGGCATGCACCACCCCGCGCGGATTGCCTGAAGTGCCAGAGGTAAAGACGATATAGGCGGCACGGTCCGGGTCACCCATCGCAAAGTCGGTGGGGGGCAGCGCCTCCATCGCGCGCAGGTCGGCGGCGGACAGCACCGGGCAGGGCAGCGGATCGGGCAGCGCCACACCATCGGCGGCGACGATCAGCGCCGGGCGGCACAGGGTGGCGAGTTTTGTGATTTCGGGCACGGTCAGCGCGGCCGAGGTGGGGATCGGGATCAGCCCTGCCGTGATCGCCCCCAGAAACAGCACCGGGAATTCCACCGTATTGCCCAGCCGGATCAGCACCCGGTCACCGGGACCCAGCCCCCGCGCCAGAAGTCCTGTCGCGCAGCCCTGCACGGCGGCGGCAAGGCGGCCATAGCTCCAGCGTTCGGCCCCGGTGGTGCCCACGATCTGCAGCGCGTTCTTGTCAGCCAATTCCCCTGCCCGCCGCAGCACATGGGCGGCGAGGTTGAAGGGCGCGGGGCAGGGCGGAAAGGCGGGGGCTTGATGAATGGACAGCATGTCACGGTTGTCGCGCAACCTCTGCACCGTTGCAAGGCGCGGGCCGGGTCGGTATGGCAGTTATCATGACAGCGTCTGACCCGAAGAACCTGATCCGCATTGCCCGCGACAGCGGTGGCGACACCTCTGTCGCGCCGTTGAACCTTGGGGAACGGGTGCGGGAGTTGCGCAAGGCCAAGGGCTGGACGCTGGAACAGGCGGCGGGTCATGCCGGGCTGGCGCGATCCACCCTGTCCAAGATCGAAAACGGCCAGATGAGTCCGACCTATGAGGCGCTGAAAAAGCTGGCCGAGGGGTTGTCGATTTCTGTCCCGCAACTCTTCACCCCGCCGTCGCGGGCGCAGGTTTCGGGCCGGATGGCGGTGACCAAGGCGGGCGAAGGGCAGGGCCATGCGACCGCGACCTATGAACACGAACTTCTGGGCGGCACGCTGCGCACCAAGCAGATGCTGCCCTACCGCGCCCGCATCCGTGCCCGCAGTTTTGAGGAATTCGATGGCTGGGTCCGCCACGACGGCGAGGAATTCCTTTATGTCCTGACCGGGGTGGTCCGGCTTTACACCGAATTTTACGAACCCGTCGACCTGCGGCGCGGCGACAGCGCCTATTACGATGCCACCATGGGCCACAACGTCATCAGCCTGTCGGATGAGGATGCGACGATCCTCTGGGTAACCTCGCTGGTGTGACGGGGTGCGTGGGCTTTTGTCGGGCCATGCGGTCATTTTCCGTCTGCCCTGCGGCTGGCAGGGCGTGGCACGCGCAGGCAAACCGCCTGACGGCATGCCGCCCCTTGCGCCCCTGACCGATCCCCTGTAACAGGCCCGCACTTCACAGGTGCGGCTTGGGCTTTGCGGGGAGAAATCCCGCACAGTCCGCCGGTTGGGGGGCGACCCCTGAGACAGTTGCACCAAGGGCTAAACCGGAAAGGAATAGGACATGGCTCTTCCCGAGTTCTCCATGCGTCAACTGCTTGAAGCTGGCGTTCACTATGGTCACCAGACGCAGCGCTGGAACCCGAAGATGGGCGAATACATCTACGGTGACCGCAACGGCATCCACATCCTCGACCTGACGCAGACTGTTCCGATGCTGGATCAGGCGCTGAAAGTCGTGCGCGACACCGTCGCCAAGGGCGGCCGCATCCTGTTTGTCGGCACCAAGCGTCAGGCCCAGAAGCCGATCGCCGAAGCCGCTGAAAAATGCGCCCAGTTCTACATGAACCACCGCTGGCTCGGTGGCACGCTGACCAACTGGAAAACCATCTCTCTGTCGATCCAGCGTCTCAAGCAGATCGACGAAGTGCTGGCTTCCGGCGCGGAAGGCATGACCAAGAAAGAACGCCTGAACATGGAACGCGACCAGTCGAAGCTGCAGGCTTCGCTGGGCGGTATCCGTGAAATGGGCGGCGTTCCGGACCTGATCTTCATCATCGATGTGGGCAAGGAAGACCTTGCTATCCAGGAAGCCACCAAGCTGGGCATCCCGGTCGTCGGCGTTGTGGACACCAACTGCTCGCCCAAGGGCGTCAGCTACGTGATCCCGGGCAACGATGACGCCGCCCGCGCCATCGCGCTGTATTGCGACCTGATCGCCCGCGCGGCGCTGGATGGCATGTCGGCCCAACTGGGCGCGGCTGGCATCGATCTGGGTGCGCTGGAAACCGCGCCCGAAGAAGAAGCGGTCGCCGAAGCCTGATTGGCTGACGCTTGATCCATTCCCGGCGGGGGCAACCCTGCCGGGCAATCGTTTTCAGGCCCGACCCGGTGTCACCGGCTGATCGGGCGGCATTCAGGATTGAGGAGACTCTCCTATGACGATCACTGCACAAATGGTGAAAGAACTGCGCGAATCCACCGGCGCAGGCATGATGGACGCCAAGAAGGCGCTGACGGAAGTTGGCGGCGACATGGAAGCCGCCGTTGACTGGCTGCGCACCAAAGGTCTGGCGAAAGCCGCCAAAAAGGCCGACCGCGTCGCCGCCGAAGGTCTGGTGGGCGTGGCTGTCTCGGGTGGCCGGGGCGTTGCGGTCGAAGTGAACTCGGAAACCGACTTTGTCGGCAAGAACGCCGATTTCCAGGCTTTGGTGCGCAACATCACCAACACCGCGCTGGCGGTGGATTCGGTCGAGGCGCTGAAAACCGCCGAACTGAACGGCAAAGCGGTTGAGGCGAACGTTCTGGACGCCATCGCAACCATCGGCGAAAACCTGACGCTGCGCCGCATGGCGGCTGTCGAAGGGGATGCCGTGGCAGCCTATATTCACACCTCGGCCGCAGATGGCCTTGGCCGGATCGGCGTGCTGGTGGGCTTGAAAGGCGCAGACGCTGGCATTGGCAAGCAGATCGCCATGCACATCGCCGCCACCTCGCCTGTGTCGCTGTCCGAAGCCGACATGGACCCGGAAGTCGTGGCGCGTGAATTGGCGGTGCAAACCTCCAAGGCGCTGGAAGAAAACGCAGCCTCAGCCAAGCCGAAGCCGGAAGCCGTGATCCAGAACAACATCATTCCGGGCCGGATGAAGAAGTTCTTCGAAGAATCGACCCTGCTGAACCAGAAGTTCGTGATCAACCCTGACATCACCGTGGCGCAGGCCGCGAAAGATGCGGGCGTCGAGATTGTGGGCTTTGTCCGTATGGCTGTGGGCGAAGGCATCGAAAAGGAAAAAGAGGATTTCGCCGCCGAAGTCGCCAAGGCGCTGAAGGGCTAAGTCCGATCCTGTCCTGTTGCGAAGGGGCTGCCGAAAGGCGGCCCCTTTTGCATGGCAGGCCCGTTTTGCCCAGTGTGCAGGCCGATGGAGCAGGGCCTGAACATCCCCCGAACCGCGCGCAACAGAAAAACGGCGTGGTCGGGGAAGACCACGCCGTCTGACCGTCGACGGAACCGGCTTGGGGAAAAGCCTGTCCCACGGGGGAGATATGTCACCGTCGAAATTCCGGCTTCATACCGTCGTATGTTGCAGCAAGGTGCGGGAAAACGCCCCGTTCATCCCAACCACTGTTCCAAAAGGCCGAAGCCCACCACTCACGGAACAGTGACAGATCATCAGATAGGCGCAGGCAGCGTAAGTCAGGTTTTCCTTACCTTCCGCGCCCAAAATCGACCTACCCTTTTGGGTAGGATGCCGCAGCTTAGACGGCGGCGGCATCTGCCAAGGGTTGCGGCTGGAAGATCAGGTTCAGCAGCGTGGCCTTGGCCACGGCCTGCGCTGTGGTGTCGGCATCCAGTGCCTCACGCGCCAGTTTCAGGTGTTTCTCGACCATCGCGAGCGAAATCGCCATGACCGTGGCCACGTCCTGCGCTGTCTTGCCACCGGCCACCCATTCCAGAACCTCGCGCTGGCGGGTGGTCAGGGCGCGTTTTCTTGCGCTGAAGGGCATCTGCACCAGTTTCAGATGCATCACCTGCGCCACCGCCTGCAAGGCCGTGCCACGGCTGACGAACAGCCGTTCGACATCCGCCTCGGTCAGGTCCGGGTCGGCAATCAGCCCCATCGCCCCCTTTGCGCGGGCCGAGGCTTCGGGGAACGAGATGGTGATGCCCGCGCGCACGCCCATTGTCGCGTTCTGGCGCAGGGCGGCCAGTTCGTCCGGGGTCAATGTCCCGGCCTCCATCGCCTCGCGCACCCATTTCCATGTGCAGGCCCCGGTGTTGGCATGCGCCCACTTAAAGGCAGGTGTGCGAGCGTAAAGGCCGCCAGCAAAATACCGGGTGGCATAGTCCGGGCTGGCGGTGGTCAGGAACATCGCATCTGCCGGATTGCCGATCCCGCTGCCATGCAGGAACCGCGTGTATCCGTAGTTCACCCGCGAAAAGCCCATGGACCGGAAGTAATCGGTGGCGAGTGACCACACCATTTCCACCCCCGGCGCTTCGGCGATGCGAACGATCAAGGGGGCGATTTCGTCTGTCATCTTGCCTTTGGTCACGTTTCTGGCGGTCTGTCATCCGGAAAGACCCTGAGAATTCACACAGGGCCAGTTGTCCTGCTGTGATTGCTGTCATAACCAAGCCCTCCAGCACAAGCAAATGCGCTGAAAGGCTGTGGCGAAGCGGAGACGGGCGATGCAAGCATCGGTTGTGGTGATCGGCGGGGCGGTGATGGGGGCCAGTTGCGCCTATTGGCTGACACGGATGCATCCCGGTCTGGATGTGCTGGTGGTGGAACGTGACCCCAGTTTCGCCACCGCCTCGACCGCGCTGTCGGCGGCGGGGATACGCCAGCAATTCACCACGGCGGTGAATGTGGAAATCAGCCGCTTCGGCATCCAGTTCATCAAGACCTTCGCGGATGAGGTCGGGCCACAGGCGGGGATTCCCTCATTGGGCCTGCGCGAAAATGGCTATCTGTTCCTGTCCCAGACCCCAGAGGGTGCGCAGGCGCTGGCCGATGTCGCCGCCCTGCAACGCGCCCATGGCGCGGGGACGGAAATCTGGACACCAGCGCAGACCGCCGCGCGTTTTCCGTGGCTGAATGTCGAGGATTTGACCGCGGCGAGCTTCGGTCCGCGCGATGAGGGGTTCTTTGACAACATGGGCCTCTTGTCGGGCCTGCGTGCAGCGGCAAAGGCGCAAGGCGCGCGCTTTGTGACCGATGAGGTCACGGGTCTGACGGTCACGGCAGGTCGCGTGACGTCGGTGCAATTGGCCAAGGGCGGTTCGGTCGCTTGCGATGTGGCGGTGAATGCCGCAGGCACCCGCGCGGCCAAGGTGCTGGGCTGGGCGGGCCTTGATCTGGCCGTGGAACCGCGCAAGCGCACGATCTTTGTCATTGACGCCCCGAATGCGCGCCACCCCGACGCGCCCTTGATGATCGACCGCGATTACTGGATCCGCCCCGAGCACGCGCAATGGATCACCGCCACGGTCCCCGCCGAAGATGGCCCCTGCGACGAGGATGATTTCGCGCCGCAGGACAGCTTGTGGGAAGAGGTGATCTGGCCCGCCCTGTGGCACCGCGCGCCGGGCTTTGACGCGGTCAAGGTGGTGCGGGCCTGGGCCGGGCATTACGCTTATAACACGCTGGATCAGAACGCCATTCTGGGACCGCACCCGGACTTGCCGAACCTTTACCTGATGAACGGCTTTTCCGGCCACGGGTTGCAACAAGCCCCTGCCGTGGGGCGCGGGATTGCCGAACACATCCTGCATGGCGGCTGGCAGAGCATTGATCTGAGCGATCTGTCGGTGGACCGCATGCTGGCGGGGCGGCCGTTCCGGGAGATGGCGATCGTCTGAAAAGGTGATTTCTGACGCAGAAATCAGGGCGGAGTTTGGCGCAAACTCCGCATCGGCGACCGTTGAGACTGCGATTTCTGCGCCAGAAATCGCGGCGGAGTTTGCGTCAAACTCCGCTGACCCTAAACCAGCGCCACCCACGCCCGCGCGATGGCCAAGCCCGCTGCATCTGCCTGAACGCCCCGCGTGGCCGCCAGACCGTCATGCGCGGCGTGCCAGCCCGGTTGCATCGCCTCAGTAAGGTCCGGAAACTCGCGGTTCCAGTCGCGCACCATGGCGCGGTTGGCCTCAAAGTGGAACTGCATGCCATAGGTGGCGCGACCGATGCGAAAGCACTGGCTTGCCGCCTGTGCCGAATGGGCCAGATGCACCGATCCTTCGGGCAGGGTGAAACTGTCGGAGTGCCATTGGAAGATCGGGAATTCCGCGGGCAGGGCGCGGAGCACGGGGTCTGCCGCCGCCGCCTCGGTCAGGGCGACATCGCACCAGCCAAACTCGGGGGCGACGCCCAGCCGGTTTTCCGCACCAAACCCCCGTGCCAGCAGTTGCGCGCCAAGGCATATCCCCAAGACCGCGCGCCCCGTCTCAGCCGTCTGTCGCATCAGCGCCGCAAGCGCGGGCAGATAGGGATGGCGCGCATCATCCAGCGCCGATTGTTCGCCGCCAAAGACCACCAGCGCATCATGATCGCCCACGGTCGGCAAGCGCCCATCCTGCCACGGTTTGAACAGGTCAATCCGCGCCGCCGCCTCATGCAGCGCCACGCCGACCTGACCATGGTGGGTGATCCGGGTGTTCTCGACGATTGCAACGCGCATGGGGGCCTTCCTTTTGGTCGGGCAGAGAGTAACGGCGCGCTGTGCCTGTTCAAGCCGCCTTTTCCGGCTTGCACCCGCGGCAAAGCCGTGAAACAGGGAACCGCCAAACGAACACTCCAAAGGAGGCTCCCATGGAGATTCGCGAGGCTCTCACCTTTGATGACGTGCTGCTGGTTCCCGCAGCCTCCAGCGTTCTGCCGTCCGAGGCGGATACGTCCACTTTCGTCACCCGCTCGATCCGCATGAACATCCCGCTTCTGTCCAGCGCGATGGACACGGTGACCGAAGGGCGCATGGCGATTGCGATGGCGCAGGCGGGGGGGATCGGTGTGATCCACCGCAATCTCGACACCGAAGCGCAGGCCAATGAAGTCCGGCGAGTCAAGCGGTTCGAATCCGGCGTGGTCTATGCCCCGATCACCCTGCGCCCGGATCAGACTTTGGCCGATGCCAAACTGTTGATGGACCGCTACAACATCACCGGCTTTCCCGTGGTCGATGAGGGCAACCGCGTTGTCGGCATCGTCACGAACCGTGACATGCGCTTTGCCAGCGATGATCGCACGCCCGTGTCGGTGATGATGACGCAGGACAATCTGGCGCTGCTGCGCGAGCCGATTGACCGTGATCAGGCAATCAGCCTGATGAAGGTACGGCGGATCGAGAAACTTTTGGTCACCGATGGCACCGGCAAGCTGACGGGTCTGTTGACGCTGAAAGACACCGAAAAGGCCGTGCTGAACCCTCAGGCCTGCAAGGATGAGCTTGGCCGTCTGCGCGTTGCGGCGGCCTCGACCGTTGGCGATGCAGGCTTTGAGCGGTCGCAGGCGTTGATCGACGCGGGCGTCGACATGGTGGTGATCGACACCGCGCATGGCCATTCCGAAGGCGTGGCGCGCGCGGTGGAACGCATCAAGCGCCTGTCCAACACCGTACAGGTCGTGGCGGGCAATGTGGCAACCGGAGAGGCGACGCGCGCCCTGATCGGCGCAGGGGCCGACGCCGTCAAAGTGGGCATCGGCCCGGGGTCAATCTGCACCACCCGCATCGTCGCGGGTGTCGGCGTGCCGCAACTGACGGCGATCCTCGATTCCGCCAAAGCAGCGGGCGACATCCCGGTCATCGCCGATGGCGGCATCAAATATTCAGGCGATTTCGCCAAGGCCATCGCGGCCGGGGCATCCTGCGCCATGGTGGGGTCCGCCATCGCGGGCACCGACGAATCCCCCGGCGAGGTGATCCTGTGGCAAGGCCGCAGCTTCAAGGCTTATCGCGGCATGGGCAGCCTTGGTGCCATGGCGCGCGGCTCTGCCGACCGCTATTTCCAAAAGGACGCGGCATCTGACAAACTGGTCCCCGAAGGCATCGAAGGCCAAGTCCCCTACAAGGGCAGCGCCGCCGCTGTGATCCACCAGATGGTTGGCGGCTTGCGCGCCGCGATGGGCTACACAGGCTGCGCCACTGTGGCTGAGATGCGCGCCAACTGCCAATTCGTGCGCATCACCGGCGCGGGGTTGAAGGAATCCCACGTCCATGACGTGCAAATCACCCGCGAAAGCCCGAACTACCGGGTCGGCTGATCGCGATCTGTCTCACCGGTCTTTTGCGGAACGGCGGGGAGGGTTTTCCACCCTCCCCGTGCCCCTCCCGGAGGATATTTGGGCAGAGAAGACGGCAAAAAAGGAAAGAGGTCCATGTCCCGCAAGGCCTTGATCACAGGTGCAGGTGCCCCCGGCGGGATTGGCATGGCCACAGCTCGCGCGCTGGCTGTGGCTGGGCATGCGGTGGCCATCGCAGCGACCACGGGGCGTATCCATGCCCGCGCGGCAGAGTTGATCGCAGAAGGCCATCGCGTCACCGCCCATATCGCCGATCTGACGGATCCGGTTCAGGTGGATCGGCTCGCCGATGCCGTGGGGCCGGTGGATGTGTTGGTGAACAATGCAGGCATGGGGTCGGTTCTGGCCCCGGCAGAGCAGGTCAGTTTCCTTGACCTGACCCCGGATCAATGGCGGCGGGCGCTGGATGCCAGCCTGACCACGGCGGTTCTGGTGACCCGCGCCTTTCTGCCGGGGATGGTGGCGCAGGGCTGGGGACGGGTGGTCATGATGGCCTCTGTCACCGGGCCTTATGTGTCTAACCCCGGCGAGTCCGCCTATTCCGCCGCCAAGGCCGGGATGGTCGGTCTGACCCATGCGCTGGCGCTTGAGGTTGCCGCGCGCGGCGTCACCGTCAACGCCATCGCCCCCGGCTGGATCGGAACCGAAGCCGCCACACCCGAAGAACGCCACGCCGCCCGCGCCACCCCCCCGGGCCGCGCCGGAACCCCCGCCGAGGTGGCCGCCGTCGCCGCCTTCCTTGCGTCCGGGGGTGCGTCCTACGTCAATGGCGCGGTGATCGTCGTTGATGGCGGCAATATCCTGCAAGAGCGCAAGTCATGACCCCGGCCGCCCGATTGTCTGCCGCAATAACAGTTCTGGATCAGGTGCTTGCAGGGCAATCCGCAGAACATGCACTGACGAACTGGGGCCGCGCCAGCCGCTATGCTGGATCAGGCGACCGTGCCGCCGTGCGCGATGTGGTGTTTGATTGCCTGCGCTGTCGGCGGTCCTTTGCCGCGCTTGGCGGGGCAGAAACCGGGCGCGGGCTGGTCTTGGGCCATCTGCGCGCTGCCGGGCAGGATCCTGCGGCAGTCTTCACCGGCGAAGGTCACGCCCCGGCCATGCTGACCGATCAGGACGCCCCCCGTGTGCCGACCACGCTTGAGGCGATGGATTGCCCGGATTGGCTGGAAATCCGTCTGCGCCAATCACTTGTCGATGATTTCTCCGCTGTGATGGCCGCCCTGCGCGCCCGCGCCCCGGTGTTTTTGCGCGTGAATCTCGCACGGTGTGACCGCGCAAGGGCGCAGGCCGCGCTTGCCGCCGAAGGGATCGAAACCGTGCCGCATCCCTTGGCCGACACCGCCTTGGAAGTGACCGCGGGGGCGCGGAAAATCCAGAATTCCGCCGCCTATCTGGAGGGTCTGGTCGAATTGCAGGACGCTTCTTCGCAGGCGGTTGTGCAGGCCCTGCCGTTGACCGACGGCCTGCGCGTGCTGGACCTTTGCGCGGGCGGCGGCGGCAAGACCTTGGCCTTGGCCGCACGGGCGCGGCTGAAACTCTTTGCCCATGACGCCGACCCGCGCCGCATGCGCGATCTGCCGCCCCGTGCCACCCGCGCCGGGGCGAAGGTCATCCTGACGGAAACGCCAGAAAAGACAGCACCTTACGACGCGATCCTTACAGACGTGCCCTGTTCCGGGTCCGGCAGTTGGCGGCGCGACCCAGAAGGCAAGTGGCGTCTGACCGCCGCGCGTTTGGCCGACCTGACCGCGCTTCAGGCCCGGATCATGGATCGCGCCGCCGCGATGGTGCGTCCGGGCGGGGTGCTGGCCTATGCGACCTGCTCGCTGCTGGCCGAGGAAAACGGCCATCAAGTCATGGCCTTCGTGGCACGCACCCCCGGTTGGCAGGCGGAATTCTTTCACAGCTTCAACCCCTTGCAAGGCGGAGACGGGTTTTTCGTCGCCATCTTGCGCGCGCCCAAAGCCTGATCTGCATCGGGTTTTGGCATTAAGCTTTCGCTAACGGATTTCGGTCAGGCTGCTTGAACCGAGGACGAATCCGGGGGCGGGGCTTGGACAGCGCATTGACCAGATTGCTGGAATCCACCGACCGCAGCGATGTGCGCGGCGGTTGGCTTGTTGCCATGGGGATGGCGGTGGCGGGGCTGATCCTTGCCGCTCTGGGCTTTGGGTTCGTTGCGCCGCATCCTGTGCTGACCTCGGCGGGTCTTGCCTTGGCGCTGTTGCCGGTCGCGGTGCAGGTGGCCGGGATGGCGCGGCCCGGTCTGTCAGACGCACGCTTGCATCAGGTCATCTCGGGGGATCCGGTGCCCGGCCTTGTGACGGACCGGCAGGGACGGGTGCTGTTCACCAACCCGCGCGCCGATGCGATCTTGCCGCCTGCACCGGATGGCACGCCGCGCAATCCGGTGGCCGTCCTGCCCGGCCTGTTGCAGGCCCACTTCGCCAATCCGCGCGCGGTGGTGATGCGCCTGCACGCGCGGGCGGCCTCTGATGGATCAGCGCGGGAGGACGTTTCGTCTCGCGAAGGCACGCTGCGCCTGTCCGTGCATCGCTTGCGGGTGGGCAGGTTTCTGTGGCGCATCGACGACTTCAAGGAAAATGGAACATCCCAGCGCGGGGCAGAAGGTCTCAGCCTGCCGATGTTGACAGTGAACCGACAGGGCGTGGTGCTGTTTGCCAATGATGCCATGCGGCGTTTGCTTGGCGAACGCCCGCGCAGGCTGGACCGGCTTTTCAAAGGCCCGCCCGCCAAACATGGGGAGGTGGTCACGATCAATGCCGTCGCAGGCCCTGTTCGCGCGCGTCTGGCAGAGGTTGCAGGTCCGGGCGAACGGCGCGAAATCTATCTTTTGCCGGTCGAAGAGGCGCCTTCCCCGGATAGCGGCATGCTGTTCGATGGCCTGCCCGTGGCCCTGATGCGCTTTGATGCGGCCGGGGTGCTGATTGCCGCAAACCGCGCCGCGCGCGATTTGTCCGGTCTGACCGACACCGCCATCTTGACCCGTCGGATGGCCGACCTGTTCGATGGACCGGGTCGCCCGATGCAGGATTGGCTGCAAGACGTGCTGCACGACCGCCGCCCCGGCACGGCAGAAGTGGTTGAACTGCACAGCGCCGAACCGGGGGTGTTCGTGCACCTGTCGCTGCGCCGGATGGCCGGCCCCTTGGGACCAGAGGTGCTGGCCGTCTTGCAGGACGCCACCGCGCTGAAACGGATGGAGGCGCAGTATGTCCAAAGCCAGAAGATGCAGGCCATCGGCCAGTTGGCCGGGGGAATCGCCCATGATTTCAACAACCTGCTGACGGCGATTTCCGGCCATTGCGACCTGTTGCTCTTGCGGCGCAGGCCTGAGGATGCCGATTGGCCAGACCTGATCCAGATCAGCCAGAACTCCAACCGCGCGGCGGCGCTGGTCTCGCAACTGCTGGCGTTTTCGCGCAAGCAGACGATGAAGCCCGAACGGATCGAACTGGAAGAGGCGTTGGGGGACCTGACCCATCTTCTGAACCGTCTGGTGGGCGAACGTATTGATCTGCGCCTGACCCAAGACCCAAAGGTCGGCCCCCTGCGCGCGGATCGGCGGCAATTGGATCAGGTGATCATGAATCTTGTGGTCAACGCCCGCGACGCCATGCCCGAAGGTGGCATCATCCGCATCGACACGCAGGATGTGCATCTGGCCGAAGACCGCCCGCGCGGACGCGTCACCCTGCCTGCCGGGCGTTATGCGCTGATCCGGGTGCGGGACGATGGCATCGGCATCCCCGAAGACCGTCTGGAAAAGATATTCGAACCCTTCTACACCACCAAACGCCCCGGCGAGGGCACGGGTCTGGGCCTGTCCACCGTGTATGGCATCGTCAAGCAATCCGCAGGTTTCGTCTTTGTCGACTCCACCCCCGGCCTTGGCAGCACGTTTGAGGTGTGGTTTCCCGTCCATGACCTGCCTGCCAATGATGCCGTGGTTGTGCCCACAAAACCCCTGTCACCAAAGCGCAAGGCCGAAGGCGTGGTCTTGCTGGTGGAAGATGAGGCTCCGGTGCGCGCCTTTGCCTCTCGGGCGTTGCGCCTGAAGGGCCATACCGTGCTTGAGGCCGGGACCGCCGAAGAGGCGCTGACCCTGCTGAAAGATCCGCGCCTGCAGGTTGACATCTTCGTGACTGATGTGGTGATGCCGGGGATGGATGGTCCGACATGGGTGATGCAGGCACTGGAAACCCGGCCCGATGTGCGCGTTGTCTTTGTGTCCGGCTATTCAGAAGATTGCCTGTCTGACGCGCAGGGACAGGTGCCCAACTCGATCTTCCTGCCCAAACCATTTTCTCTTTCGGAACTTACGACGACGGTGCAAGCGCAACTTGCGGCGTAGGGCCACGCTTCACCGACTGTATGCGTCCAAACCTTCGTAAAGCGCGAAATCCCGCGCAGCGACCTGCCGCAACCGCCGCTCTGTTTGCGACGAAAGGTCGAGGTTTCCATCGGGTGAGACATTGACACGCGGCAAGATGATCTCATGGCCCAGACGGTCTTCCAGAAAATCGACGAAACGTCCGATGTCTTCGTAGCGGAAGATGTGATCGACACCGCGGTCACCCTTGGGTGACAAAAACCGCGCCTGACTGCCCACGGCGGCATGGTCTGGCTGAGGATCGTCGCACCAGTCATTGACGAAGCGATCAAAGTCGATGCCTGCCGTGCTGCGCGGGGTGCCGTCAATATCGGGCCGCTGGCGATAGCGAAACCAACTGCCCAGCCAGTCGCGCGGCTCTCGCATCAGGGCCACCACGGTAAAGGGCGCACCGGCCGCCGTTTCAAAATAGGGGCCCAGAAAGCGGTGCCAGCGCTGCGCCGTGGTATGTTTCAGCGCTGGCGGGGTGCGGATGGCAAGCGTCGCCATCGGCTCCAGCGCCGACTGGATTGCGGTTGATCCGGTTTTCGGCGTCGCAAGGATCGCCAACCTGTGGTCCCAAAACACCAGCATCTTACTCGTCCCAGCCCGTCTTTCCCGATGCGTATCAGCCATACTGCGCCCAAACCGCGGTAACCAGTCCTTAACCAGACTCAGCCAATGTGGTGTCCAGCGGAATTTCTGTTGCTTTGTTCTCTTTTTGTGCTCATATGCCAAGAACAGTTCAAGAACACGCGCAGCGATTGCCGCCGGAATGCGGCTGTGAAATAAAGGATGACCGACATGGCGGTGGCCACTCTTCTGGACTTGAAGGACAAGCGCGAAATGGACAAGGCGAAAGCGCTGGAAAGCGCGCTGGCACAGATCGAACGGCAATTCGGCAAGGGTTCGATCATGAAACTTGGGGAAAACAACCCCATCATGGACGTCGAAGCCACCTCTTCCGGCTCGCTCGGTCTGGACATCGCGCTGGGAATCGGTGGCCTGCCCAAGGGCCGGATCATTGAAATCTTTGGCCCGGAATCCTCGGGCAAGACCACGCTGACGCTGCATGTCGTGGCGGAAGAGCAGAAAAAGGGCGGCGTTTGCGCCTTTGTCGATGCCGAACACGCGCTTGACCCGCAATATGCCAAGAAATTGGGCGTCAACCTGAATGAATTGCTGATCAGCCAGCCCGATACCGGCGAACAGGCGCTGGAAATCGTGGATACGCTGGTGCGTTCGGGCGCTGTCAGCCTGATCGTGGTCGACTCGGTTGCTGCGCTCACCCCGAAATCCGAGATTGAGGGCGACATGGGCGATGCGCAGGTCGGCGCGCAGGCCCGTCTGATGAGCCAAGCGATGCGCAAACTGACCGCCAGCATCGGGCGCAGCAACTGCATGGTGATCTTCATCAACCAGATCCGCATGAAGATCGGCGTGATGTTCGGCAGCCCCGAAACCACCACCGGCGGCAATGCGCTGAAATTCTATGCCTCTGTGCGTCTGGACATCCGCCGGATTGGCTCGATCAAGGAAAAAGACGATGTCGTGGGCAACACCACCCGCGTCAAGGTGGTGAAGAACAAGGTGGCACCGCCCTTCAAACAGGTGGAATTCGACATCATGTATGGCGAAGGCATCTCGAAAACCGGGGAATTGATCGACATCGGCGTAAAGGCCGGGGTCGTTGAAAAATCCGGCTCTTGGTATTCCTACGGCGACGAACGCATCGGGCAAGGGCGTGAAAACGCCAAACTTTTCCTGAAGCAGAACCCTGCCATCGCACTGGACATCGAAGACAAGATTCGTGCAGCCAATGGTCTTGATTTCACCATGGTGGGCGAGGCTGAGGCCGGGACCGATGATCTGATGGAATGACCCGACCCGCGACCATGGGCGGCAGAGAACAGGGCCGGGGGGAAACCTTCGGCCTGTTCCATGGTGGCGCGGC
>NKIT01000269.1 GCA_002256185.1 Rhodobacteraceae bacterium PARR1 | reverse complement strand
ACCTGTTCGTACGCCCGTTTGTAGGCGCGCGCCTCCTTCCTTTTGGAAGGTGTCGATACTCCCCAAATTCCTTCGACGAGGCGCTGCGTGCACGAACTTACTTTACAATATCGTTCTCTCGACAAGCTGACCCCTTGTCCGACCAACGCGCGGATGCACAGTGCGCGGCAGGTGGCGCAGATCGCCAAAAGTATTGAGGCGACCGCCTTTGCCAACCCCATCCTGATCGATGACCTTCTCCGAAGCGATTGCCCGCGGCATGGGCACCATCACCCTGCGGTCAGTGTCAGCCACCGGCACGATCGTCGAGAGCTTCGATGCGGCGACCAGCAAACGCTTGACCCTGTCCGGCTCAACGCTGACTATCGACCCGACCAACGACCTTGTGGGCAACACCCAGTATTTTGTGTTGTTCACCCCCGGCAACATCAAGGATGCCGCTGGCAACGCTTATGCAGGCATCTCAACCTACGATTTCAAGACCGCTAGCATTTTCAATGGCACCGCAAACAACGACACGCTGACCGGAACAATTGGGGCCGACCCCATCAACGGTCTGGCCGGTAATGATATCATTACCGGCGGTACCGGCACGGACATCATGAACGGAGCTGAGTTCGCAGACACAGGCGCCAGCGGGATAGATGAGGTTCGGTTCACATCGGCCATCGCCAACGCGACCCTGACGCTATTTGCCGGTGACACAGGCATTGAGCAGGCTGTGATCGGGACCGGGACAGCATCGGCAGCCGTGACCACCGCGACGACGGCGCTGAACATCAACGCTGCTGCGCTGTCCTATGGGCTTGCGCTCATTGGTAACGCAGGCACCAACACACTCACCGGCGGCAGCGGGGCTGACAGCTTGCAGGGTGACCGCGCCGCCGGCCGGTGGGGAAGGCGGTCGTTGGTTTGGCAGAGACTGAGGACTTGCGACGTTCAGGTTTACTTGAAGGCATGGATGATTTGGCCCGTATTTTCGGTTGATATGACTTGCCGCTGGGCGGCGAGCCGGGCCGTAACGGGCTCACCCGCCCTCAACACACGCATTGCAATTTGTGCACAAAATCAGACGCGCCAATTGATTCAAGTATCTGTATTTACGCCACTTCATATTTTGACCCCCGGTCGCTAATTCGCGGTTGCGTGAACTTAGGATCGAACACGGTTACCGTCCCGAACCCTTTATAGTTTTACCCTCCCCCCCCCGGGGGGGGCGTGAAGATTCCTGCCGGTCAGGCAGCCAGATCTGCGTCCGTGACAACTTCGCAGTCGGCTAATGGGCCCAGCCGTTCGGTGAGCCACGCCGCAGGGTCAGAGATCAAATCCAGGTTGAACATGGCCGACCGGATCTTCTGACCGGAACCCTCGGGCCGGTA
>NKIT01000268.1 GCA_002256185.1 Rhodobacteraceae bacterium PARR1 | reverse complement strand
ACCGTCGTGACGGCTACCAACCGCGCCGGGACGACCAGCGTCGCGATGACCAACCGCGCCGCGATGACCAACCGCGTCGCGAAGACCAGCCGCGTCGCGAAGACCAGCCGCGTCGCGAAGACCGTCGGGACAACCAGCCCCGCCGCGAAGATCGCCGTCCCGAAGATCGCCGTCCTGACCCGCGGGATGAACGCCCGGCCGCAACTGCTGCGCCGCAGCCCGTGATCGTGCCCGTCGAAACCCATCCCGTGGCCGAAGCCCCGGCGAAACCGGCCAAGGCCCCGCGCGCGCCAAAGCCTGCGGTTCAGGCCGATCTG
Source organism: Rhodobacteraceae bacterium PARR1 (assembly GCA_002256185.1). GTDB lineage: Bacteria > Pseudomonadota > Alphaproteobacteria > Rhodobacterales > Rhodobacteraceae > Paragemmobacter. Next base: position 1,071 of record NKIT01000268.1, on the reverse strand, counting down.
GCACTCGACACACCGGTGGCCGAGGCAAAGCCCGCGCCCAAACCCCGCGCGCCGCGCAAGCCCAAGGTGGACAAACCCGAAGGCAGCGATGGCGGCAACGGGCAGGCCGCAGCGGAATGAAACCAAAACGCCGCCCAAACCGGGCGGCGTTTTTCATTGCAACATCGGCCAAGTCAGCCCTGCGCCACCCGCCGCGCCAAGGCGCAGAACAGCTCCAAGGAAATCTCCTCGGCCCGCGCCGTCGGGGGAATGCCCACGGCTTGCAGCATCACCTCCACCTCCGGCCCTAGGCCTTTCAGCGAGGATCGCAGCATCTTGCGCCGCTGGTTGAAGGCCATGGTGGTGATCCGGTTCAACACCTTGGCATCCGCCGGATAGCGCGGCCCGTCCAGCCGGGTCAGATGCACCACGGCGGAATGGACTTTCGGCGCGGGGGTAAAGGCCTCGGGCGGCAGGATCATCACGATCTTCGCATCGCAACGCCATTGCGCCAGCAGCGCCAACCGCCCGTAATGATCGCCGCGCGGCTTGGCCACGATGCGTTCGGCCACCTCTTTTTGGAACATCAGCGTCAGGCTTTGCCAATAGGGCGGCCAGACCTCGGGCGTCAGCCAGCGGATCAAAAGTTCCGTCCCCACATTATAAGGCAGGTTCGCCACCACCTTGATCGGCGGCGTCAGATGCGCCAGCGCGTCCACCTCCAGCGCGTCGCCATGGATCACCTGCAACCGCCCCGGATGGGCATCCGCAATCTCGGCCAATGCAGGCAGACAACGCGCGTCTTTCTCGACCGCCAGCACCCGCCGCGCGCCCTCGGCCAGCAACCCGCGCGTCAGCCCACCGGGACCGGGCCCCACCTCCAGCACATCGGCGCCGGACAAATCGCCCGCCATGCGCGCGATCTTTGAGGTCAGGTTCAGATCGAGCAGAAAGTTCTGCCCCAACTGCCGCTTGGCCTGCAAATCATGCGCCCGGATTACCTCCCGCAGCGGCGGCAGACCATCTATCGTTCCCATTTTCTGCCCCATTCCCCGTTGCTTAAATATCCCGGGGGTGCGGGGGCTGGCCCCC
>NKIT01000060.1:8437-22797 GCA_002256185.1 Rhodobacteraceae bacterium PARR1 | reverse complement strand
GGCGCGGCAGAGATTTGGCTGGGGGGCCGCTCCTTTGCTCTGCTGGCGGTGCTGCTGACCGGGGGGATGAGCTGGGAACTTGCCCGCATCACCGCGCCGGGGCGGCGGGGCACACCCTTGGCGATGGGGGCCATCGGGGCGGGCTGTCTGCTGGCGGCCTTGATCCTGCGCGGTGATCTGGCCCCCTTGGCGTTGTTGGTGCCCTCCTTGGCGCTGGCGCTGACCCCGCGACGTGACCGCCGCATCGCCACGGTTTACGGTGCCGCGATCATGGTCACCGGCTTTGCCTTGGTCGATCTGCGCTTTGCCAATGGCCAAAGCGCGATCCTGTGGTTGATTTCGGTCGTCGTGGCCTCTGACGTGATGGGGTATTTCGCCGGCCGCATCCTTGGCGGGCCGAAGTTCTGGCCAGCGATCAGCCCCAAGAAAACATGGTCCGGCACGGTGGCAGGCTGGCTTGGCGCGGCCATTGTCGGGGTCATCTTCTGGCGGCTGGGTTTCGGGTCGGTCTGGGTGGTGCTGTTGTCGCCGGTCGTGGCCTTTGCCGGGCAATTGGGCGACATTGCCGAAAGCTGGCTTAAAAGGCGGGCAGGGATCAAGGACAGTTCAAACCTGATTCCCGGCCATGGTGGGCTTTTGGACAGGTTTGACGCGCTGATCGGGGCGACGGTGGTGTTGATGCTGATCGGCCTTGTCCTGCCGCTTCCGATTCACTGACAGGGCAGGGATATGCGATCCATTTCCATCTTCGGCGCGACAGGGTCCATTGGGGAAAGCACCTTTGACCTGATCCGCCGCGCAGGCGGTGCTGTGACCTATCGCACCGTGGCGCTGACCGGCGGGCGCAACATTGCGCGTCTGGCCGAGATGGCGCGCGAATTGCGTGCCGAGGTCGCCGTGACCGCGCATGAGGATGAACTCCCCGCCCTGCGCGCGGCGCTTGCCGGGTCGGGGGTTGAAGCGACAGCCGGTGCCACTGCCATTGCCGAGGCAGCGGATCGTCCCGCCGATTGGACCATGTCGGCCATCGTCGGCGCGGCGGGTCTGGTGCCGGGCCTGCGCGCGCTGCGGCATGGGCGGATGCTGGCCTTGGCCAACAAGGAATCGCTGGTGACGGCGGGCACGCTTTTGATGCAGACCGCGCGCGACCATGGCGCGACGATCCTGCCGGTGGACAGCGAACATTCCGCCGTGTTTCAGGCGCTGACGGGCGAAGATATGCGCGCCGTCGAACGCGTCATCATCACCGCCAGCGGTGGCCCGTTCCGCGATTGGCCGCTGGACCGTCTGGCGGCGGCGACGGTGCATCAGGCTGTGGCGCATCCGAACTGGTCCATGGGCCAAAGGATCAGCATCGATTCGGCGTCGATGTTCAACAAGGCGCTGGAACTGATCGAAACGCGGGAATTCTTCGGCTTCGCCCCAGACCAGATCGAGGTGCTGGTGCACCCGCAAAGCATCGTCCATGCGCTGGTCGGCTTTTGCGATGGCGGGGTGATGGCGCATATGGGACCGCCCGACATGCGCCATGCCATCGGCTTTGCCCTGCATTGGCCCGAACGCGGGCAGGTGCCTGTCGCGCGGCTGGACCTTGCCGCGCTTGGGCAGTTGACCTTTCAATCCCCCGATGAGGTGCGCTTTCCCGCCCTGCGCCTTGCGCGCGAGGTGATGCGGACGCGCGGACTTTCGGGTGCGGCGTTCAATGCGGCAAAAGAAATCGCGCTGGACCATTTCATCGCCGGAAAGCTAGCGTTTCTTGACATGGCTGCGGTGGTTGAGGGCACGCTGGACCGCCTTTCCGGGGAGATCGCGCTGGGGGCAGGGATCCCAGACCTTGACGCCGTGCTTGCGACTGACCACCTCGCCCGGATACGGGCGGATGAACTTGCCCGCACCCGGCACAGGAATTCGTGACCTTGGACATCGCTACCTTTCTTCCGACCTTTGGCAACTTTGCCTTCACGCTTGTGGCGTTTGTCGTCGCGCTGTCGGTCATCGTCTTTGTGCATGAATACGGCCATTACATCGTCGGACGCTGGTCCGGCATCCGGGCCGAGGTGTTCTCGCTGGGCTTCGGGCCGGTGCTGTGGTCCCGCGTCGACAAGCACGGCACCCGCTGGCAGGTCGCGGCCTTGCCCTTTGGCGGCTATGTGAAATTCCTTGGCGACAGCAACGCAGCATCGGCCAAGGCGGATGCGGGCGTCTATGCCGACCTGACGCCGGAAGAACGCCGCGCCACGATGCATGGCGCCCCGCTTTGGGCACGGGCGGCGACAGTGGCGGCGGGGCCGCTGTTCAATTTCATCCTGTCTGCCGTAATCTTTGCCGGGATTTTCCTGACCCTTGGCGTTGCGACAGACCGTCCCACCGTCGGCAGCCTGCATGCCACGCCGTTTCAGGGCGAAAGCCTGCGTCCCGGCGATGAGATCACCGCGCTGAATGGCCAACCGACGCCGGATTTCGCGGCGCTGTCGCAGGCCATCGACACGCTGCCCGCAGCGGCCAGCGTGCGCTACGGCGTGTTGCGCGACGGGCGTGAGGTGACGGTGGACGGGCCGTTCCCGCGCCCGCCCCTGGTGCTGGCTGTTCATCCGCAATCTGCGGCGGCAGAAGCGGGTTTGCAGGCGGGAGACGTTGTCACCGCGCTGAATGGCACGGCGATCTTTGCCTTTGGCGAGTTGGAACAGGCAATCCGCGCCTCAGAGGGCAAGCCGCAGGCGCTGACAGTCTGGCGCGCGGGCGAGTCCTTCGACATCACCCTGACGCCCCGCCGCAGTGATCTGCCGCTGCCGGAAGGCGGATTTGAAACCCGCTGGCTGATCGGCCTGTCGGGCGGGCTGGTCTTTTCCCCCGAAACCCGTATGCCCGGCGTGATCGAGGCGATCACGATGGCGGCATCCACCATGTGGAACCTTGTCACCACCTCGCTGTCGGCGCTGTGGCACATGGTGTCGGGCGCGATTTCAAGCTGCAACCTGCGCGGACCTATCGGCATTGCCGAAACGGCTGGCGCGGCGGCCAGCGCGGGTGTGGCCGATTTCATCTGGATGATTGCGGCCTTGTCGACGGCAGTGGGTCTGATGAACCTGTTTCCGGTGCCGGTGCTGGATGGCGGTCATCTGGTGTTCCATCTCTATGAGGCGGTGACGCGCCGCCCGCCCACCGACCGGGCGATGCGGGGGTTGATGACGCTGGGGCTGGTGCTGATCGCGTCCTTGATGATCTTTGCGCTGACCAACGATCTCTTTTGCTGACACGGCTGTTTTGGCGCGAAAAGGCCATGCGCTGACTGCAATACTGTCCCACTGCCGCCATATTCGCGGGGCACCTTCGCCGGGTAAATCTGGTGGAGGGTTTCCATGCGCCATGTCGTTGAAGGGTATCGCAGTTTCGCGCTGATCGTGACGGTCAATTCCGACCGTCTGGTGTCGGCGGCGATGGTGGCTGCGGGTCTGGTCTGCGGGGCCCTGATGGGATCGATCCTGCTGTCGGCGTAATTTGCCTTGCCGCTGAACGCCCAAGGGATCGGCGATGGTGCACAAGCCATGGCCAGCGCTTGGGCCAGAGCTTGGGCCAGAGCTTGGGCCAGAGTTTGGGCCAGAGCTTGCGCAGTGGTCCGAAGACCGCCATTCCGCCCCGCCGCCTTTTGACAACAGGCGCGGTTCAAGCTAGTGAGTCCCACAACAGATAGCTTTAGGCATGGGTGGGCAAATGCGCGGACTGAATGCGACCGTCAGGATCGGCACAGGGCGGCCAAAGGCCCGTTTGCGTCCTGTCCTTGCGGCCCTGTTCCTGTCCGTTGCGGTGGTGCCGATGCTGGGTGCCGCACCTGCACTGGCGCAAAGCTACAGCTTTTCGTCGGTCACGGTGGAAGGCAACCAATTCGTTGATCCCGCATCGATCATCGGTTTTGCCGACCTGCCGCGCGGGGCAGAGGTCAGCGCCGCCGAACTGAACGCCGCCTATCAGCGCATCGTGAATTCGGGCCTGTTTGCCAGCGTCGAGATTGATCCCCAAGGGTCCACCCTTGTGATCCGGGTGGTTGAGAACCCGATGGTCAATGTGATCAATTTCGAGGGTAACAAGCGTATCAAGGACGAAGACCTCGCCCCCTTGATCAAATCGGTGTCGTCGCGCGTCTATTCGCCCGCGCAGGCCGAACAGGATGCGGCCGCCATCGCCGAAAACTACCGCGTCAAGGGCCGCATCGCCGCCACGGTGGAACCGCGCATCATCAAGCGCGACGGCAACCGCGTTGATCTGGTGTTCGAGATCGCCGAAGGCAAAGTCGTCGAGATTGAGCGTATTTCCTTTGTCGGGAACCGCGCCTACAGCGACCGCCGCTTGCGGCAGGTGCTGGAAACCAAACAGGCGGGCCTGTTGCGCGCCATCATCCAGCGCGACACCTTCATTGCCGAACGGCTGGATCTGGACAAGCAGCTCTTGCGCGATTTCTACCTGTCGCGCGGCTATATCGACGTTGACGTTGTGGACGCCAGTTCTGACGTGTCGCGCGAACGGGACGCGTTCTTTGTGACCTTCACCATCCGCGAAGGCCAAAGTTTCAAGATCGGCAACACCTCGACCGTGTCCGAGGTTGAAGGGATCGACGCCGCCGAATTCGATGCCGTCAAACGCATCCGTGCCGGGCAGACATGGTCGCCCGGCCTGATCGATTCCAACGTGACGCGGATGGAAAATCTGGCGCTCGCCAAGGGGTTGAACTTCATCCGGGTGGAACCGCGCCTGACGCGCGATGACCGGGGCGGCATCGTGGATGTGCAATTCGCCATCGTCCGTGGTGAGCGTATCTTTGTCGAACGCATCGACATCGAAGGCAATGCCACCACGCTGGATCAGGTGGTGCGCCGCGAGTTCCGCACGGCGGAAGGCGACCCCTTCAACCCGCGCGAAATCCGCAAGGCGGCAGAGCGTATCCGCGCCTTGTCCTATTTCTCGGACGTGCAGGTTGACGCCCAACCGGGCACCGCACCGGATCAGGTTGTGGTCAATGTCGATGTCGAAGAGGCTGCGACCGGATCGTTGTCGCTGGGCGCGTCTTATGGCGTGCAATCGGGCGTGGGCTTCAGTGTCGGCTATTCGGAAACCAACTTCCTTGGCCGCGGGCAGGCGCTGGCGTTGAACGTCAACACCGCCGACTCATCGCAGTCCTTCAACATGTCCTTCACGGAACCGGCCTTCCTTGGCCGCGATGTGGCGCTGTCCTTGGGTGCCGGACTGACCCAGACCAATAATGACTACGCGCACTATGACACGCGTGTGATTTCGTTCTCGCCGTCGCTGGAATTCCCGGTCGGGGAAATTGCCCGCCTGACGGTGCGCTACGGCTTGCAGGAAACCCGGCTGTCGGATGTTGATCCGGCCATCTCGTCGATCATCCAGCGCGAGGCGAATGACGGCGCGTTGATCAGCAGCTACGCGGGCTACCGCTGGAGCTATGACAACCGGATTGAGGGGATCAATCCGCTGGGCGGCATCTTGCTGCGCTTTGGCCAGAACATCGGCGGCTTGGGCGGCGACAGGCAATATCTGGAAAGCACTGTCTTTGCCTTGGCCGAACGCCGCGTGCTGCAAGAAGAAGTGACCCTGCGCGCGATCTTCGAAGGGTCGATGCTGAACAGCTTTGGCGATTACGGCAGCCGCGTGACGGACCGCTACTTCGGCAACAGCAAGCTGCGTGGCTTCGAATCGAACGGCATCGGCCCGCGCGATCTGGGCACCGACGATGCCCTTGGCGGCAACGTCTTTGCCGTGGCACGGTTTGAGGCCGATTTCCCGCTGGGCCTGCCCGAAGAATATGGCATCGGCGGTGGCGTGTTCTTTGACGTCGGCTCTGTCTGGGGGCTGGATGACCGCGCCGCAGCCTCTGGCGCTGTCGATGACAGCTTCCGCTTGCGGTCGGCCATCGGGGTGTCGCTGCTGTGGGATACGCCGATTGGGCCGCTGCGGTTCAACTTCTCGCAGGCGTTGCAAAAGGAAAGCTATGACAAAGAGCAGTCCTTCGACCTGACGGTTTCGACGAAGTTCTGATGGCACTTGCCGTGCGCGCTGCCGCTGTGGTGCTGGCCCTTTGCGGGGCTGGCAGCCTTTGTGCGCAAGAGGTGACACCGCAACCGGCGACACCCGCGCCAGCCTTGGCCCCGGCATCGGCCGTTCTGGTGCTGGATCAGGACCGCCTGTTTGGCGAAAGCCGGTTTGGTAAAGCCGTGCTTGCCCGGCATCAACAGGCGATCGAGGCGTTGCAGACGGAAAACCGCCGCATCGAAACAGCGCTTGAGGCCGAAGAACGCGATCTGACAGAGCGTCGGTCAAAACTCCCCGCGAAAGAGTTCCAGACCCTCGCCGCTGATTTCGACGCCAAGGCCGAGGGCATCCGCAAGGCCCAGACCGCCAAGTCCGATGACATCAAGGCGCGGCTTGACGCGGAACAGCGCCGTTTCGTGCAGACCGTCCGTCCTGTGTTGAACGATCTGATGCGAGAGGTTGGTGCGCTGGTCATCATCGACTCCCGCGCCGTGATCTACAGCCAGACCGGCGTGGATGTGACCGGCTCGGCCATCGCGCGTCTGGACGCTGTGCTGGGCGACGGGCCCGCACCGACAGAGGCCGCCACGCCCAGCGACTCCCAGCCCGCCGAGACCGCACCATGACAGGGGCACCCCCGCGCCTTGCGTGCCGCCTTGTTTCGCGCGGTCCTTGCGGATATTGACGAACCTCTGGGTTGCGGTTGGCCTTGCCGCGCGGCCCTGACCCACATCGACCAAGCGCCCGCAAAGAAGCGCCCGACAGGAGACGACCATGACCGATGTCACCCCTGCGCCCCAAGCTGCGCTTTCCGCTGACCTTGACCTGATCCAGCGCATCATCCCGCACCGCTATCCGTTCCTGCTGGTCGACAAGGTGCGCGACATCTTCGTCAACGAAAGCTGCGTCGGCATCAAATGCGTGACGATCAATGAACCGCAGTTCACCGGGCATTTCCCCGGCATGCCGATCTTTCCGGGCGTCATGATCATCGAGGCGATGGCGCAGACCTCTGGCATCCTTGTGGGCCTGTCGATGGATCTGGTGGACAAGAACGCCAAGGTGTTCTTCATGGGCGTCGATGGCGTGAAATTCCGCCGCAAGGTGGTGCCGGGCGATGTTCTGGAACTGCACGTCAAGGCGCTGCGCGGCGGCGGTCGGGTCTGGAAATTCGAAGGCCGGGCCATGGTGGACGGTGAACTCGCCTGCGAAGCGACCTTCTCGGCCATGTTCGACCTGCCCAAAACCGCCAAGGCCGAAGCCAAGGACCCAGCATGACCATCCATCCCACTGCCCGCATCCACCCCTCGGCGGTGATCGAGGATGGGGCGACCATCGGCGCGGGCTGTGACATCGGCCCGTTTTCCCTCATCGGTCCCGAAGTCACCCTGCATGACCGCGTGGTGGTGAAATCCCATGCCGTGGTGACAGGCTGGACCGAGGTGGGCGAGGATGGCGTGATCTTCCCCTTCGCCACCGTTGGCGAAATCCCGCAAGACCTGAAATTCAAGGGCGAACACACCCGTCTCGTGATCGGCAAGCGCGTCCGCATCCGTGAGGCGGCGACCCTGAACACCGGCACCGAAGGCGGTGGCGGTGTGACCCGTCTGGGCGATGACGTGCTGGTGATGACCGGCGCGCATGTCGGCCATGATGCGCAGATCGGTGACCGGGTCATCCTTGTGAACCATGTCGCCATCGCGGGCCATGTGGTGATCGGCGATGACGTGATCGTGGGGGGGCTGTCGGGCGTGCATCAGTTTGTGCGCATCGGGCAGGGGGCCATCATCGGCGCTTTGACGATGGTCACCAATGACGTCATCCCCTTTGGTCTGGTGCAGGCCCCGCGCGGCGAGTTGGACGGTCTGAACCTTGTCGGCCTGAAGCGCCGCGGGATTGAGCGGTCTGAAATCACCGCGATGCGCGCGGCTTACCAGATGCTGGCGCAGGGTGAGGGCACCTTCATGGACCGCGCCCGCCGCTTGGCCGACGAAACCGACAGCGATTATGTTCGGGAAATGACCGCTTTCATCCTGTCCGAATCCGACCGTTCCTTCCTGACGCCGAAATGACCCGCAGCGCGATCATCGCAGGCAGCGGGGCCTTGCCAGCCGCTTTGGTGGCGGCCCTGCCTGAGCGGCCCTTTTTGGCGGCGATGGAGGGGTTCGCACCCGTGGGCCTGACCCCGGATGTGCGCTTTCGCGTCGAACGGCTGATGCCCTTTCTGCGGATGCTGGAGGATGAAGGCGTCACACGCGTCTGTTTTGCTGGGGCCGTGCAGCGCCCGCGTCTGGACCCCGCGCTCTTTGATCCCGACACCGCCCAGATCGTGCCGCGCTTGCTCGCCGCGATGGGGCAAGGCGATGATGCGACATTGCGAGAAGTCTTGGCGATCTTCGAGGAATCGGGGTTCTCGATTGCCGGCGTGCCAGAGATTGCGCCTTCGCTGGTGCCTTCTGCCGGTCTGCTCACTGGCGCCCTGACCGCGCGGGATGAAAAAGACGCCGACCGCGCCGCCGCCATCGTTTCGGCCTTGGGGCGGGTGGATGTGGGGCAGGGCTGCGTCGTGGCCCAAGGCCTGTGTCTGGCGGTTGAGGCTTTGCCCGGCACCGATGCGATGCTGTCGGCGGTTGCCACAATCCCCGCAACGCTGCGCCCCGATCCCGCGCGTGGGAGGGGGCTGTTCTACAAAGCGCCAAAGGACACGCAGGACCGCCGGATTGACCTGCCCACGCTCGGCCCTGCCACGGTGGCTGTCGTGGCCGACGCAGGCCTTGGCGGCATCGCATGGCAGGCGGGCGGGGTGATCTGCCTAGACCAAGCCGAAATGGTGGCTTTGGCGCAGGAAAAGGGCCTGTTCCTGTGGGCACGGGGCTGACCCTCTTTCTTGTGGCGGGGGAGCCTTCGGGCGACCGTCTGGGTGCGGCACTGATGGCAGGCTTGCACCAGCTTTCGCCGGGGGTCAGTTTTGCCGGGGTCGCCGGTCCGCTGATGCAAGCCCAAGGGATGCACAGCCTGTTCCCGATGGAAGAACTCTCCATCATGGGCATTGTTGAAGTGCTGCCGAAATACCTGCACCTCAAACGCCGTATCCGGGAAACCGCTGAGGCCTGCCTACAGTCCGGCGCAAAGGCGCTGATCACCATCGACAGCCCCGACTTCGGCCTGCGCGTCGCGGCCCTCGTCCGCGCCGCTGACCCCACGATCCGCACCATCCATTACGTCGCGCCCTCGGTCTGGGCTTGGCGACCGGGACGGGCGGTGAAAATGGCCCGCGTGATCGACCATGTGCTGGCGCTGTTGCCGTTTGAGCCGCCTTATTTGACCGCCGCCGGGATGACATGCGATTTTGTGGGTCACCCGGTGGTGTCCGAACCGCTCGCCACCCGACAAGAAGGCGAAGCCTTCAAAGGCCAAGGCCCGCTGATCCTGACCCTTCCCGGTTCGCGGCGGGGCGAGGTGACGCGCCTTGCGCCGATCTTTGGCCAGACGCTGGCGTATGTGCAACGCCGCCATCCCGATGCCCGTGTGGTTTTGCCGACCTTGGCCAGCATCGAACCCCTGATCCGCGAGCTGACCGCCGATTGGCCGATCCAACCGTGGATCATCACTGACCCCGGCCTGAAACGCGGTGCCTTTGCCGCTGCCGATGTGGCGCTGGCCGCCTCTGGCACGGTGTCGCTGGAACTGGCGGCGAATGATTGTCCGATGGTCATCGCTTATGACATGAACCGCCTGACGCTTTGGCTGATGCGCCGCGCGGCGCGGATCGACACGGTGACGCTGGTCAACCTCGTCTCCGACAGCCGCGTCGTCCCCGAGTTCATAGGCGCTGCCTGCACGCCCGACCGGATCGCCCCGGCGCTGCTCGACACGCTCGCCAACCCGCAGGCGCAGCAATCTGCGATGACCCTGACGATGGACCGCCTCGGCAAAGGTGGCGAACCGCCGGGCCTGCGCGCCGCGCGCTCGGTTCTCCATGTGCTCTGCAAAGCTGCGCACTGATTGCGCACTCTACCGCTCTGCCCGCTTCATCTTGGCCCAAATACCCCACGGGGGTGCGGGGGTGTGAAACCCCCGCTTCTGCCAGATCAGCCCGCGCGACCTTTCCATATCCAGCCGCCGCCGAAAATCCGCCCACCTTCGGGCGCGTAGAACACGCAAGCCTGTCCCGCACTCACCCCATCTTCGGGCGAGAGCAGTTCGACCTCGGCCTCGGTCGCGCTCAGGGGCCGGATCACCGCCGGGCGCGGCGGGCGGGTGGAGCGGACCTTGACCTCCAGATGCCATTCGGCGCGGCTGTCAAAGGGTTCATCCCCCAGCCAGTTCACCTCACGCAGGGGCACGACGCGGGTGGACAGCGCCTCTTTCGGCCCCACCACCACTTGGCGGCTCACCGGGTCCAGCCGCACCACATAGACCGGATCGCCCAAGCCGCCGATGCCCAGCCCTTTCCTTTGCCCGATGGTGTAATGGATCACGCCGCGATGGGTGCCCAAGACGCGGCCTGCCATATCCACGATCTCGCCGGGGTCTGCCGCGCCGGGGCGCAGCTTTTCGATGACGGCCGCGTAATTGCCGTTGGGGACAAAGCAGATGTCTTGACTGTCGGGCTTGTCGGCCACCGCCAAGCCATAGCGTGCCGCCAAAGCCCGCGTTTCGGCCTTTGACGCCAGATGGCCCAAGGGGAAGCGCAGGTAAGACAGTTGCTCGGCCGTGGTCGAGAACAGGAAATAGCTTTGATCGCGGTTCGCATCCGCCGCCTGATGCAGTTCCGGCCCCAAACCGCCCATCTTGCGCTGGATGTAATGCCCCGTGGCCATGCAATCGGCGTCCAGATCCTTGGCCGTGGCCAGAAGATCCTTGAACTTCACCCGTTCGTTGCACCGGATGCAGGGCACCGGGGTTGCGCCGGCCAGATAGGCATCGGCGAATTCCTCGATCACCGCCTCGCGGAAGGTGTTTTCGTAATCCAGCACGTAATGCGGAAATCCCATGGTTTCCGCCACGCGCCGCGCGTCATGGATGTCGCGTCCGGCACAGCAGGCCCCCTTTTTGGCCAGCGCCGCGCCGTGGTCATAAAGCTGCAGCGTGACGCCCACGACGTCATAGCCCTCATCCTTCAGCACCGCCGCCACGACCGAGGAATCAACCCCCCCTGACATGGCAACGACAACCCGCGTCTCGGCGGGCGGCTTGGGCAGGCCAAGCGAGTTCAGCGGCTGGTCAAGGGCCATGGCTGGGCTTTCCAACGGGGGCACAACGGGCTGCGCCAAAGGGTTTGTGGCAAGACTTACGGAATGCGTCGGAATATAGGAAAATGCCATGCAGTCACAAGCCCTGCCGTTCACCCTTGCTTAATCCCGCTGCGCCACGCTTTGCCCCAGTTGGCCCTGCGGGGATCGGACAGGTGGACAAGTCGATGTTCTTGAAAAAGGTGGATGGCCCCCGGCATGTGACCTTGCCGGATGGAACGATTCTGACGCGCGCGGATTTGCCGCCCCCCGACACCACGCGCTGGATCGCCCGGCGCAAGGCGCTGGTGGTGCGCGCGGTGGCCCATGGCCTTTTGTCGCAGGATGAGGCGGTAAAGCGCTATGGCCTTTCGGACGAAGAGTTTTCCCTGTGGTGCAAGGCCATCGCCGATCATGGCGAAGCGGGGCTGCGCGTCACGAAACTGAAAACCTACCGGTAAGAGAGATTGATCTACGAAAGATTTGTGGCATGCTAACTTTCGTTTAATGAGTATCCGGCACAGTGGCAAAAGATACACCATGTGCCTCAGGAGAGTTTGAATGCGTATCCTTCTGGTTGAGGACGACCCCGCCACCTCGCGCAGCATCGAATTGATGCTGACTCATGCGAATCTGAACGTCTATTGCACCGATCTGGGCGAAGACGGCGTCGATTTGGCGAAACTTTATGACTATGACCTGATCCTGTTGGACCTGAACCTGCCGGATATGAGCGGGCATGAAGTCCTGCGCCAGTTGCGGCTGGCCAAGATTGACACGCCGATCCTGATTCTGTCGGGCTCTGATGACACCGACAACAAGATCAGGGGCTTTGGCTTCGGCGCGGATGATTACATGACCAAGCCCTTCCATCGCGAAGAGCTGATCGCCCGCATCCACGCCATCATCCGCCGCTCCAAGGGGCATGCCCAGTCGATCATCCGCACCGGGGCTGTCGGGGTCAATCTGGATGCCAAAACGGTTGAGGCGAATGGAAAGACCATCCACCTGACCGGCAAGGAATATCAGATTCTGGAACTCTTGTCCCTGCGCAAGGGCACGACCCTGACGAAGGAAATGTTCCTCAATCACCTTTACGGCGGCATGGATGAGCCTGAGTTGAAGATCATCGACGTCTTCATCTGCAAACTGCGCAAAAAGCTGGCTGAGGCGACGGGGGGCGACAATTACATCGAAACCGTCTGGGGCCGGGGCTATGTGATGCGCGATCCGGTGCCGGAAATGGCCCTGCGCCGTGTGTCCATCGCGGCGGCTGGCTGATCTGACGCATGCTTTCCCGGCTGGACGATGACCCGCGCCGCCCCTAAACCTTGGGGCGGACCGGGAGGGTGGCATGACGGCGGACAAAAGCATCGACCAGTTGACCGAGGCTGAGGCGCGCGAAGAACTCGCCCGCCTTGCCACAGCGTTGACAGAGGCCAATGTCGCCTATCACACGCAGGACACGCCTAAACTGTCGGATGCAGCCTTTGACGCGCTGAAACGGCGCAATGTGGCCATCGAAGCGCGCTTTCCGCTGCTGAAACGGGGGGACAGCCCGTCCGATCAGGTCGGCGCGGTTCTGGCCGACGGCTTTGGCAAGGTCCGTCACGATGTGCGGATGCTGTCGCTGGAGAATGCGTTTGAGGATGGCGATGTCGCCGATTTCGACGCGCGGGTGCGATCTTATCTGAACATCGCCACCCCGCTGTCCTATACCGCCGAGCCCAAGATTGACGGGCTGTCGCTGTCTTTGCGCTATGAAAATGGCACCCTCGTGCAGGCCGCAACCCGTGGCGATGGTGAGGTCGGCGAGAATGTCACCGACAACGCCCGCACCATTGCCGATATTCCGCAGCGCCTGACGGGTGCGCCCGCGCTCCTTGAGGTGCGGGGAGAGGTATACATGTCCCACGCCGATTTCGCCGCCCTGAACACGCGGCAAGCGGTGGCGGCGGGCAAGACCTTCGCCAATCCGCGCAACGCAGCGGCGGGCAGTCTGCGGCAGTTGGATGCCACCATCACCGCCGCGCGGCCCTTGCGCTTCTTTGCCTATGCTTGGGGGGCCTTGTCTGAACCGCTGGCCGCGACGCAATCGGGTGCCATCCGTCGTTTGGCGGAATTGGGCTTTCAGACCAACCCCTTGACGGTGCTCTGTCACAGCCCCGCCGACATGCTGGCGCATTACAAGGGGATCGAAGCGCAGCGCGCGACCTTGGGTTATGACATCGACGGGGTGGTCTACAAGGTCGATGACCTGTCGCTGCAAAGCCGCCTCGGGTTTCGCGCCACGACCCCCCGCTGGGCCATCGCCCATAAATTCCCGGCGGAACTGGCGTGGACGCGCCTGCTGGCTATCGACATTCAGGTGGGCCGGACCGGGGCGATTTCCCCCGTGGCGCGGTTGCAGCCGGTGACGGTGGGGGGGGTGGTTGTGTCAAACGCCACCCTGCACAATGAAGATTACATCACGGGCCGCGATTCCAAGGGTGAGGTGATCCGTGACGGCAAGGATATCCGCGTCGGCGATTGGGTGCAGGTTTACCGCGCCGGGGATGTGATCCCGAAAATCGCCGATGTTGATCTGGCTGAGCGGCCCTTGGGGGCCGTTCCCTATGCCTTTCCGCACACTTGCCCGGAATGCCAAAGCCCTGCTGTGCGGGAAGAGGGCGACTCGGTCCGTCGTTGCACCGGGGGCCTGATCTGCCCGGCACAGGCGGTGGAACGTCTGAAACATTTCGTCAGCCGCGCGGCCTTTGACATCGAAGGATTGGGGGCGAAACAGATTGAGATGTTCTTTGCCGATGATCTTCTCCCCGTGCGGGAACCCGCGGATATCTTCACGCTTTCCTTAAGAGACGCCGATAACCCGCTGCAAAAGCTGAAAAATCGCGAAGGATTTGGCGAGAGGTCCGTCACCAACCTATGGGCGGCGATTGATGACAAGCGTCGCATCCCGCTGGCGCGGTTGATCTTTGCGCTTGGCCTGCGCCATGTCGGCGAGGTGGCGGCGCAAGACCTGTCTCGGCATTACCAATCCTGGGACTCGCTGGCCGCAGCCGTGGACCTGTCACGGCCCGC
>NKIT01000060.1:0-8427 GCA_002256185.1 Rhodobacteraceae bacterium PARR1 | reverse complement strand
CTTGCCCACCGCGCGGCGGATGAGGCCGAGGCCGACGAACGCGCAACCGCAGCCCTGCACAGCCGCCGCCCCAAGGTGAAAGAGGCCCGCGATGCCGCCATCGCGGCGCTGGCCGTGCCGTCCGACGCAACGGCCGCGTGGCACGAGTTGATTACCGGCGATGGCATCGGCCCCGTTCTGGCGTTGTCGCTGTCGGATGCGCTGGCCAACCCGGAAGAACGCGCCTCGATCAACCGCCTGATCGCGCATCTGACCGTGTTGCCGCCCGAAGCGCGGGCGAGTTCTAGCCCCGTGGCCGGTCTAACAGTCGTCTTCACCGGCACGCTGGAAAAGATGACGCGGGCCGAGGCCAAGGCGCGGGCGGAATCGCTGGGGGCCAAGGTGGCGGGATCGGTCAGCGCCAAGACTGACCTTTTGGTCGCGGGGCCGGGGGCGGGGTCCAAGGCCAAGGATGCCGAACGGCTTGGGGTCAGGATGATCGACGAAGACGCGTGGCTCGCCCTGATTTCGGGCGCCTGATGTCGCGTCCGGCAGAGCTTTTCCCCCTCTTTGCCGACCTTGAAACGCTTGATGGCGTGGGGCCAAAGATTGCCAAGCTGTTTCAATCGCTTGGGGTGGAAAAGCCCAAGGATTTGCTGTTCCTTTTGCCCCATTCCGGGGTGGATCGCAGCCGCAAGGCATCTGTCCGCGACGTGGTGCCGCCCTGCACCGTGACGGTGGAGGTGGAGGTGGCAAATCACCTTCCCCCCCGCACCAAGGGCAAGCCTTACCGAATAAATGTTCGGGATTCCTTGCTGGAATTCCAACTGGTATACTTTCACGCACGCGGCGATTACCTGACCAAACTCTTGCCGACGGGGCAGCGCAGGCTGATCTCGGGCAAGTTGGAACTTTTCGACGGCATCGCCCAGATGGTCCATCCCGATCACGTCTTGCGGGTGGAAGAGGCGGGGGAATTGCCGCCGTTTGAGCCGGTTTATCCCCTGACGGCGGGTATCACGCAAAAGCAGGTGGCCAAGGCCGTGGCGGCCACACTCGCCCGTGCGCCGGTCTTGCCGGAATGGATCGACGGGCCTTTGCTGGCGCGTGAGGGTTGGCCGGATTGGGCCACCGCCATCGCGCGGGTGCATGCGCCCAAAGCGCAGATGGACCTGTCGCCGACTGATCCCGCGCGGGTGCGGCTGGCCTATGATGAGTTGTTCGCCCATCAACTGACGCTGTCGCTCGCCCGTGCGGCCATGCGCCGGGGCAAGGGGCAGGTCACGCGCGGCACGGGAGCTTTGCAGCGTAAGGTCTTGGCGTCATTGCCCTATCAGCCGACAGGGGCGCAGACCCGTGCTGTGGCCGAAATCGCGCTGGATCTGGAAAACCCGCTACGGATGAACCGTCTGCTGCAAGGCGATGTGGGGTCCGGCAAGACGCTGGTGGCGTTTCTGTCGCTTCTGGTTGCGGTGGAGGGCGGCGGTCAGGGCGTGATGATGGCCCCCACCGAGATCCTTGCGCGCCAGCATTTTGAGGGGTTGGAGCCCCTCGCCGCAGCGGCGGGCGTGCGGTTGGAATTGCTGACGGGCCGCGACAAGGGGGCGGAGCGTGCGGCGAAACTGGCCGATCTGGCGGATGGCAAGATCAACATCCTTGTCGGCACCCATGCGGTGTTCCAAAAGGATGTGCATTTCCAAGACCTTCGCCTTGCAATCGTCGATGAACAGCACCGCTTTGGCGTGTCCCAGCGGATGGAACTGGGCGCAAAGGGGCAGGCCACCGACACGCTGGTGATGACCGCGACGCCCATTCCGCGAAGCCTCGCGCTGGCGAGTTATGGCGACATGGATGTGTCGGTCTTGGATGAAAAACCGGCAGGGCGGAAGCCGATCCGCACGGCGCTGGTGTCCACCGCCCGGATGGATGAGGTGGTGGCGCATCTGCGGCAGGCCTTGGCCGAGGGGCGGCAGGCCTATTGGGTTTGCCCTTTGGTGGAAGATTCCGAAGTGCTGGATTACGCCAGCGCCGAGGCGCGCTTTGCCCATCTGCGGGCGGCCTTGGGCGACAGGGTCGGGCTGGTGCATGGCCAGATGCCCCCCGCCGACAAGGATGCCGCGATGGCGCGGTTCGTGGCGGGGCAGACGCAAGTTTTGGTGGCGACCACGGTGATCGAGGTCGGGGTGAACGTGCCCAATGCGTCGATCATGGTGGTAGAGCGGGCCGAGACCTTCGGTCTGGCGCAGTTGCACCAGTTGCGCGGGCGGGTCGGGCGCGGCACGGCGGAGTCGACGTGTCTGTTGATGTATCAAGCGCCCCTGACCGAAACCGGGGAACGGCGGCTGAAGGTTCTGCGCGACACCGAAGATGGCTTTCGCATCGCCGAAGAAGATCTGTCGATGCGCGGCGCAGGCGATCTGATCGGCACCGCGCAATCCGGCTTGCCCCGGTTCCGGGTGGCCGATCTGGAACGGCAGGCGGCCTTGATGGCGATTGCCCAAAGTGACGCGCGCCGTCTTTTGGCTGACGATCCGGCCCTGCAATCCCCGCGTGGCCGCGCGGCGCGGATGCTTTTGTGGCTGCTGGAGCAGGACCGCGCGATCCGGTTGCTGTCGGTCGGTTAAGGCCCATTTACGGAAAGTTCACGGATGTTCCTAAAAAGTTCTTGCCCGATTCGGGAAATCATGAGAACAAATAGGCAACAAGACCCATCCAAAGGACTGGAGGACGAAGATGCTGACGGAATTGAAAGACATCCTGTTTCGCGCCCGTGCCACGCTGATCGAAGATACGATCGGTGTCGTGGTGCTGTTCTCTGCGCTTGTGGTGGGGCTTCACCTCATTGGGTCAGCCTGACCTTTTCTGCCACTGCCTGCGGTCTTTGCCGGGCCGCGTCTGTCCCCAAGTGACGTCTGCGCGATCCTGACCTGTCCATCGCGCCATAGCCCGGAACGACACGCCACTGCCGCCGCCGTCCCTGTGACGTGCGGCGGTTTTTTTATGCGGTTTGCGCGGCGCGGGCGGCGTCGAAGGCGTCGAGCGTTGCATCCAATGCCAGCAGGATGGACGCATGGCGGTTGGCGTAATCCTTGGCGGGGGAAAGCACTTCCAACCCGTTGAATGGTGCCGATGGGGCAGGGCCGCCGCGTTTCAGCATCGCCTCAAGCTCTGCCCGGGCCTGCGCCACCTGATCCCGCGTTGTCCCAATCACCGCGCCACCCACGACAGAGGCCGCCGCTTGGCCCAAGGCGCAGGCTTTCACGTCTTGGCGGTAGTCGCTGATGGTCTCACCTGAAAGCGCAAGATCAACCGTCACCGTCGACCCGCAGAGCGGCGAGCGTTTGCGCGCCGTGCCCTGCGGATGCGGCAGACGCCCCAGATGCGGGATGTCGGCGGCCAGTTCCAGAATGCGGCCGGAGTACAGCTTGACCAGATCGGCGTCGGCCATCGGGGTTTCCCTTCGTCTCAGTCCCCCTTAGATAGACCCCGTCGCCGCCCCTGCCAAGGACAACCCCGATGCGCTTTGACGCCGCAAGCCTAAAGTATGATGCCAACGGCCTGATCCCCTGCATCGCGCAAGATCGTGCATCGGGTGAGGTGTTGATGCTGGCATGGATGAACGCTGATGCCGTGGCGCAGACTTTGGCGACGGGGCGGGTGACATATTGGAGCCGCTCTCGCCAGTCGTTCTGGATCAAGGGCGAAACATCGGGCCATCTGCAGCGGCTGGTGGAGTTGCGGCTGGACTGTGACCGCGATTGCCTGCTGGCCTTGGTCGAACAGGACGGCCCCGCCTGCCACACCAACCGGCGGTCGTGTTTCTACACAGCGGTGCAGGACGGGGCAGAGGTCGTGCTGACCGCGCCGATGGTGTGACCAAGCGCTTTGCCGCGCCCTGCCACAGGGCGCGATAGGTTCCGCAGGACATAACGCGACCAAGGGACAATACCCTTGGTGGCCCAAGCGCGCATAAGGTTTCGGCCAAGCCCACCACACCTGTTTTCGTTCCCCGGAGCCGACATGCAACTTTCCGATCACCGCGACATCAAGGCCGACCCGATGACGGTCTGGGCGGCCATCCTGAACCCAGAGGTGCTGAAAGAATGCGTCCCCGGTTGCGAATCCATGTCCGGCAGCGTTGCCGACGGGTTTGAGGCGGTGGTGGTCCAAAAGGTCGGCCCGGTGAAAGCCACCTTTACCGGCGTGGTGAAACTGTCGGACATCATCGAAGGCAAAAGCCTGCGCATCAGCGGCGAAGGCAAGGGCGGGCCTGCGGGCTTTGCCAAGGGTGGCGCGGATGTGACGCTGGAGCCGACCGAAACCGGCACACGCCTGTCCTATGTGGTCGAGGCGAATGTCGGCGGCAAGATCGCCCAATTGGGCAGCCGTATCATCGACGGCTTTGCCAAGAAGATGGCTGATGACTTTTTCACCCGCTTTCAGGATGCTGTCGAAGGGCCGGATGAAGAAGAATCCGTCGCAGACGAAGCCACCGAAGCGGACGCACCCAAAAAAGGCTGGTTCAAGCGCCTGTTGGGCTGAACCGCGATAAGCTGACAAGAAACAAGACTTCCAAGGGAGGGAGACCATGACGAAAGTCACGATGACGGTGAACGGCAAGTCCGTCTCGGCTGAGGTAGAGGGGCGCACGCTGCTGTCCGCCTTTCTGCGCGAGGGGCTGGCACTGACCGGCACCCATATCGGCTGCGACACCACGCAATGCGGTGCCTGCACGGTGCATGTCGATGGCAAGGCTGTGAAAAGCTGCGCCGTCTTTGCGCTGGATGTGGATGGCGCGAATGTGCGCACCATTGAAGGCATGGCGAACGCCGATGGATCGCTTTCGGTGATCCAGCAATCGTTTCAGGACCACCACGGCCTGCAATGCGGCTTCTGCACGCCGGGCATGGTGATGGCCTCCGCAGCCCTGCTGGCCGACAACCCCAAACCGACCGAAGCAGAGGTGCGCCACCACCTTGAAGGCAACATCTGCCGCTGCACCGGCTATCACAACATCGTCAAGGCCGTGCTGGCTGCGTCCGGGCAGGACGTCCCAGCCGTCGCTGCCGAATAATCACGCTTAGGGAGGGATCAAGATGCCGAAAGATACCGGAATCGGCGCCAGCTCAAAGCGGCGCGAAGATGTACGCTTCCTGACCGGGAAGGGCCTTTACACCCAGGACATCGCCTTGGCGGGCCAGACCTATGCGGTCATGGTGCGCTCCAACGTGGCGCATGGAAAGATCAAGTCGATCAACACCGCCAAAGCCGCCGCGATGCCCGGCGTGCTGGCCGTGTTCACCGGCGAGGATTTCAAGGATGTTGGCGGCAACCCGGCGGGTTGGCTGATCAACAGCCGCGATGGAACCCCGATGCGCGAACCCAAGCGCCCGGTGCTGGCGCATGGCAAGGTGCGCCATGTCGGTGACGCCTATGCCGCGATCGTGGCCGAAACCTACAATCAGGCCAAGGACGCCGCGCAGCAACTGGCCGATGACACCGACATCGAAGAACTGCCCGCGATCATCGACATGAAAGCCGCTGTCGCCAATCCGGCGAACCGCGTGCATGACGAAATCCCGGACAACCTGTGCTTTGACTGGGGCTGGATCGAAGATAACCGCGCCGCCGTGGACGCAGCCTTCAAATCCGCGCCGCATGTCACCACGCTGGAACTGGTGAACAACCGTCTGGTGCCGAACGCGATGGAGCCGCGCGCCAGCATCGGCGAATACAATGCCGGAACGGGTGACTACAAACTGACCACCACCAGCCAGAACCCGCACCTGACGCGGCTTTTGGTGGCGGCGTTTGTTCTGGGCATCCCGGAAAACAAGCTGACCGTTGTGGCCCCCGATGTGGGCGGCGGCTTTGGGTCAAAAATCTATCACTACGGCGAAGCAGCCCTCGTTCTGGCCGCGGCCAAGAAACTGGGCCGTCCGGTCCGCTGGATTGCCGAACGGTCCGAGTCGTTCCTGTCTGACGCGCATGGCCGTGACCATGTGACCAAGATCGAACTGGCCTCCACCAAAGATGGTGAAATCCTTGCGATCCGCACGGAAACGCTGGCGAACGTGGGCGCGTATCTGTCGAACTTCTCGACCGCGACGCCGACCTTCCTGCATGGCACGCTGATGGCAGGCCCCTATAAGGTGCCGCATGTCTATGTGAACGTGAAAACCGTGTTCACCAACACCGCCCCGGTGGATGCTTATCGCGGCGCGGGTCGCCCCGAAGCGACGTTCAGCATTGAACGCGTTGTGGACAAGATGTGCCGCGAATTGGGTCTGGATGCCTTTGAAGTGCGGCGCAAGAACCTGCTGACGCCGGATCAGTTCCCCTACACCACCCCGGTTGGCCTTGTGTATGACACGGGCAACTATCAGGCGACCTTGGACAAGGCGATTGAACTGGGCGACGTCGCCGGGTTTGAAGCGCGGGCTGCGGCCTCGGCTGCCAAGGGCAAGTTGCGCGGCATGGGCCTGTCGACCTGGATCGAGGCGTGCGGGATCGCACCGTCGCATCTGGTGGGCGTCTTGGGCAGCCGGGTTGGTCTGTTTGATGCCGCCACTGTGCGCGTCAATGCGACCGGCAACATCAGCGTCATGACCGGCGCGCACAGCCACGGTCAGGGGCATGAGACCGTCTTTGCCCAGATCGTGGCCGACAAGCTGGGCATCGACGAAAGCGCTGTCGACATCGTCCACGGCGATACGTCGAAAATCCCTTTCGGCATGGGCTCTTACGGCTCGCGTTCGCTGGCGGTCTGCGGATCGGCGATGGACAAGGCGGTGGACAAGATCATCGCCAAGGGCAAGAAGATCGCCGCTCACATGCTCGAAGCCTCAGAAGGCGATATCGTGTTCGAGGCGGGCAAGTTCAGCGTTGCGGGCACCGACAAGGCCAAGACCTTTGGCGAGATTGCGTTCTCGGCCTACGTTCCGCACAACTACCCGCTGGAAACGCTGGAACCGGGCTTGGAAGAAACCGCCTTCTACGATCCGGCCAACTTCACCTATCCCGCAGGCGCCTATATCTGCGAAGTGGAAGTGGACCCCGAAACCGGCAAGGTTGATATCGCGTCCTTCACCGCTGCCGATGACTTCGGCAATGTCATGAACCCGATGATCGTCGAAGGTCAGGTGCATGGTGGTGTGGGGCAGGGCATCGGTCAGGCGCTGTTGGAAAACACCGTCTATGATGAAAACGGCCAGATCCTGACCGCATCCTTCATGGATTACGCCATGCCGCGCGCTGATGATGTGCCGTTCTACACGGTGGATCATTCCTGCGCGACGCCTTGCACGCACAACCCCTTGGGCGTGAAAGGCTGCGGTGAGGCGGGGGCGATTGGCTCGCCCCCGGCGGTGATCAACGCCGTGATCGACGCGCTGCATCGTGGCGGTCACACCCACGTCACCCATATCGACATGCCAGTCTCGCCCGCGCGGGTCTGGGCTGCCATCAACGGCTGAGGGAGGATCGCACCATGTTCAACTTCGATTTCGTGAAACCCTCGTCGATTGCCGATGCCGTGGCGGCAATGGCGCAAGACGGTGCACAGGCGCTGTCGGGCGGTCAAACCCTGACCCCGACGATGAAGCAGCGTCTGGCCAGCCCCTCGGTTCTGGTCAGCTTGACCGGGATTGCCGAGATGAAGGGCGTCTGCCTTGGCGCAGAGGGCCTGTCGATCGGCGGGGCCACCACCCATGCGACGGTGGCCGCCGAGGCGCGGGGGTATTACCCCGCGCTCGCCGATCTGGCGTCCAACATCGGTGACCCGATGGTCCGCAATCGCGGCACCATCGGCGGGTCGGTGGCCAACAACGACCCGGCGGCCTGCTATCCATCGGCGGTGCTGGCCTCTGGCGCGACGGTGATGACCAACAAGCGCAAGATCGCGGCGGATGACTACTTCCAAGGTATGTTCTCGACCGCGTTGGACGAGGGTGAGTTCATCACTGGCGTCACTTTCCCGGTGCCGGAAAAAGCCGCCTATGTGAAGTTCAACCAACCGGCCAGCCGCTTTGCCCTGACTGGCGTTTTCGTCGCCAAATATGCGGGCGGCGTGCGCGTGGCAGTGACGGGTGCCAGCAACAACGGCGTCTTCCGCTGGGCTGAGGCTGAGGCGGCACTGTCTGCGAACTTCGCGGCAGCGGCGGTGGAGGGGCTGACCGTGTCATCCGATGACATGATCAACGATCTGCACGGCACGGCGGCCTATCGCGCCAATCTGGTCAAGGTCTTGACCAAGCGGGCGGTTGCCGGGGCGAAGTAAGCGCTTCGACGGACTTAAAGACGGGCGGTTCCGCAAGGGGCCGCCCGTTTTGCTTTTGTCGCACACGGTCAGCATTGGACCGGGCCCCAAAGGCCCGGTCCGCGCACGCCCCGCCCCACCGGGGCGTGCGCATGAAGCGCCCACCCCGGCGGCGCGCGCGCGGACCTACG
>NKIT01000059.1:15282-23414 GCA_002256185.1 Rhodobacteraceae bacterium PARR1 | reverse complement strand
AGCGTGCCGCCGCCGTTCAGGATGCGGATCAGGTCATCGCCAAAGCCGCCGGTCAGGCTATCGCGCCCGTCCAGACCGAACAGCGTATCATCGCCCGTGCCGCCATCCAGCACGTCATTGCCGGTGCCCCCGGTCAGCAGGTCATTGCCCGCACCGCCACCCGCCGTGATCCGGCCCGCATGGGGCACACCCACGTTGGCCAGACGGTCATCGCCGCCCCCGGCCCCCCCGAACATCTGATCGCGCCCAAGGCCGCCGATCAGGACGTCGACCCCGTCATCGCCGAACAGCCGGTCATCACCGGCACCGCCGTCAAGGCTGTCATTCCCTGCGCCGCCCAGCAGCGTGTCAGCCCCGCCAAGCCCGGTCACCGTATCGTTGCCATCAAGGCCCGCGATACGATCCCCAAGGGCCGTGCCGAACAGATTGTCAGGTTCGGAATCCGGGCGGTCCGGTGTCGGCCCATCCGGGGTGTCGGGCGTATCGTCAACCGGGTCGTCACCGCCCCCGCCAAAATCAATCGATGCCAAGAGAGGCAGGCCAATCAGCAGCAGCAGCAATTCCATGACAGGCTCACTCGTGACTTAATACATCCTTAATGATGATACCCATACATTCATTCGGATCAAGTCGCACTTTTGGCAACAATCCCAAAGTGCGGTTTACCGACCCGCACACCCTGCGCCTTTTGGGTCAAGGTTCATGCGCCTTGATCGCCTCGGCAAATTTCGCGGTCTGATCGGCCCCGGCCTCGGTCTGGTGCAGGGCTTTCCACTGGTCATAAGGCATGCCGTAAAACAGCGTGCGCGCGGCTTCCTTGTCCAGATCGACGCCCTGCTCCACCGCCGCCTCATGCATCCAGCGGCCAAGGCAGTTCCGGCAGAACCCGGCAAGGTTCATCATGTCGATGTTTTGCACGTCCGGCCGCGCGCGCAGATGGTCGCGCAGGCGACGAAAGGCGGCGGCTTCCAGTTTTTCCAGCGCGGCATCGTCGAGTGACATGGTTCCAACCCCTTGTGACTGACAGCATCTTGCCGCCTTTGGCTGCGGATGTCACGTAACGACACATCGGCGGCCATCGTCAGTGTTTGGCCAAGGCGATCAGACAGGCTGGGCAACGATCATGGCAGTGCTCCCAAACGTGACCAGAGACATCACCCCGCAACATCCCCCAGCGCCGCCACCAACAACCGCGCCAGACGGTCGGCCCATGCCTGCTGCGCCTCGGCCCCGCTGATCAGATCGTTTCGCACCTCGATCAGCGTGTTCAGCCGCCCCGCCGCCAGCGCGTGGCGGTCGATGGCGTCGCCGGGCAGGTGGCCGTGATAGGGCTCATTGTCACCGACACACAAATCCCCCTCCGCCTCCAGCCGCCGGATCAGGGCGCGTGACAGGCGTTCGTCCAGATGTGAATGCAGGATGCCCACCTGCCACGGGCGAGGGCTCCGGCCCTTGAGGCACGGCGTAAAGGAATGCACCGCCACGATCACCGTATCAGGTCTGCGCGCGGCCAAGGCGGCATATGCGTCGTGATAGGGGCGATAGAGCCGATCCAGCCGTTCGGTAATTCCGGCCTCAGCGATATGGCGATTGGCCGGGATGATCGTGCCGTCATAAAGCCGCATCACCAGCGTCGGGTCATCTTCCCCCCGGTTGGGGTCAATCACCAGACGCGAGAAATCCGACAGGATCGCCGGACTGTCCAGCGCCGCCGCCAGCCGTTCCGTCAACCCCGCCGCGCCCAAATCATAGGCGATATGACGCGCCATATCCGCCGCCGCGATACCCAGATCGCCCCCTGCTACCCAGTCGGGCACGCGATTGCTGGCGTGGTCGCAGGTCACCAACCAGCGTCCGGGGCGGTCTTTTCCGATGATCCTGTAGGCAGTCACGCACTTGGTCCGTCATTTGCATGTGGGAATTGGTCATTTATTCTGACGAAAGGGAAAGCGCCAGTTGCCCCGCCGATGGGATTGCGCCATAAGACCGGCGGCCCACCACGATGACGATACTTTAAGAAGGAACGAGGCAGATGAGACGCCTTCGGAACGTTAAGATCGTGGCCACTTTGGGCCCGGCCTCCAGCGACTACAAGACGATCCGTGCGCTGTTCGAAGCCGGGGCCGATGTGTTCCGCTTGAATATGTCGCATGGAACCCATGACGACATCCGTGCACGCCACGTGATCATTCGTCAGGTTGAGGCCGATACCGGTCGTCCGATCTGCATCCTTGCGGACCTTCAGGGGCCCAAGTTGCGTGTCGGGGCTTTTGCCGCCCCCTCGCATGATCTGGCGCAGGGCGACAAGTTCCGCTTCGATCTGGACCCGGCCTTGGGTGACGGAACGCGCGTGCAACTGCCGCATCCTGAGATTTTCGCCGCATTGGAACCGGGCGCGTCGCTGTTGATCAACGACGGCAAGATCGCCGTGCGGGTCGAAACCTGCGGCAAGGATTTCGCCGATTGCGTCGTGACCGTCGGCGGAACCATCTCGAACCGCAAGGGCGTGAACGTGCCTGACGTGGTGCTGCCCTTGGCCGCGCTGTCGGCCAAGGACCGCAAGGATCTGGAATTCGCTTGCGAATTGGGCGTGGATTGGCTGGCCCTGTCCTTTGTCCAGCGGCCCGAGGATGTGATCGAAGCGCGCGAATTGGCCAAAGGCCGCGCCGCCGTGCTGTCCAAGATCGAAAAGCCCGCCGCCGTGAAAGCCTATGACGCCATTTTGGAAGTGTCGGATGGCATCATGGTCGCCCGCGGTGACCTTGGCGTGGAACTTCCCGTCCATTCCGTCCCGCCGATCCAGAAACGTCTGGTCCGTGGCGCGCGCGCTGCGGCCAAGCCCGTGATCGTGGCGACCCAGATGCTGGAATCGATGATCGAATCGCCGATGCCCACGCGGGCCGAAGTGTCGGACGTCGCGACCGCCATCTACGAAGGCGCTGACGCGATCATGCTGTCGGCGGAATCCGCTGCGGGCAAATACCCGATCGAGGCGGTTCAGACGATGAACAACGTCGCCATCTCGGTCGAAAGTGACCCGACCTACCGTCAGGTGATCGAGGCCAGCCGTTCGGTGAACCGGTCTTCGGTCGCCGATGGCATCGTCGCCGCCGCGCGTGAGATTGCCGAAAGCGCCGACATCAAGGCGATCTGCGTGTTCTCGCAATCGGGGACCACAGTGAACCTTGTCGCCCGCGAACGTCCCCGCGTTCCGATTCTGGCGCTGACGCCGCTCATGGGCACTGCCCGCCGCATGTGTCTGACCTGGGGCGCGCATTGCGTCATCACCGAAGAACAGGACCGCTTCAAGGGGGCTGTCATCTCGGCGGTGCGGGCGGCGCTGGACCATGGCTTTGCCACCGAAACCGATCAGATCGTGCTGACCGCCGGGGTGCCGTTCAACGTGCAGGGGACAACCAACATCCTGCGCGTGGCCCCTTGCGACGAAAGGCTGATCTACCGCGCAGACCCGGAATGATCGACGGAAACGACTGCAAGCCGCCGCCCCTGACCGGGCGGCGGTTTTGATTTATGCTGACCCCTGCCAGAAAACCTGTCAGGATCGGATGTGAAGCGTTAGGTGGTGCGGCAGATGGACTACGATCTTTTGCTGGTGGTGGGTCTGGTGCTGGTGCTCTTGACCGTTCCGTCGATGTTGTCGGCCTGGATTGATGACCGCGCCCCGCGCACGGCAACGATCCTGCTGATCGGTGCGATGGGTCTGGTGATCGCAGCCCTGACCCAAAGCCCCCGCGCCTATAGCGTCGAACGCATCCCGCATGTGTTCATCGAGGTGATCGGCCGCTACCTGCACTGCCGGGGCCGCGTCCGAATACCCCTTGCACCCGCAGCCCGCCCCGCCTATACGGCACGCCTTGCGATACCCGCGCGACCGGCCAACGTGGCATGCCGAGTCGCGCCTGCAACCACGGAGATGGAAATGCCCAAGATGAAGACCAAGTCGGCGGCCAAGAAGCGTTTCAGCTTCACGGCCTCCGGTCGGGTGAAGGCCGGTCCCGCCGGCAAGCGCCACGGCATGATCAAACGCACGACGAAATTCATTCGCGACGCATCCGGGGCTATGATCCTCTGCGCCAGCGACGCGAAGATCGTCAAAAAATACATGCCCTACGACCGCTGAGGAGCTGAGCAATGTCCCGCGTCAAATCCGGTAAGGTGACACACGCCCGTCACCGCAAGGTCATCAAGCAGGCGGCTGGCTATTACAGCGCTCGTTCGCGTAACTTCCGCACGGCCACGCAGGCCGTCGACAAGGCGAACCAGTACGCCACCCGCGACCGCAAGACCCGCAAGCGCAACTTCCGCGCCCTGTGGATCCAGCGGATCAACGCGGCTGTGCGTCTGTTTGACCTTGAAATGACCTATTCCAAGTTCATCAATGGTCTGGCCAAGGCTGGGATCGAAGTGGACCGCAAAGTCCTCGCCGATCTCGCCGTGCATGAGCCTGAGGCGTTCAACGCCATCGCAGCGCAAGCCAAGGCCGCGCTGGTCTGATCCTCGGACCCACGGATTATCGAAAGGCCCTGCGGAAACGCGGGGCCTTTTGCATTTCGGGCGCATTTTTGCCGCGATGCGCTACTATCCTTTCCAAATAGGTGGCCCGCGCGGGTGCGTTGGAACGAGTATCGGCATGTATATCGGACGCGAAATGTATACGCCGCTGACGGACCCGGTCCGCCAGCGTGAGCTTTTTCGCCAGACCGTCAACCGGATCGAAGTTGAGACACACTCCTACTGCAACCGCCGATGTGACTATTGCCCCAATGTGGTGGGCGACCGTCTTGGCCCCAATGTCCGGCTGAAACCGGCGATCTGGGAAAAGCTGATGTCGAACCTGTCCGAGGTTGGTTATGCGGGCAGTTTCGTTCTGAACAGCTACAACGAACCGCTTTATGACCGCGACATTCTGGACCGCATCGCCGATGCCCGCGCCGCGATGCCCAAGGCGCGGATCATAATCTACACCAACGGCGATTACCTGACGCCCTCTTATGTCGATGATCTGGCGGCGGCGGGGCTGGATTACATGCATGTGTCGATCCACCTGAAACAGGGCGAATCCTACAGCGATCTTTACGTGTTGAACCGCATCGCCGAAATCGCCCATCGCACCGGCCTTCAGGCGCGGTTCAAGCAAATCCGCGCCAACGACAATATCATTGCCCGTTTCGATACCCCGAAGCTTGAGGTTGAAACCCGCGCCATCAACTTTGCCAAGCACGGCAATGACCGGGGCGGATTGCTGCCCGACCTGTCGCCCGAAAACCCGCGCACCGATCCGTGCAACTTTGTGTTTCAGCATGTCCACATGGGCTATACTGGCAATGTCGTGCCCTGCTGCCACATCCGCAGCGACCGGCCTGAACATGCCAAGCATGTGGTGGGCAATCTGGGACAGGCCGAGTCGATCTTTGACATCTTCTTTGGCGCCAAGGCGGCGGCGTGGCGGCGCGGGTTGATCCATGACCGCGCCAAGACCGGCCCCTGCGCCACCTGCTCTGCCCCGGTGGTGCTGTCGCAAAAGGATTGGCGGGCGCAGTTGCAAAGCGCTTACTTGCGCCACGTCGCCCCGCTGGAAACCGCCGCAGCCCCTGTAACATCCGAGCATTGACCCATGACCACCGGCCAGTATTTCCGCAACTTCCTGCTGCGCACCGACGAAAAGACCCTGTTCAAGATGGATCACTATCTGGACGTCTATGACGGCCTGATGGGGCCGTGGATGGGCAAGCCAGTGTCTTTTCTTGAGATCGGCGTTTACAAGGGCGGCAGCCTGCGGATGTGGCGCGATTTCTTTTCGCCCAAGGCCAGCTTGACCTTTCTGGACATTGATCCCGCCTGCAAGGCGCTGGAAATCCCCGGCACCGAAATCCGCATCGGCGACCAGACCGACGTGGCCTTCCTGCAAAAGACCGCCGCCGAGCGTGGGCCGTTCGACATCATCGTCGATGACGGTGGCCACAAGATGGACCAGCAACTGACCAGCTTCCGCACGCTTTGGCCCCAGCTTAAAAATGGCGGGCTCTATATCGTCGAGGATGTGCACACCAGCTATTGGCCCGGCTTTGGCGGCGGTTTCCGCGCGCCGGGCAGCTTTGTCGAATTCGCCAAAGACCTGATCGACCGCATGCACAGTTGGTACACCGAGGATGACACGGGCTTTCCCTTGCACCCCATGGCGCGCGAACTGGGGTCCATCGCGTTTCACGACAGCCTGATCGTTCTGAAAAAGCAGATCAAGCAACCGCCGATCTCGATCACCTCGCAAAACGGCAAGATCGGTGGCTCGCGCAAGATACTAGAGGTGCGGGGGCGCAAGTCGATCTTCTGACCCTGCCGCCCCGACCCGGTTGCCCCGACCCTACCGCCTTGCCCTTGCATCGCGCCCGCCTTCCCGCTAGCACCGTGCCGACTTCAGGGAGGCTTCCAATGGACGGGCTCGACACGCTCAAGGCCAAATATCTGACCGCCGTTGCCGGTGCCGCAGATGAAACCGCGCTGGAAGAGGTGCGTTTGGCCGCGCTTGGGAAAAAAGGTGAAGTCAGCGCCCTGATGGCGGGCCTTGGCAAGATGGACCCCGACGCGCGCAAGGCCGCCGGGGCCGCGCTGAACGTTGTCAAGGATGAGATTGACGCCGCCCTGCGCGCCCGCAAGGCAGGGCTTGCTGATGCGGCGCTGGACGAACGGCTGCGGACAGAGTGGCTGGACGTGACGCTTCCGGGCCGCCCGCGCCGGATGGGGACGATCCATCCCGTGTCTCAGGTCATGGAAGAACTGACCGCCATATTCGCCGATATGGGCTTTGCCGTGGCCGAGGGGCCGCAGGTGGAAACCGATTGGTATAACTTTGACGCGCTGAACATCCCGCCCGAACACCCCGCGCGGCAGGAACATGACACCTTCTTCATGCACCGCGCCGACGGCGATGAACGCCCGCCGCATGTGCTGCGCACCCATACCAGCCCGGTGCAAATCCGCGCGCTGATGGACAAGGGCGCGCCGATCCGCGTCATTGCGCCGGGCCGGGTCTACCGCATGGACATGGACCAAACGCACACGCCCATGTTCCACCAGATCGAAGGTCTGGCAATTGACCGCAATATCTCGATGGCCAATCTGAAATGGGTGATCGAAGAATTCGCCAAGGCGTTTTTCGAAGTGCCCAGCGTGGAAGTGCGCTTTCGCGCATCGCATTTCCCGTTCACCGAACCTTCGGCAGAGATTGACTTTCGCTGCTCTTGGGAAGGCGGACAGTTGCGTCTGGGCGAGGGTGACAGCTGGCTTGAGGCGGGTGGCTGCGGCATGGTGCATCCCAAGGTGCTGCGGGCCGCAGGCGTTGATCCTGACCACTTCCAAGGCTTTGCCTTTGGCCTTGGCATCGATCGTCTGGCGATGCTGAAATACGGCATCCCGGACCTGCGGGCGTTCTTCGAATCAGACCTGCGCTGGCTGCGCCATTACGGCTTTGCGGCGCTGGATATGCCCAATCTGCCGGGCGGTCTGTCGCGCTGACGGACTGAAAGCCCGATTCCGCCCCCTTATGTGGGGCGGCGTCGGCCACAACCCCGCCCTTCGGGCCACCCCCCATACCCCTGTCATGCTATCACCCCGACGGGCTTCGTCGTTAAAGTGGCGACAGACCGATGGAGTGACCCCGATGCGGATGCCGACGCTGCGCCAAAAGGATGAAGCCGCTGCTCCGCCGCATGCGGATGACGTGGTGTCGATGGACCGCGATCTGACCTTCATGGACGAACCCGCCGCGCCCGCGATGGTACTGCAACTGGGCGATATCTTCCCTGACTTCATGGCCAATGGCACCACCGGCAAATTCCGGCTGCACCAGTGGGCCAAGGGGCACTGGGTGCATCTGTTCACCCAGCCCGAACCCTTTCATCCCGTCGGCACGTCCGAGTTGATGGGCTTTGTCCAACATACCGAAGACTTCGCCGCCCTCGGCGTCAAGCATCTGTGCCTGTCCGGCTTTGCGCTGCATTTCCAGACTGCATGGACCGACGCCATCCAGAACGCCTTTGGCATCCAGTTGGATTTTCCCCAGATCGAAGACCCGACCGGCGACATCCTGACCCGTGTCGGCATGGGCCAGACCC
>NKIT01000059.1:0-15272 GCA_002256185.1 Rhodobacteraceae bacterium PARR1 | reverse complement strand
GTCATTGGTGCGGAAATCCTTGGTGCTGGACCCCGAATTGCGCCTGCGCGTGGTGTTCGACTATCCGATCAACCTTGGCCGGTCGATCCGCGAGATTTTGCGCGTGATCGAAGGCTTGCAGACCGCATCCGAACTGCGCGGCATCTGCCTGCCCGCCGATTGGGAGGATGGCGCACCGATGCTGCTGTCGCCGCAGACCAGCAAGACAGCGGCGGATCAAAGCTACAAGAACCTGTGGCATGAGGTGACGCCGTGGTATCGCACGGTCGACTTCTAAGGCGTCAGAACTTCCGCCGCGCCCGCAGCGCTGCACCGATGGTGCCATCGTCCAGATAGTCCAACTCTCCGCCAATCGGCACGCCTTGGGCGAGTGACGTCACCGTGGCCCCGCTGCCCGCCAAGGCTTCGGCGATGTAATGGGCGGTGGTCTGGCCATCGACGGTGGCGTTCAGGGCAAGGATCACCTCTGACACGCCCTCATCCTTGACCCGGCGCAGCAGACGGGGGATGCGCAATTCATCCGGACCCATGCCGTCCAGCGCCGACAGCGTGCCGCCCAGAACGTGGTAGCGCCCCTTGAAGGCCCCGCCGCGTTCCATCGCCCACAGGTCCGAGACATCGGCCACGACGCAAATCTGGTCCGTCGCGCGGCGATCATCGGCACAGACGGGGCAGACATCCGCCGTGCCGATATTGCCGCAGACCTGACAATCGCGCGCATGCAGCGCCACCTCGGCCATGGCCTGCGCCAAGGGGGCCATGACGTGCGCGCGCTTCTTCAATAGCATGAGGACCGCCCGCCGCGCAGAGCGGGGCCCAAGGCCCGGCAGACGCGCCATCAGGTCGATCAGCGTCTCAATCTCGCGCGGGGTGTCGGTCATCAGAACGGCAGTTTCATATCCGGGGGCAGGCCCAAGGATTCGGTCATGCGGCGCATTTCGTCCTGCATCTTCTGCGCGCCCTTGGCTTGGGCGTCCTTGATGGCGGCGATGATCAGGTCTTCGACCACCTCTTTTTCGGACGCCACAAGGATCGACGGATCAATGTCCAGCCCCGTGACCTCTCCCTTTGCCGTGGCGCGGGCCTTGACCAGACCGGCCCCCGCTTCACCGATCACCACGGTCCGGCCCAAGGCTTCTTGCATTTCGGCCATCTTGGCCTGCATTTCCTGCGCTTTTTTCATCATGCCGGCCATGTCGCCAAGCGCGCCCAGTCCGGGGATACCCTTCAGCATCGGTCACTCCATCCATTTGCCCGCAGGCGGTTCAGCCAGAGATACGGCCTGACCCCGTCTCCGGCAAGGGTGGCCCCGACAGGGCAGGTCAACCGCGTTGCCATGCCCGCACGATGGTCAACCCCGCCAGCGCGACCAACAAGACCGCCACAGGCCAGACCGACGCCATGCAGCCTTCGGCCCGCGCAAGAACGGCGGTTTCGGCGCGGTAGGAAAAGGACAGCAGCCCCGCAAATGCCAAGGCCGGCACTGCGCAGGCGGTGGAAATCCACAGATGTGGCCGCCAGAGACCAAACCCGAGCGAGGCCAGCACCACCAACCCAGGAAAGGACGACAGCACGCGCGGCACCTCATGCCACCATGTCACCGCGCCAAGGCTTGCATCCCAACCGGGTCGCAGATCGGCGCAGACCCCGGCAAAGGCAGGCTCTGCGGCCATCAACGCGACGGCAATGATCAACCATCCTCGAACGGATCCCATTCATCCTCCACTTCCGGCAGGGCTTCGGTCAGGGCCATCGCGGCCATCGCTTCGGGGGTCCGGATCTCGGCGATCTTGGCCCCCGGAAAGGCCGCGAGCACCGCCTTTACCAGCGGGTTCTGCATCGCCTCGGCCTCGGCCGCCAGACGGTCGCGGTCGCGGTCTTCGGCCAAGGTTGGCGCACCACCGGATGAGACGACCGACACCCCCCACCGCGCCCCGGTCCAGCCTTGCAGCCGCTGCCCCAGTCGGGCGGCAAAATCCGGCGCGGCATCAGGGGTGGGTTGGAACTCAATCCGCCCCGGCGCGTATTTCGCCAGCTTCAGGCAAGTCTCCACCTCAAACAGCAGCTTGAGGTCGCGCTTTTCGCGGATCAGGTCGATCACATGGTCAAAGCTGGCATAGACCTGCAACTGCCCCTCTGCCAAGGCCAGCGCTTGGTTGCCCATCATGGTCGGCCCGCTCATCGGCCCCCGCATGGGCGCCATCATCCGCGCCCCATGCACCATGCCGCCACCACCGCCCGCAGGGGCACCACCACCCCGCGGGGCAGACGGGGGGCCGGGCGGTGCGTTTTGCAGATCGCGGATCAGCTTTTCAGGGTCGGGCAGGTCCGAGATATGGGTCAGTCGGATCACCGCCATTTCGGCCGCCATCATGGAATTGGGGGCAAGCGCGACCTCTTCCAGCGCCTTCAGCAGCATCTGCCACATGCGCGACAGCACCCGCATCGGCAGTTTCGCCGCCATATCGAGACCCCGCGCCCGTTCATCCGGCGGGGTGGTGGGGTCATCGGCGGCCTGCGGTGTGACCTTCAGCACGGATACCCAATGGGTGATTTCGGCCAGATCGCGCAGCACGGCCATCGGGTCGGCCCCATCGGCATATTGCGCCGCCAGTTCCGACAAAGCCCCCGCCGCATCGCCGGTCAGGATCAGGTCGAACAGGTCCAACACCCGGCCGCGGTCGGCCAGCCCGAGCATAGACCGCACCTGCGCGGCACTGGTGGTCCCCGCGCCATGGGCAATCGCCTGATCCATCAGCGACATGGCATCGCGCACGGACCCTTCGGCGGCACGGGTGATCAGCGCCATCGCATCGGGGGCCAAGGACGCGCCTTCCGCCGCCGCGACGCGGGTCAGGTGTGCCATCATCACCTCAGGCTCGATCCGTTTCAGATCAAACCGCTGACAGCGTGACAGCACCGTGACGGGCACCTTGCGAATTTCGGTCGTGGCGAAGATGAATTTCACATGGGCGGGCGGTTCTTCCAGCGTCTTCAAGAGCGCGTTGAACGCGTTGTTCGACAGCATGTGCACTTCGTCGATGATATAGATTTTGTAGCGCGCCGATGCGGCCCGGTAATGCACCGAATCGATGATCTCGCGGATATCCCCCACCCCCGTGCGGGATGCGGCGTCCATCTCCATCACATCGACATGGCGACCTTCGGCGATGGCGCGGCAGGGCTCGCATTGGCCGCAGGGTTCCGTCGTCGGCCCACCTTTGCCATCAAGGCCGATACAGTTCAGCCCTTTGGCGATGATCCGCGCCGTGGTGGTCTTGCCCACCCCCCGCACCCCGGTCATCACAAAGGCATGCGCGATCCGATCCGCCGCAAAGGCGTTTTTCAGCGTGCGCACCATCGCCTCTTGCCCGATCAGGTCGGCAAAGGTCTGGGGGCGGTACTTGCGGGCAAGCACCTGATAGGCTTTTTCCGGCGTGTCGGACATGCGGCGCGGTCCCCTTGATGACGGCCTTACACTAGGGCCATGGGGCGGGGACGTCCACCACATGGATTGCCCGGCAGGGTGTCGCGGGAACCCGGCCCGCCCTGCCGTGTTGGCGCGGGATGGCGCTTTGCCACCGCAGCAAAGGCGTCCCATGCAAAGCATCCGCAAGATCGAAGAGTTGGAAAGCCTGCGCGGGATTGCCGCACTGCTGGTGGTGTTCTTCCACATGCCGAAATGGCACCCCGCGCTGATGAACCCGCTGTTCGACAACGCTTATCTGATGGTGGAGCTGTTCTTCGTCCTGTCCGGCTTTGTCATCCAGACCGCTTATGGCAACGCCCTGCAAAGCGGGGCGGCGGTGCTGCGCTTTCAATTCCTGCGCTTTGCCCGGCTTTACCCGGTGCATCTGCTGTTCCTGCTGGTGTTTCTGGGCATCGAACTTGCGAAATGGTTGATCATCACCAAGACCGGCGTGGATGATCCGGCGACCGCGCCCTTTGCCGTCAACGACCTGCGCGCCTTTGTGGAAAACCTGTTCCTGTTGAATGGTGTGCTGTTGGGGCGGCCCCTGACCTTCAACTACCCGGCTTGGTCGATCAGCGTGGAGTTCTGGACCTATCTGATCTTCGCCCTGACCGTTCTGTGGTTGCGGGCGTGGCGGCTGGTGGTCTTTGTCTTGCTCGCCACGGGTGCTTTGACGCTGCTGGCAAGCGGGGCGGCGGCAGGGTGGGAGAATATCCTGAAATGCGCCGCCGGGTTCTTTCTGGGCTGTGTGACGGCAGCGCTGGTGCAGCACCGCCCGCAACGCCTGCCCGCTTGGACCGTCCCCTTGGCCTTTTTCATCATGCTGGCCTTTCTGCTGACCAAACCGCCGCACCTGTTAGATTTGGCGATTTTTCCGCTGTCCGTCGCACTGGTTTTCGCGCTGGTGAGCGCAGGCGACAGCGGTCTGACCCGGACGCTCCGCCGTCCTGCGCTGGTCTGGCTGGGGACGGTGTCCTACCCGGTCTACATGTCACATGCGGCCATGCTGTGGGTGGCCAACCAGATCGTGCGCTTCAGCGGCACCCGGCCAGAGGCTGCGGATGCGACAGGCCGCATGATCCCGCAACTGCCGCTGTCCCTGACGATCCTTGCCGCTCTGGCCGTGGTGGCGACGGTGCTGGTCATCAGCAGCGTGGTGCATCTTTGGGTGGAACAGCCCCTGCGCGACCGGTCCCGCCGCGCGCATCTGGTGCGGCGGGCCGAAGCTGTGGCCGAGTAGCGACGCTTACCCCTTGCGCCGATCCGGCAGGACGCAGAGCATCTCATACAGGTAATTCGCCGCAATCATCGCCGTATTGCCCGATGGATCATAGGGCGGCGAGACTTCAACCAAATCGCCACCGACAAGGTTCAACCCCGCGCAACCGCGAATGATTTCCAGCCCTTGGATGGTGGTCAGACCCCCAACCTCAACCGTTCCGGTCCCCGGCGCAAAGGCGGGGTCAAGGCTGTCGATGTCATAAGACAGATAACAAGGCGCATCGCCGATGGTGGCGCGGACCTGCTCCATCAACGGTTTCAGGGACTTGTGCCAGCACTCCTCGGCCTGAACCACGGTCCAGCCCTTGTCCCGGCCCCAGTCGAAATCATGCGCCGAATAGCCTGATCCGCGCAGGCCGATCTGGAACACCTTGTCGTTGATCAGACAGCCATCTTCCCACGCGCGGCGAAAGGGGCAGCCATGCGCCTCACGCTCGCCGAACATGTGTTCGTTGGTGTCGGAATGGGCATCGACATGGATCAGTGCGACGGGACCGTATGTGTCGCGCATCGCTTGCAGGATGGGCCATGTCAGCGTGTGATCGCCGCCAAGGGTCAGGGGCATGACACCGTGTTTCAGGATACCCCGGTAATGGTCCGCGATGATGGCGCAGGATTTCTTCAGATCAAAGGTGTTGATCGGCACATCGCCAATATCGGCGACCTGCATCCGCTCAAACGGGGCGGCACCCGTGCCCATGTTATAGGGCCGCAACATCCGGCTTTCATCGCGGATTTGCCTTGGCCCAAGGCGCGTACCCGGACGGTTCGAGGTGCCGATATCCATCGGAATCCCGATGAAACAGGCATCCAGCCCTTCGGCGGTGTCCTGCGTCGGCAGGCGCATCATCGTGGCAGGCCCGCCAAAGCGCGGCATGGTGTTGCCGCCAAGCGGTTGATTATAGGTCGTCATGGCATGTCCTTGCGCAAGCACTGTTGCGCAAGGCTGCCAAGTCAGGCGGGCGGAAGCAACCCCACCTATGGGTCAGTGCGCGCCCCAAGGCCCGTGGTGACGATCCGCCCCATCCAGCCGGTCAAAACCATGCGCGCCAAAGAAATCGCGCTGGCCTTGGATCATGTTCGCCGTGCCCCGCGCCGTGCGCGCCATGTCGAACCACGCCAACCCCGCCGACAGCGCGGGCAGCGCAAGGCCATTCAGCGCCCCTGCCGCCACGACCTGACGCAGGGCGGGAACGCTCACCTTCAGACGGTCGGCAAAGGCGGGGGCGAGGATCAGGTTGCGCCCGGCATCCTCGGTCAGCGCTGCGGCCATGTCGTTCAGCATCGACGACCGGATGATGCAGCCCGCCCGCCAGACCCGCGCGATATCGGGCAGCGGCATGGCCCAGCCAAAGTCGTGCGCGGCACCATCAATCATGGCGAAACCTTGAGCGTAGCACAGGATTTTCCCTGCAATCAGCGCGTGCTCCAAAGCGTCCAGCGGCAGACCCGTTACGGCCTTTGGCGCGGGGCCAAAGACCGCCTCTCCCGCCTGCCGTTCGGCCCGGCGCGCCGACAGGTTGCGCGCGGCAACGGCGGCTTCGATCACGGGCACGGGGGCGGACAGGTGCTGCGCCTCAATCGCGGTCCAGCGGCCAGTGCCCTTTTGTCCGGCGGCGTCAAGGATGACATCCAGCATCGGCTTGCCGGTCAAAGGATCAGTGGCAGCCGCAACAGCGGCAGATATTTCAATGAGATAGGATTTCAACGGCCCTTCATTCCAGCGCCCAAAGGTGGCCGCGATGGCGGTGGCATCCATCCCCAACCCGTCGCGCATGACGCCGTAAACCTCGGCGATCATCTGCATGTCGGCATATTCGATGCCGTTGTGGACGGTCTTGACGAAATGGCCGGCACCCGCCTCACCCATCCAGGTCGCGCAGGCCGATCCATCCTCGGCCTTGGCGGAAATCGCAGTCAGGATGTCGGCGATACGGTCCCAATCGGCCCGCGCGCCGCCACCCATGATCGACGGCCCATGACGCGCGCCCTCTTCGCCGCCCGACACACCCATGCCAAGAAATCGCACCGGCAAGCCAGCGGCATTGCGGCGGTTGGTGTCGTGGAAATTGGCGTTCCCGGCATCGACGATCAGGTCATCGGCGTCAAGCAAGGGCGCAAGGGCGGCGATCTGGTCATCCACCGCTTGGCCTGCCGGAACCATCAGGATGATCGTGCGCGGCTTGGCAATCGCGGCCACAAGGTCAGCCAGCGATTCTGTCGGGATCACACGATCCGACAGCGCCCCGGCATCGGCCTTGAACTGATGCGTCACGGCGGTGGTGCGATTCCAGACGGCGATGGCAAAGCCCTTTTCGGCGATGTTCAACGCCAGCGCCGCACCCATCGTCCCCAACCCGATCAACCCGATCCGTGCCTGTTCCGTCATGGTCAACCTCCTGAACCTATCCATGTTATCGATATCATCTAACCGAGAGCCAAGGCAATGTGCGCCATCGCATACCGTGTTTGCGGATCAGTGGATCGCAGCCTTTCCCGCCGACAGGTCCAACCAAAGCGTGCAATAGGCCCGTTCCGGCGTCATATCGTCGCCGTTTACCACGCCTGCCGCCCAGATCGCAGCCCCTGCGGCATAGGCACCGGCCTCTAGCCCGCCCTGTTCGCATTGGCTGACGGCGACGATGCGGCATCCCCGCGCTACGGCGTCACGCAGCACGGCCAGCAGGCCCTTGTCCTGCATGATGGTTCCCGCACCGAACACCCGCAGCACCGCGCCGTCCAGACCGGCCAGCAGTGCTGCCAAAGCCTCTGCCACCAACCCCATGCCGGGGGCCACCGTCAGGATCGCCACCCGGCAATCACCATAGCGCCGCGCAGCGGTTGCACCCCGCAGGCCACCGCCCCCGGCTGCACGAAAAGCGTCCGCCTGATGGGAATGGTGCTTGACCAAAGACCCTGCATCCATCCGCTTTCCGGCAAAGCACAAGTAATGGCCGGGCACGCCAGACCGCACGGCCTCCAGCGCCAACACGAGATTGCCCTCGGCATCGCCACCCGCCGCGCCCAAGGGCTGCATCGACCCGCATAGGATCACCGGCGCGCGCGGAGCAGGCAGGCCGGCGGCCAGTGCAGCGCCGGTGAAAGCCATGGTGTCTGTGCCATGGGTAACCAGCACGCCATCACCCTCCCACGCGTCGATCAGGTCAAGGATCGCGTTCCATTCCGCTGGCCCTATCTCGGCGCTGTCGCGCAAAGGGCCGATGCGGCGGGTGGTAATGTCCAATCCCGCGCCCATCGCTGCCAAGGCGAGCGCCAAAACACCATCTTCGGGAACAAGCCCATCCTCCCCTTGCCGCATGCAGATCGTGCCGCCGGTTTCGATCACCAAGATGCGCTGCGCCATCAAACCACTCCGCTTTTGGCGCGGTTTAGCGGGGATTTTCGCCCGTCGCCAGCGGATCAGCGGCACCGGCAGCCCCATCGGAAAGCGCTGTGCGCGCACCGTTCCGGCCAGATCGCTGCTCATCAGCGTGGGTTGGTGGACATGGCCGCAAAAGATCAGCCGCGCGTCGGTGCTGCGAAACGCCCCCAGCGCACGTGATTCGTTTGTGACGTAAATCCAATCGCCCGGCGCATTGGCGCTGGCATGGACGAACAACAGGCCCTCCAGCCGCGCGGTCAGCAGAAGCCCGGCCAGAACGGCGCGGTGGCCGTCGTCCAGCAAAGGACGGGTCCAGTTGATCGCACGCCGCGCGGTGATGTTCAGCGTCTCATCCGCCGCGCCGATGGCCTGATCTTGGTTGCCCATCACGCAAAGCGCCCCTGCCTGCGCCAGCGCCATCACCTTTTTTCGTGCACCAAACGGGATCGGGACCATATCCGACGATGTCCCCAAGGATCATGATCCGCCCGACCTGCCGCTGTCAGCCGTCGACCACCGCGACCTTGCGCCACGCGAAAGGGACAAAAGCGGGGCAGCGCGGCGGCAGTTCACCGGCAACACCCAAGATCGTGCAAGAATTGTGGGGCAAATACCCCAATTAGATTATCATATTTGGAAAAGAAAAAGGCGACGGAAGCCCGTCGCCCATTTCGCGTCAAGGACGATTTCGTCGCGTCAGATCAACCCAAGGTCGCGCGCCACGATCACCGCTTGCGTCCGGTTCGAGGCCGACAGCTTCTTGCAGATCGAGGTGACGTGCATCTTGATCGTCGGCTCCGCCAATTTCAGGTCATTGGCGATTTCCTTGTTCTGCTTGCCTTCGGCAAGGTAGGACAGGACCATCATCTCCTTGTCCGACAGGCGACCGTTCTTTGTGGTCCGACCGGCGTTGTGACGCTCACGCACCAGTTCCAGCGGCATGTAATGCTCGCCCGCGTTCATGAAGCGGATGGCATTGGCCAGCGAACGAACACCCGTGGTTTTCAGCACGATGCCCGATGATCCGGCATTCATGATCTCATCCAGCATGCGCGGGGTCGGGTTGCCGGTGATGATTGCCACGGGTTTGGTTCCGTTGGAACGAATGGCCCGCCGCAGGCCGGAAACGCCGTTCATGCCGGGCATGTTCAGGTCCAGCAACACCACGTCATAAGGGCCTGCGTCCTGAATGTGCTCCAACGC
This sequence comes from Rhodobacteraceae bacterium PARR1, assembly GCA_002256185.1. Classification (GTDB taxonomy): domain Bacteria; phylum Pseudomonadota; class Alphaproteobacteria; order Rhodobacterales; family Rhodobacteraceae; genus Paragemmobacter. The sequence goes on along the minus strand of NKIT01000059.1, from coordinate 5,934 downwards.
TTCATCCAGCGTCTTTGCCGTCGTCACCTCCATATCGGGGGCTGACGAAAGATACATCGCGAAGACGTCCAGAACCATCTCATGGTCGTCCGCGATCAAGATTCTGATCTTGTTTGCACCGGCACCGCTGCCAATCGACATTTGCTCTGTCCTTGTTCCAACTGATCGTGAGGTCAGGTCCTTCTTGGCAAGACCCATACCACCCAGACCGACTTTTGCTTTAACACTGATGGCAAGGATACCTGCGACCAATGGTAAAGCAATCACGCAAGGTGCCAAACCCGACTAACTTTGACCCATACCATACTTTAGGATGCTTTGGCATCCGTAATTGGAATGGAGAAGAACGCTCGTTTTGATACCGTGATCGACGAAGACAACCTTTGGAGTCGCTCGTCCATGTTTCCGTACACAGTATCACGCGCCCTTCGCGGTCTGGCCGTGATTGCAACCGTCACATTTGGCAGCCTGTCTGCGTCGCAGGCAGAGGTGCCGCCCGCGCCCAGCGGGCAAACCATCCTGTTCGTTGACGGGGCAATCGCCAACACCAATGTCGGCAGCGAAGCGCAATTCGACCTTGAGTCGCTGATGACGCAACCATCCATCACCTTCACGACCAGCACCACCTGGACCGAAGGCACGCCCACCTTTACCGGCGTTCCGCTCAAGGCGCTGCTCGAAGCCCTCGGCGCGACGGGAACAACCGTGACGGCAACGGCGCTGAACAATTATGCCATCGACATTCCGGTGGACAGCCTGAACGACGATGCGCCCATCGTTGCCTATCACATCGACGGAAAATCCTTTTCGCGTCGAGACAAAGGGCCGCTCTGGATCGTCTACCCCTACGATTCAAGCGCAGACTATCGCAACGATCTGGTTTATGGTCGCAGCATCTGGCAGCTTGAGCGGCTGACAGTAAAGTAAGGATAGGGCGCGTCGGACGTGTGTTGTCCGGCGCCGCCAAGGGCCAGTCGCATGTCACAGTTTTTCTCAGAGGCGCTCGAGGAAGAGCAGTCAACAGGCGTTTCGACACGCCTGCGGCGGATCGGCTTGGCGCTGGTCTCGCTGGTGACACTTGCGGCGGTCGCTTTGGTCTATCTGGACATCGACCGCCAGCTTGACCAAAGCCGCAGCACCGATTCCGACAACGTGACTTGGACCATTGCGCAAGTCGAAGTTGACCTGCTCAAACTGCAACGGGCAGCAGAAGCGACGATGGACGATCCGTCCATCACCGAAAATCTGGAACAGCTTCGGCTGGCCTATGACATCTTCTATAGCCGGATGCTGGTGGTGAAACGCTCCAGCAACCTGAAGTCGCTGACTTTGGCAGACCGGCTGGAAAAGATGGTCTGGGCGGACGACGGCTTTTTCGCCCGCCACACCCCGGCCATCGATGGCAATGACTCGGTGTTGCGGGCGGCCTTGCCCGGCCTTTCGGCGGAAATCGACGGCATGACCGAAGAAATCCGGACCGAGGTTGTCCAGTCCTTGCAGGATGTGATGGACAACTCTGACCAGCAACGGACTGACCTGCGCCGGTCCTTGCAATTCTTTGCCGGGGCCTCGCTGGGGCTTTTGGGCGTGATGCTGGCGCTTCTGATTGTGATCGTGCTGCAAAGCCGGGCGCAGCAACGCCGCGCCCAACAGACCGCGCGCGCCGTGCACAACCTGCGGGCCACCATCGAAAGCTCGCTCGATGCGGTGGTGATTGCCGATGCGCAAGGCCGGATGATCGACTTCAACCGCGCCGCCGAAGGGCTTTTCGGCATGCTGCGCGGCAAGGTCCGCGGCATGCGCTTTTCTGAAATCGTGCGCGGCGAAGGCGCGGCCGATCCGCTGTCACAGCTTCACCTGAAGATGCACGAACGGGACAACTGGTCCGAAATCCGCGATGGCCGCATCCAGATGAAGGCCCACCGCAGCGACGGCACCATCGTCCCGATCGAAGCCGCCTTGGCCGAAGCGCGCGGCGCGGGCGGCGAACCGATGTTCATCGCCTTTGTCCGTGACATCTCGGAACGGCTGGAACGCGAAGAAAACCTGCGCAAGGCCCGCAACGACGCGCTGAAGGGCGAAGAGGCGAAGTCCCGCTTCCTTGCGGTCATGAGCCATGAGATGCGCACCCCGCTGAACGGGCTGATCGCGGCGACCGAACTGATGCAAAGCTCGACCGCGCTGGACCAGCGGCAGGTCTGGCTGTCGGAAATCATCCTGTCCTGTGGCTGGGCGGCACTGGATCAGGTGAACAACGTGCTGGAACTGACGCGGCTGGGGTCTGCCTCTGGTCCAAGCTACCCGATGGCGGTGTTCTCGCCGACTCAGGTGCTGAAAGACCTTGTGCTGCAAAACGAACCCCATGCCGCCAAGCGCGGCAACCGGATCGAACTGATCGAACCCGCGCAAGGCATCCCCTTGGTCGAAGCGCCGCGCCAATTGTTTGTCCGGGTGCTTTACAACCTGATCGGCAATGCGATCAAATTCACCGACGCGGGCAGCGTGACGATCCGCGCCACCTGTGATGCCTTGCCTGATGGCAAGGTTCGCCTGCGCGTGGCGGTGCAGGACACCGGCATCGGCATCGCGGATCACGACCTTGAACGCATCTTCCACAATTTCCAGACGCTGGATGATTCTTATGCGCGCATGCGCGAAGGCACCGGTCTTGGCCTTGGCATCGCCAAGCTCAGCGCCGAGGCCTTGGGCGGGCATATTCAGGTCGACAGCGAATTGGGCAAAGGCAGCACATTTACCTTCGACGTGGTCCTTGCCGTCGCGGATGCGATGCCACAGGAACTGGCCGTTGCGGCGGCGGTGGACACGGCCGAAAGCGCCCTGTCCATCCTGATCGCCGAAGACAACCCGATCAACAGCCTGCTCTTGACCGAGATGCTGAAATTGCGCGGCCATCAGGTCACCGTCACCGTCGACGGGCAAGAGGCTGTCGAACAGGCCGCGTCACAGCGCTACGACATGATCCTGATGGACATCTCGATGCCCCGGATGGACGGGCTTGAGGCGACGCGCGGCATCCGCAAGGGCGGGGCGTGCCGCGATGTGCCCGTGGTCGGCGTGACCGCCAACGCAAGCCCGGACCGTATCCCAGAGTTTTTGGCCGCTGGAATGACCGATGTCTTGGTGAAACCGATCACACGGGGTGCTTTGGCGGCAGTTCTGGCCGCCCATGGAAAGGGGGCAATTGGCACCAAGGCCATCGCCCCTGCAACAGAGGAAGTCGCGATGCTCAACACCGAAGTCTTTGACGAAACACTGGAAGAAATGGGCCGCGACTTTGTCGAACGTGTCGCCGCACGCATGCTGGAAGACGCGGAATCCTCTATCAAAGAGGTTGCAGCGAACATTCCGGGCGACCTGCACACCGCCGGTCGCGTCGCGCACAAGGCCGCAGGGGCGGCGGCGGCCATCGGGCTGGGTGCCTTGCACAAGGCGCTGGCCGATTGCGAACATGCAGCCATCGCAGGCGATGTGGCAGGCGTGACCCGCGCCATGGAAACCGCCCGCGCAGCCATTCCCGGCACCATCGCCGCGCTGCGCGCGCGCGGCCTGTCGCTGGGCAAGGTCAACGCCGCCTGACAGGCGCCGTCACGCATCGTCGTTGTTCATCGCGGCAAATGCGGCGGATACATCCGACAGGTTGGTGGGTTTGGCGCGTTTTGGTTTGGTGGGCGCGGGGTCTGCCTCAGGGCTGTCCAGTGCGGTCAAGCGTTCCGACACCTCGGCTTCTGGCATCGGGGGGGCCACGGGCGCGTCGCCTTCTCCGATCAGTGCCGAAAGGGACGCAGCGATGTCGTCCTTTGGCGCGTCCTCAACTGGCATTTTGCGGCGCTTGGGCTTGGCTGGGGCGTCCTTGGCATCCATTGCCGTCAAGTCATCGGTCAGGGTCAGATCAGCGGGCGGGGCCACGGGTGCATCAGCGCCCAGATCATCGTCAAAGGCTGCAAAGGCCGCGCCCAGATCAAAGGCGGGGCGTGCCGGGGGGGCATTTGTCCCGGCGGACAGGTCTGCGACGGTTTCCTCATCGGGCAACGCATCCAGCGCCGACAGGATCGACAGGGGCGAGGCCATGACGGGCGGCGGGGTGGGCACAAAAACGGGCGAGTCCTGTGGCGCATCCTGTGGTGGCACATCCTCTGGCGTCTGCTCGGCCTTCATCATCGCGGCAATCGCCGCCGCATCCATCGGCCCTGATTTGGCCTTGCGCGGCTTGGTCTTGACGAGTGCGGGCGGGGCGGCACCCGCCTCCATCAGAAGTTTCGCGGCAGCTTCCAGCGCCAGTGTGCTCAGCGCGCCTGCCTTCAGCGGGGCCTTGGGGGCCACGGGCGCGACAACAACGGGCGGCGGCACAGGCACCGGCATCCGCTCGGGCACATCATCCCGCAGAATCGCCAAACGCGCCGCCAGCACCGCCCGCCGCGCCGTGCCATTGGGCAGGCTGGCGTAAAGCACACGCAACCGATCCAGAGCCGCCGCCGTATCCAGCCCCGCCAAGGCCCGCAGCATCATGGCCGACGCCGCGCGATGATCGGCAAAGGTCACACCTGCATCGGGATCAACCGGAACGACCTCAACCGTCACGGCGGGGACAAGCGGCGGGGGGGCTTTGCGTGGCGGCATCTTGGGCCCTTTCGGCGGGACTGAGGCATCTGGCACGGTCCTTGCAAGTTCCGGTCCAGTCGGGGGCAATCCCGGCGACGTGCAAGGTTTGGCAAGAATGACGACCACATTCCGCGATACGATAGGGCTGCATGCCAATGCGCTGATCCTGCGCGAAAAGCGCAACGAGGTTCTCGCCTCGAATATCGCCAATGCCGCGACGCCAAACTTCAAGGCGCGCGATTTCGATTTTGAGACCGCCCTCAAGGACGCCCGCGCCGGGGGGCCGCTGCGCCAGACTGACGCCCGCCACCTGTCCGCCGCGACCGGGGCCGATGCGAGCATGGGCTACCGCGTGCCGGTCACCGCCTCATTGGACGGCAATACGGTTGAGCCGGGGGTGGAGCAGATGGAGTTTTCCGAAAACACCCTGCGCTACCAGACCAGCCTGCAACTGCTGAACCGCCGGATTTCCGGCCTGATGACCGCGATCAAGGGAGAGTGACGATGGCCGACATCCGCAATGTCTTTGACGTCGGTGCCCGCGCCCTGTCGGCGCAGATGGTGCGCATGAATACGGTGGCGTCCAACCTTGCCAATGCGGACACCGTGTCCGCCACCAAGGACGGTGCCTTTCGCGCCCTGCGCCCGATCTTTGAGACGACCTATGCCGATGCTATGGGAAAATCGGGGCTGGCCACCAGCGATGTGGCCGATGTGGTCATGCTGGACCGCACCCCGGAACGCGAATTCCGCCCCGATCACCCCGCAGCCGACAAGGACGGGTTTGTCTGGAAAGCCGCCATCGACCCGGACGAGGAGATGGTCGAGATGGTCGAAGCCAGCCGCCAATATCAGAACACGCTGGAAACCATGTCCACGCTGCGCACCCTTATGGCGCGCACCGTGCAGATGGGATCGTAAGGGGGCATCCATGATCACGCTTGATCCGAAAACCGGCAGCCTGACCAACGGCGCCACAGGCCAGACCGCCAGCACACCCAATGCCAAGACGGAGATGGGCCAAAGCGATTTCCTGACGTTGATGCTGGCCCAGCTTCAGGCGCAAGACCCGCTGAACCCGATGGACAACGCCGATTTCGTCGCACAACTGGCGCAGTTTTCACAGGTCAGCGGGCTGGAAAAGATCAACCAATCGGTTGAGGCGCTCAGCGGTGGCATGGGCGATTTCCGCGTCGCCTCGGCCGCCAATATGCTGGGCCGTCAGGTTCTGGTGCCGGGGGGCGTGGCGCGGGCAGGGGCGGATGGCGGCGTGCATGGCATCGCCACATTGCCCGAAGATGCATCCTCGGTCGT
>NKIT01000058.1 GCA_002256185.1 Rhodobacteraceae bacterium PARR1 | reverse complement strand
GCATACACCCCGCCTGAGGGGGCGGCTGAACCGGACAGCGATGCCGCGCCGATTGACCCCGCGCCCGAACCGCAACCGGATGACGCCCCAGACAGCGCTTCATCAGATGCGCCCGCCGAAGAGACCGCCGACGCGGGTGCAGATGAAACCGCACCCACCGATCCCGCACCGCAGCCGCAGACCGTGACTCTGCCCCCGCTTGCGGCCTTGATCCAGCCCCTGCTTGCCCCGCAAACAGGCGCAGGCAGCGACACACCAGACACGCCCGGCCAGACCGAAGTCACCGGCAGCACCCCACGCCAGCGCGGCATGTCGGGGCGGCTGTCCACGCTGACCGACAGCCAAACCCCGGCACAGAACCGCGACAGCGCGCCCAGCTTTACCGACCGTCTGGCCGCCGCCGCAGACAAGGCGCAGGACAACCAACCCACACAGAACGCCGCCCAAGCCCTGACGCCGCAGGATACCCTGCAAGCCGACACGCTGACCGATGCGGATGCCCAACCCGGCACCGCACAGCCCCTGCCGCTGGACACCCGCGCCACCGCTCCGACACCGACGACGCCACAGCGCGTGCCCGACACCGCCCCGCTCGACACCACCCAATCCGGGTGGGAGGCCGCGCTGACAGACCGCATCACCGCCCGCAACACTGATCTGGGCCAAGAGATCGAGATCACGCTGAATCCTGAAAACCTTGGCCATATCCGCATCAAGCTGGAATTGTCCGACAAGGCCGCGACGGTGCAGATCGTGACCGATACGCCGCAGGCGGCCCAGTTGTTCCAGCAATCCGAAGCGCGCCTTGCCGATGCGCTGAACCGCGCGGGCCTGTCCTTGACCAGCCATGACGCCACCAGCCGCGATGCGGGCGGGCGGGACGGTGGCCAGCGTCAGGGCCAAGGCCCCGCCAATCCGCGCGCAGAGGCAGCGCTCTCCGGTCTGCGTGGTACGCTCTCTGCCCCGGCCCAGACCGGACGCGCCGCCAATCTTGTCAATATCGTTGCCTGAGGACGCCTCATCATGGCCAAGGAACCCGCACCCGTCGATGCCGCGCCGAAAAAGGGCGGCGGAGTCATGCGCCTGATCAAGCTGCTGCTCGGCTCTGCCGTGCTGGTGGGCGCGGGCTTTGGCGGAGGGTATTTCTACTTTGCCAACCCCCTGTCGCCCGCGCAGGACATGTTGCGCCTGATCGACCCCAAAGAGGAAGCCGCCGCCGAAGCGGACGCCCATGCCACCGACGGCGAAGGCGAGGCTGCGCCGAAAAAGCTGCCCAAACCGGTGCCGGAACAGGAATTGTTCGTCACATCCTATTACTCATTCCCCGATGCGCTGACGTCAAACCTCAAGGACTCCCGCCGCTTCCTTCAGGTGCAGGTGGGCGTGTCCACGCAATATGACGCGCAGGTCATCACCAATGTCACCACCCACACGCCCGCATTGATGTCGGACATGCTGGCTGTGATTTCGACCTTTACCGAAGAGGATCTGGCCGGAACCGAAGGCCGCGCCAAACTGGCCGCCGCCCTGCAAGCCGCAATCAACAAACGGCTGGAAAAGGTCGAAGGCTTCGGCGGGATCGAGGATGTGTTCTTCCCCTCTTTCGTGCTGCAATAAGGGCACGGGGAATGGCCGCAACACCACGCAAGTTATCTGCCAACGAAGTCGCCGCCCTTGTCGGCGGGCTGATGGATGGCGGCCGGGATTTCGGCACCTCTGACAGCGGGGCAGAGGTCCGGCCCTATGTCTTTGGCTCAAACGACCTGTCGTCGATGGGCGACTATCATGCGCTACGCATGATTAACGAACGCTTCTGCCGGATCGCACGGTCAGTGTTTCTGCCGATGCTGCGCATCCAGCCCCGCCTGTCTGCCTTCCCGCCAGAGGTGCGCAATTACGATGACTACCGCAACAGTCAGGACAACTTCGTCAGCCTGACCAACACGCGGATCGAGGAATTGCGCGGCAACCACCTGATCGTGATCCCGCCGACCTTCATCTCGCTTCTGACCGATGCCTATTACGGCGGGTCGATCCGCCATGTGAAAAGCAGCCGCAACGAATTCACCGCCACCGAACAGCGCGTGATCGAGATTGTGACGGATCGGTTGAATCAGGCCCTGCAACTGGCATGGCGCGATCTGATGGGACTGACGCTCAGCGTGGTCAGCCGCGAAGAGAACATGCAATTCGCCGCTTTTGTCGATGGCGACGACATGATCGTGAACTGCTCTTTCATGGTGCAATTGCCGGGCACGGAACCCGCCAGTTTTGACATCCTCTATCCGCTGCAAACGCTGAAACCCATCGGCAGTCTGCTGCGGTCGCGGATGCAGTCGGACAGTCTGGACGATGACCAAAGCTGGCGTGACCGGCTGGAACGCGCGGTATTGTCGGTACCGCTGCAAATCACCGCGCGGCTGTGCGAACCCGATATCCCGCTGCGCCAGTTGACACAGTTGAAAGAGGGCGACGTGATCCCCGCCCAGATGAATGACACCGTGCAGGTGATGATCGAGGGGCGGCCGATGTTTCTGGCCACGCCCGGCGAAGTGCAAGGCAAATCCGCCCTCAGCGTCACGCGGCGCATCGGGCAGGACCAGTAAGGAGACAGGGTCATGACAGACGGAAAAATGGGCACCGACGGGCTGCGCCTGCTGGAAAACATCGGTGTAAAGCTGACGGTTGAGGTCGGACGCGCAGAGTTGACGATCCGCGATCTTTTGCGCCTGAACGAAGGATCGGTGATAGAGCTGGATCGCCTGGCCGGTGACCCCCTCGATGTGCTGGTGAACGGCACCCTGATTGCCAAGGGCGAGGTGGTGATGGTCGGCGAACGCTTTGGCATCCGCTTTGGTCAGATCATCGACCCGGAAAAGCGCGCCGAAAGCCTGTGATCCGGGCCGCATGGAAAAAAGCGGCCCACCCGGACAGGGTGGGCAGCTTTCATTTTGGCTATCCTCGCCCGATCCTTCAGGCCGTCTGAACCACCGGCACAACAGAAGCGGAAAATAGCGAGCGATCATTCGGGAACAATGCCAGATGCGCCGCCTGCGCGGCACTTTCGGACCGCGCCGCATGCACGGCATGGAACCGCAACCCTCTGCCGCGCCGATCCGCGCGCAGATAGACGGGCGCTGTACGGCGCAAATGCACCCCCAGCGCCACCCAGACCAAGGGCACCGCATAGGGCGACACCGCCCCCGCCACGACAAGCGCCGGCACCATGGTGGCAAAGGGCACCCACAGCCGCATCTGCAACAGCCACAGCGGCGGCAGCAGGCTTGCAAGGGTCGACGGGGCCAGACAGATCACATCAAACCGCCCTGCCCCATCGCGCAGGATTTCCCAATTCGACAACCGCTCAGGGTCAATCCTTGGCATCTCATCCTCGGGCAGTGCGGGGGCGGCCATGCTGTCCCAGACGCCCAGATCGGCGCGGGCGGCCAGCACGGTGATCCGGTTCGGTCCACGCTGAAAGGTCAGCGCCAGCGGCTTTCCCGCGCGCTCTGCCAGCCTTTGCGCCAGTTGCGCGGGCGTGCCCGCAAAGGCGCGGCCATTGACCGCCAGCAGGATATCCCCCGCCGCCAGCCCCAAGGCCCGCCCCGCCGCACGGGCAGGCACGTCCTTGAGCCAGAGCGTCAGCGGCAGATCGGCAGGATCAGCCATATTACGGAAAAGCAAAGGGATTGGGTTCAGCCGCCGCCGGTTTCGCTGCGGGTTTCGCACCCGATTTGCCCGATGGCTTGGCTGGGGTGGGCGCAGGTTTGGCCGGAGCCACTGCCGCCTTTCCAGACGCAGGAACCGCGGGGGCCGCTGTGATACGCAGCAACCCGGCCTCGATCCTTGCCAAGGACTCCCGAATATCGGTCAGATCGCCCGGAACAGCCGGGGCCGCTGGGGCCGCGTCCACTGGGGCCGCGCCTTCCGCCGCAGGTTTGGCAGGGGCGGCGCCGGTAAGGTCCATCTCGGCCAATGCAGCCAGAACCTCATCCCGCGACTCTTCGATGGCCGCGACAACGTCACCACCCACTGCGGCAGGGGCTGCACCTTCGACCGGTTCGGCCAGCTTGGCCGCCACGGCAGCCGCCACCGCATCAGGCAATCCGTCCAGCGCCTTGGCAACGGGATCTTCGTGTTCCGCGTCACCTTCGCGCACCTTTTTCAGGGCCAGCACCTCTTCGGCAACCAGTTTTGCTGCCTCTGCCTGCAATTCAGCCGCCTCATGCAGATCGCCGACCGAACGGAAATACACCAGCGTCGACAGCGCCAGACAGACCACGGCCCCAACCGTCGCCCCGGTCGCCATGGCCGAAGAACGCTTCTGCGCCCGCCCGACCTTTTCGACAAAATCCTTCTGCGCCTTGCCCAGCCGCGCAATATCTTCGGCGGCATCATTGGCGGCGTCTGCGGCGGCAATGGCGCGGCGCAAACCATCGGCGACGGGGTCGGTGTCTTCGGTCATCGCAGGCTCCTTGCGGCGGCGCGGGGCGGGAACAGCGTCAAGAATGCAAGCGCCATGCCAGATCAGGTCGCATCCGGCGGTGTTTCTGCCCGGCCATTCTCGTTGAACCGCAACTCGGCAGGCAGGTCGACGTCAGGCAGATCGCCGGCCTCGCCCCGGTCCAACCGGTAGACATGTGCAAGGATCGCAGCGACCGCGCTGTAAAGCCCTTCCTGAATCTCCGTTCCAATATCGCCGGTAAAATAGAGCGCCCGCGCCAGAACCGGACTGCGCAGCATCGTGATACCGTGTTTGCGGGCACGGTCGCGGATTTCCTGCGCCATCGGCCCTTTGCCCATGGCAAGGATCACGGGCGCGCGGGTATCGCCCTGCACATAGCGGATCGCCACAGCGAAATGCGTGGGGTTGGTGATCACCGCCGTCGCCTTGGCGACATCAGGCAGCGCCTTGCGTTGCTTTGCGGCGCGGCGGGATGCCTCCATCTGCAACTGGCGCAGGCGGCCCTTCACCTCGGGCGAGCCGTTCTGTTCCTTTGACTCCTGCTTCACCTCTTGAAAGGTCATCATCATCTGCTTGTGCAGCGTCAGCCATTGCCACAACAGGTCCGCCGCGCCGATCACCAAAAGCACCAGCGTCAGCGCCAGCATCAACTGGATCAGCGCCGCACCCAGAACACCTGCGGCTTCGACCGGGGATACGGCCCACAGCCTGTCCATCTGCGGCAGATACCCGCGCAACACCATCAAGGCGACCGCGCCCAGAAGCACAACCTTCAGCACCGATTTTATTAACTCGACCAAGGCATTGGCCGATACCATCCGCCCCAGCCCGGTCAGCGGGTTCAGCTTGTCCGCCTTGAACCCCATCGCCTTGGGCGAGAAATGCAAACCGCCCGTCCCCCATTGGATGGCCAGAGCAGCCAGCGCGAGTGGCAAACCCGCCACCACGGCAACGATCAGGATTTCCCAAAAGGCCGACAGGCTGCGCGCCACGATCTGGTCTTGCAGCAGCGCCGCGCGGTCCAACCGCAGATAGCCGCGCCACAGCGCCACCGCCTGCGGCATCAACCCCACGGCCGCCATCACCATCCCGGTCGCCATGGCAAACCCGGCAAAGACCATCGCCTCTTTCGAGGTCAGGACGCGGCCTTCTTCGATGGCGTCCTGTTTGCGTTTGTCGGTCGGTTCGTGTGAGCGTTCTTCGCCGTCATCCTCGGCCATCAGACACCCCCGCCCATGATGGGGGCGATCAGGTCCAGCGCCGCCGTCATCACCCCCTGCATGGCAGACGCCGCCCCCGGCACGGTCAGCCACAGCAAGAGCAGTGTTGCCGTCATGGTCAGCGGAAAGCCAAAGGAAAACAGGTTCAACGCCGGGGCAGACCGCGTAATGACGCCGATCACGATGTTCAACAGCAGCAGCACCGACACCACCGGCAGCATGATCCCCAGCCCCAGCGCGAACATCGCCGTGCCCGCCTGCAATCCCGCCGCAATCAGGCGATCCGGTTGGAAGTCACTGCCGGGCGGCAGGGCGGTGTAGCTTTCGATGACGATGCGGATGGCGACCAGATGCCCGTCCAGCGCAAAGAAGGTCATCAGAAGAAAGATCGAGAATATCTGCGCCACAACGGGCGATTGCCCGCCCATCGCCGGGTCCACCTGCGCGGCAAAGGACAGACCCGCGGTCGATGCGATGCGGTCCCCCGCCAAGGATGCCGCGCCAAACAGGATCGTAAGCACCAGCCCCGCTGTCAATCCGAGCGCCAGTTCTGGAACGATCAGACGCAGGGCTGAAATATCTGCCAGCGCTTCCGGCGGGGGCATCGGGACATGGGCAAAGACCGGGATCGTCAGCATGACGGTTGCCACGATCCGGATCGGCAGCGGCGTAAACCGCCCCCCAAAGGCAGGCGAGGCGACAAGAAACGCGCCGATCCGCAGCGCGGCGAACAGGAATTGCGTCAGCCAGCCGGTCAGGCTGGACAATTCCATCGCGGGCAGGGGAAACTCCCCTCCCATCACCCGCCCATCGTGCGGATGGTTTCAAAGACGAAGGCAAAGTAATCCGTCATTGTCGTCAGCATATAGCTGGACGCCAGCGCCATGGTCAGCATCACAATGGCCAGTTTCGGCACAAAGCTGATGGTCTGTTCGTTGATCGACGTCGCAGCTTGCAGGATGCCGATGACCAGACCCACCGCCAGCGCAACCAGCAGCACCGGCCCCGCCGTCACAAGGATTGACCAATAGGCCATCCGCAGATGTTCGATATTGCCGTCAAAATCCATGTCAGCCCCCCAGCCCGTATGTCGCGGCGAGCGATCCCACAGTCAGCGCCCAGCCGTCCACCAGCACGAACAGCAAGAGTTTGATCGGCAATGACACGATCATCGGCGATAGCATCATCATCCCCAAGGCCATCAGGATCGACGCCACAACCATGTCGATCACCAGAAACGGCAGGAACAGCAGGAACCCGATCTGGAACGCGGTTTTCAACTCGGACGTCATGAAGGCGGGCAGCAGCACCGCGAAAGGCACGGCATCGGGGCCGGAATAGGTCTCATCCCCCGCCAGTTGCTGGAACATCAAGAGATCGTTTTGCCGGGTGTTTTCCACCAGAAACCCGCGCAGGATTTCGGATGAGGTGCGGATCGCCACATCCGGGGCCATCTGGCCATCCAGATAGGGGCCGATCGCCTCTTCGTGCATCCGCGTCAGGGTGGGCTGCATCACGAAAAACGTCAGGAACAGGGCCAGCGCGATCAGCACCTGGTTCGGCGGGGTTTGCTGTGTTCCCAGCGCTTGGCGCAAGATCGACAGCACGATGATGATGCGCGTAAAGGCCGTCATTCCCAGCAACAGCGACGGCAGCACTGTCAGCAGCGTCATCAACGCCACGATCTGCAAGGACAGCGAATAGGTGGTGCCGCCCGCAGCACCCTGTTGCATCGTGATGGCGGGCAGACCCTGCGCTGATGCCAGCGTGGGCAGCATGACCAAGGACAGCGCCAAAAGCACGCGCGTCATGACGTCACCTGCGTGGCCACGGGGCCAAGGTCGTGCAGCAGCGGTGCCGCACCCTTGCAACGGATCAGCAGGAACGACCGGCCATCCACCTCAAGGATCAGGGCGCGGTCGGTGGGGGACAAGGAGGCCACCTCGGCCAGTTTCATCCGCTTGCCCTGATGGATGCGGCGCGACAGGCCGCCCTGGTTGAATTTCACCAGCAACCAGCCAAGCGCCAGCGCCGCCATGAACAGCGCCAGCACCGCGATTTGGCCGGGGCGAATGACCGCCAATGCCGTTTCCGTCTCCATAGCCTCTGCGCCTTCTGATCCACGTTCCGCGTGTAAATTGCGGTTTCATTCCGGTTCTGTCCCCGCCCCGTTCCCCGCGTGATGCAACTAATCCGCGATAAAATGCCCCTCCCGTCTGCGGGAGGGGCCAGGAGGCTTGCATGGGACAAGCCGGGGTAAACGCTTGGGCAGGACCGACACCGGACCTGCCCGGGTGTTGTCAGTTCTGGCCACCCAACGCCGCGCGGCGGCGACGTTCGACCGATGACGGGATGCGCAACTGATCGCGGTATTTCGCGACTGTGCGGCGGGCCAGTTGCACGCCGTCCTCTTGCTCTACCAGTTTGGCGATGGCGTCATCCGACAGCGGGTCTTGCGGATTTTCCGCCTGCACCAGTTTCTGGATGCGATGCCGCACCGCCGAGGCTGACCCCGACTCGTCCCCGGTGGATGAAGCAAGCGCCGCGCTGAAGAACGTCTTCAGCGGGAACGTCCCCTGCGGCGTCGCGATCATCAGGCCAGAACAAACGCGGCTGACGGTGCTTTCATGCACGCCAATGGCATCGGCCACCTCGCGCAGGATCATCGGACGCATTTTCGACAGACCCTGATCAAGGAATTCCGACTGCCGCCGCACCACCTCGGCCCCGACTTTCAGCGTGGTCTGATTGCGATGTTCGACCGCGCGGCTCAGCCAGCGGGCGACGGACAGACGTTCGGCGACATAGGCCGAAGAGTCGCCCTTGCGCGCCACCTTGCGTGCCTCGTCGGCCTTGACCACCACGCTGGGCAGGGTGGACCGGTTCAGGTCCACGCGCCAGCCATCGGTGCCACGCGTCACGATCAGGTCCGGTGGGCGTTGCGCGGTGGATTCAAATTCAAACAGCGCGCCGGGCTTGGGATTCAGCGACCGGATTTGCCGCAGCATCGCTTTCAGCGTGTCCATGTCGCAGGCGCAAACCCGGCACAGCCCGCGCAGATCGGCAACCGCCAGCATCGGCAGATGGCGCAGCAGCGTGTCAAACATCGGCGTCAGAAGCCCCTGCTCTGCCGCTTGCAAGCGCAGACATTCAGACAGGTTGCGCGCGAACAGCCCCGCCGGTTCAATCTTTTGCATCCGCTTGAGCAGCGCCTCGGCCCGCTCCATCGCCACACCGGCACGGGCGGCCAACAGGTCCAGCGGTTGCCCCAGCCACCCTGACGGTTCCAGCGCGTCCAGCATCACCTCGGCCAAGGCGCGCTCGGCCCCGGTCAGGTCCAGCCGCGCGACATGGGATTGGGCGTGGGCATAAAGCGACGGCCCCGGATCGGCGGCCAGATTGCCCAGACGGTCCCAATCATCCTCACCGCTGCGCCGCGACGACGGCAGCGCCGGTTCCGACGATTTCACCCGCAACGCAGAGCGCGGCAGTCCAAGTTCGACAAAGGGGTTTTCTTCGGCCTGCCCTTCGATAAAGGATTGCAGGTCGCCATTGCCCATCTGCAAAAGCTGGATGGCCTGCTGCAACTGGGCGGTGACCACCATCGACTGGCGCTGGGACAGGGTCTGTGAGGTGTAAAGTTGCATGGCGCGGTTCTCCTTGACGGTGAACCTGCACAGCGAAACGCCTTTCTGCAAAAAAAGCGTTTGACGCCCCTAAAATGGCGGAAACCCGACAGGAAAACCCTGTCCAATTGCCCCCAAGCCTTTGAAATAAAAGGTGCCCCGGTATTGCCATACCGGGGCCACAATTCTTGCGTGTCGGCTTTCCGTCAGCCGCGGAGCAGACTCAGCACGCCCTGCTTGGACGAGTTGGCCTGTGCCAGCATCGCGGTGGCAGCCTGCGAGAGAATCTGACCACGGGCAAGCTGGGTCGATTCTGCGGCAAAGTCCGCATCCATGACCTGCGATTTCGCGGCCTGCACCGAACCCGAGATGTTGGTCAGGTTCGAGATGGTCGAGTCCAGACGGTTCGACATGGCACCAAGGTTACCGCGCGCCTGGCTGATCTTTTGCAGCGCGACGTCGATGACGGTGATCGCCTCTGCCGACGATTCAGCGGTGGACAGGTCGATGTCGGCGACCGATTCCAACGTGGCGGCATTGGCGGTATCCGAGAAGAAGCCGACTTCGCTGGCCGCGCCGTCAATCTCGGCCGAGTTGACCGAGAAGGTCTGGGTCGAGGTAAAGGTCACCTGACCGGTCACAGTCGCCGAGTCATCAGTGTTGTCCAGCGTCAGCGTGTCCGGCGTCGCATCTTCGGTGCCGTCATTGTTCAGGCCGGTCACGTCCATCGTCGCTTCGGCAGCAGCGCCCGAGTCAGCGGCGGTGTAGTTGGTGATCTCGATGTTCTTGCCGGTCGAGTCGGTCAGGATGATTTCCGACGCATCCGTGCCCAAGGAAGCGGTCACACCGGTCGAGGTGGTCTTGGTGTTGATCGCATCGCGCAGCGAGCGCAGATCATCCTTGTTCGAGATAGCGACGGTGCCGATGGATTGGCCGTTCACCTCGAACGAGATCTTGCCCACATCCGACAGGCCCGACAGTTTCGCCTTGGACACAGCCGTCGCCTGCACGCCGGTCGAGGACGACTTTTCGTTCACCGCAGCAGCCAGCGCCTTGGCCGACATGTCTGCCGTGGTGTCGATTTCCGCGTTGCCCGCATGGCCCGAGATGACCAGTTGCTTGGACGGCGTCACGCCGCCGGAAGCTGCGATCGAGACTTCGGATTTCACCTTGTGGGCACCGATGTCGGTGGCAGCGGCGCTGTCCACGTTGATCTGCACGGTCTGGCCAAGGTCAGCACCGATCTGGAACTGCTTGCCGTTGAACGAGCCGTCCATGACCTTCATGCCGTTGAAGGTGGTGTTTTCTGCGATGCGGTTGATTTCCGCGACCAGCTGGCGCGATTCCGCCGTGATGTTGCCGCGGTCCGACCCGGTGTTGGTGTCGTTGGCGGACTGCACGGCCAGTTCACGCATCCGCTGCAGCATGTTCGACACTTCGACATGCGCGCTTTCCGTGGTGTCCAGCAGGTTCTTGCCGTCGGTCGCGTTGCGGACGGCCTGGTTGATGCCCATGACCTGTGCGGTCATCTTTTCGGCAATCGCCATGCCCGCCGCGTCGTCCTTTGCGGCGTTGATGCGCAGACCCGACGAAAGGCGGGTCATGGCCTGGTTGAAGTCATCGTTCACTTTCGCCATGTTCGCCTGAGCGGAAATGGCACCGATGTTCGTATTGATGGAAGTCATTGGTCCAGCCTCCTGGGGTTTGCCGTTCGCGCCCTTCAGCGCTCTGGCAATGACAACGGCCCCTGTCGCAGATGTTTAGCGAAAGCGCCGCGACGGAGTATTTGCAAGGACCGGGCCGATGTCACAAAGAGCACCCAGAAAAAGAACAAATGTTTGATTTACAATGATAAATTTTCAAACTCTGCGCCGATTTTTTCCCATTTCGATTATTTTCAGAATCTTCGGCAGCCCTCCCAAAGGTTGCATCAAAGCGCCATATCCTGCGTTTTTCTGCCCGTGACGCGGCCCCCGGCCCCCAACTGACCCCGCCCAAAAGGACCGAAGATGACAGCCCGCGACGCCGCAGGCAGGCCCCGTCAAAGCAGGCCCTGTCAAAGCAGGCCCTGTCAAAGCGGCATGCGCCTTGCAATTAAGACCCCGCGCCCGATTGCCGTTCTTGTGACTGCAGGCAGGGCTTTGCAAGGGGACGCGCGATGGTCGATATTCTCAGCACGCTGAACAAGAACGGCTCGGGTCTGAACCTGTCGGACCTGACCACCTCGCTTGTCGCGGCGGAAATCCAGCCCCGGCAACGGGCAGAGCAGAAAAAGCTCGACTCCGCCAATCTGTCGATCTCGACCCTTGGGCAGGTGCGCGCCCAGTTCCAATCCTTGCAGACCGCCGTGACCAATCTGCAAGCCGCGCCGATCCTGAAAGCCAGCAGCGGCAATTCCGGCGTCAAGGTCACGATCACTGACCCGTCCAAGATCGCCAACTCCAGCCGCAGCATCGGCGTGGTGCAGACGGCGCAACGGCAGGTGCTGGAATTCAAGGGCTTCACCTCCGCCGATCAGACCATCGGCGCGGGCGCGCTCAAGGTGGAAATCGGCGCATGGTTCAAGGACGCCTCAAACAACCCCGCCTTTGCGCTGAACCCCGAAAGCACGGTCAACACGTTGAACATTCCCGCCGGGGCCACGCTGTCACAATTGGCCGAAACGCTGGATGTGCTGCCCGGCCTGTCCGCGCGGGTGATCGACAAAGGCGACGGCACCTTTTCTCTGGGCATCGTGTCCGAGGCCGGGGCGGGGAACGCCCTGCGCTTTACCGCCACGGAGACGGCGGCGGGCCTGTCCATCTTTGACACCACCGCCACCAATGCCACCGCCCAGATTCAGGCGGCGCAGGATGCGGTGCTGGAACTCGATGGCATCACCGTCACTCGCCCCACCAACAGCATCGACGACCTGATTGACGGCGCGACGCTGGACATCTCTGCCCCGGCAGGCACCCAGACCACCGTCGACTTCCGCCGCGACATGGAAACCGCGCGAACAAACCTGCAATACCTTGTCGATCAGGTGAATTCGACCTTGTCCAAACTGACCGAGGTTTCCGCCCGCGCTGCCAACGGCGCATCGTCTGGCGTTCTGGCGGGCGACCGCGTGGTCGAGAAACTGAAATCCGACCTGCGCAACATGATCGCAGGCCCTCTGACCGGCTTTGGCCAAGACCCGGTGTTCCTGTCCGATCTGGGCGTGCAAAGCCAGCGCGACGGCAGCCTGCGCCTGAACAGCTATGATTTTGAGAAAGCCTTCGCCACCAGCCCTGCCAAATTCGACGCCGCCTTCAACGATCGCCTCTCCAGCACGTCTGACGGGGTCGAGGTGACGGGCCTTCTGTCCAGCACCGCCCCTTCGGCCAGCCTGACGCTGACCCGCGACATGGCCACGGGCAAGGCCAAGCTTGGCGATCACAATACCATCGGCTTTTCGCCAGAGACCGGGCGCATGCGCTATACCGTGCTGGACGGCCCCTATTCCGGTCTGATGATCGACATGCCCGACACCGCCGATCAGGCGAATGTCACCGTCGGGCGCAGCTTCCTGTCACGGCTGGATGGCCTCTTGACCGATGCGCTGCAATCGGGCGGGCGGATTGCCGAACGCGAAAGCCAGATCGGCGCGCGGGTCACGGCGGCAAACACCGAAATGGGCAAGCTGGACGACCGCGCCGCGAAACTGACCACGCGCTACCTGTCCAAGTTCACCCAGATGGAAACCACCATCTCGACCCTGAAAAGCACCGGCAATTACCTGACCAACCTTGTGGCGCAGTGGAACAAAAGCAGCTGACGCTGCGCCTGTCTTCTCTGGTCAAATATCCTCGGGTGGGTCCGGGAGGGTGGAAAACCCTCCCGGGGGCAGCCACAGGAGCGCGGCCAGACGGGCAAGCAATCAGACGGGCACGCAATCAGACGGGCACGCAATCAGACGGGCATGCAATCAGACGGGCAGACCCCGGCGGATGCCGAATTTCTTCATCTTCTCGATCAGCGTCGTCCGGCGCAGGCGCAATGCCTCGGCGGCCTGGGCGACATTGCCTTGGCGCTTGTCCAAGGCCGCCTCGATCAGCGCCACTTCAATGTCACGGATATAGCCGCGCAGGTCCAGATCGGTCAGCCGTGTCAGCGCCTCATGGAAACGCGACGGATCAGGCAGGCCAGAGGCCGTCGGTGTGGGCGGTTCGGGCATGCAATCAGCGCCGTCGCTGTCCATATCGGGCATCTGCATGCCCAGAAGATTGTCGCGCACTTGGCGCGAGGTGATCATGCGGCCCGGAAACATGACAAAGGCGCGCATCAGCACATTCTTCAACTCGCGCACATTTCCGGGCCACGCATGGGCCGACAACGCACGGATGGCAGCGGGGTCGAAATGCGGAGCATCCAGCGCCGGATTTTCGACCAGCCGGTCGGAAATCATCCGCGCAAGGATCAGCGGAATGTCGGCGGTCCGCTCGGACAGCGGCGGCACGGTCAAAGGAAAGACAGAGATGCGAAAGAACAGGTCGGCGCGGAAGCTGCCCTGCTCCACCGCTTGGGTCAGATCGCGGTGGGTGGCGCAGACAAGGCGGAAATCCACCATCTGCTCTGAACCGCCCCCCAGCCGCTGAATACGGCGGCTTTCCAGCACGCGCAGCAGTTTGGCTTGCAGCGCCGGGGGCATATCGCCAATCTCGTCCAGAAACAGCGTGCCACCATTGGCCTGTTCGATGCGACCGACACGGGCACGGTCGGCCCCGGTGAAGGCCCCTTTTTCGTGGCCGAAAAGTTCACTTTCCAATAGGTCGGCTGGAATGGCCGCACAGTTCACGGCAATCAGCGGGCCAGTGCGCCCGGACAGGCGGTGGACGGCCTCGGCCACCAGTTCCTTGCCCACACCGGTTTGGCCACGGGTCAGAACGGCGGCGTCGCTGACAGCCACAGCGGCGATCATCCGCTTGAGCTGCCGGATCGGCGCACTGTCGCCAACGATGATGCGGTCAAGGACGTCCGACTCCACCGGAAGAGCACGCACCTGCACATCGCGTTCGACCCAATGACTCGTCATGTTTCACTCCGTCCTAAACTTCGCCCAATGTCGGTCGTTCACAGAGTTGCGAGCAACCCTCCTTGCGCGCAGAGGGCCGCGCCATCGGATCGGCCCTCAAACCTTGGACAAGGTACACCCATCCCTATGGCTGATTGCTTTGCGCTGCAGCATGGTTCGCTGCGCTGCAATGCCCTGATTGTCATGGCGCAGGCGCAAGAAGTTGGCGCATCTGCTCGACGTCTGCCCATCGGTCACGCAAGCGGCGCGGTGCATTATCGAATCGGATGCTGGCGGTCTCGGTTGCCGCAATCACCATCGGAAGATCGGGGGCTACGGGTCGCGGCTCATCCTCGCCAGGGGCGAAAGCGGGGGGCGCAGCGGCCATATCCGCCGCAGCCTCAACCGTGCGCGCACCGACCAGCGCGGCACGTTCGGCGGCGGCGGTGAACATCGGGCTGCCCGCAAGTGCCAGCAACCCTTGCAACCGCATCGGCACGGCAGACAGCAGCACGCTGGGGGATTGTCCTTCGGGCAGCATGGGCAGCAGCGCAATCATGGTTTCCTGCGCAGCGGACACCTTGGCGGCATAGGCCTGTCCCCGATCCGGGTCCGTCGAATGATAGGCCGCCGTCGCCAGTTCCCAACTGCCCAACTGGTTCTTCAATTCCTTCAGGAACCGCGCGGCATAGGCGGTGTTCTGCACCGGGTCCAGCATGTCGGCCCGGCTGGCAAAGGCTTCGGAATGCCATTTCCAGTTCAGTTGCATACAGCCCACATCGACATTGGTGGTGCCGGTGGCAAGGATGGCGTCCAGCTTGGCCAAAGCCTCGGCGGCGCTGTCCAGATAATGCGAGTCCCCGCCCTGGTTCAGCGTCCAGGGCCAAGGCATGCGCCCGCCCTGCCCATCCCCCTTGCCGGTCTCCACCAAGGATATGGCGGGCAACAACCCCTCTGGCAGCCCCTCGGCCGCCCCGGCCTCGGCGGCAAGGCGGGCGCAATCGGGGGCCTCGGAAAGGCCATCCCCGGCCAGCGCGGCAAAGGGGTCCAGCGGTGCGGCCAATGGATCAACGGGCGGCACCACATCGGCGCGGCCTTCGGCATGGACAGGGCCTGACAGCGCCGTCAAGACAGCGGTGCAGGACAGCAATCTGGAAATACGGTTCAACATCATGCCCATCCGTTTGCAAGCGGCGGGCCAGATGGCGCGGGATCAGCGCAGATAATCGAACAGCGAGGTGCCGCTGATCTTGACGAAACTTTGCTGCGACGCCTGTTCTGTCAGCAACAGCGTCTGCAACCGCGTCAGCGCGGCGGCAACGTCAAGGTCTTCCAGCCCCGCCACCGCCTCTTGCAGCCGCACCTTGCGCGCGGCCAGCGCATCAAGGTTCTTGTCGGCAAGCGCACCCAACGCCCCCACCTCGGCCCGTTGGGCGGCAAGATGGTTGGCGGCATCGCTGAAGGCACCCACCATGGCATCCGCCGTCAGACGCGCGTCGCGCAGGCCCAGCACCTGCCCCTTGGTCGCGCCGGTCTCATCCGTCTGTGCCAAGGTCGCCACCGGCGCGCGCGGATCGCCTCCCGATGTCAGATCCCCGATCCGGAAACTGGCACGCGGGGCAAGCAGGGCTACACCCTTTCCATCCGCCGTCAGGCTGGCGGTCACACCGGTTTCGGCGCTGGCGGCATTGATTGCAGCGGCCAGCGGGCCGGGTGCGCCCTTTGCCACCTCGGCCTCGATCCGGGCGCTGCCTTTGGGGCCGGTCAGGGTAAATCCCAAGGCCTTCCCGTCGCGCCCCGCCAAGGGGGTCAGCACGCCACTTTCATTCACGTCACGGTAAGGCCGCGCCTCGGCCAGAGGCGAGGTCAGGGTGGAAATCAGATCATCCACCATCTTGAACATGTCGCCCTTGGCCCCTCCCGCCGCCGAACCTGCGGTCGGGATGGATTGAAACACCTCTCCCCCGCTCAGGCTGGTCGCCAGCATCGCGGTTTCGGTCATGCGCAGCACGGATCGTCCGCCATCGCCCTTGTAGGTCACACCCTGCGGCCCATCGACAAAGGGGGTCTTGCCCGACAGACCGGCGAAGAGCGGTTCCCCCATCGTGTCGGTGCGATTGGCCGCCGCCACCAGTGCTTGCCGCAGCGCCACCGCTTGTGCCTTCAGCGCGGCGCGGCCTTCGGGCGTGGTCGTGTCGTTCGACGCCTGCTGCGCGATGTTGAGGAATTGCCGCCCGATGGACGACACCTCATCCAGCGCAAGATCGGCATGGGTCAGCCGGTCAGAGGCCAGCTTGGCATTGTCGCTGAACCGGTCCACCGCGCCGGTCTGTTCGCGCATGGCCGAAAGCTGTGCCGCCCGCATCGGATCGGTGGACGGTCGCGGATCATTCTTGCCACTTGAGATGCGCGATTGCAGGTCCGAAATTTCGGACTGGATCTTGCCGAAATTGTCGATGGCGATGCGCCCGAACAGGGCATTCCCGATGGTCATGGCGTCATCTCCCTATGGGTTACAAGGCGCGGAGCAAGGTTTCGAACAGGTCTTTCGCCACGGTCATGATCTGGGCGCTGGCCTGATAGGATTGCTGAAGTTCCAGCAGCCGGGCCGCTTCGGTGTCCAGATCGACCGCGCCTTGGGCGGCATCGGCGCGTTCGGTGGTATCCAGAATGGCCTCGGTCGCCGACACGCGACGCCCCGCCGCCGCGGTGCGCGTGCCGATGTCGCCGATAAAGCCCGAAAGCACCTCGGCAAAGCCGCCCGCGCCGGTGGTGGGGTTGCGAAAGCGCAATTCCAGAAGCGAGTCGATGGCCCGCCCGTCCCCGCCACCATCCAGATTGGGCGTCAGGCGGAAACCGTCGCCTGTGCGCGGCGTTCCGGTCAGCGAAACGGCAAGCCCGCCCACCACCGCGCCGCCGCTGGCATCCAGCACCCGCGTGCCGATGGAATGGCCGGTGGCGGTGTCGATCAGTTCCACTTGGCGCGATGCCGCATCGACCACCCGCAACTCCACCGCTGCGGGGGTGCGGCTGATCTCTCCAGCCGTCAGGCTGCCCGCCATCCGCAGGCTGCCCGATCCGGTCATGATCACGATCAGGTCTTCGGGCGGCAGGTCGCTCAGCGTCAGTCTTTGTCCGACCGTCGAAGACGCGGTGATGCCAATATCCAGCGCGCTGCCATCCAGTGACCGCGCGGTCAGCATACCATCGTTGACCGTCAAGGTCGCGCCAAGGCTGGCAAAACCAGCCGCCGAAGCCCCGGCAGAGGGGATCACCCGCAGCGCCCCGGCGCTGGCCGGGATGTCGAATTGCAACGCGCCACCCGTGATGCTGGCCGTGCCGGGAAACCCGGCGGGCAGCGTGACGGCGGGCCCCGCGCCCAGCGTGATGTTGTGCTGGATCTCCCCGATCCGCACCGCGAAACTGGCGGGCAGCGTGGTGGGCACTTGCCCCGTCAACAGGCTGCGCGGCGCTTGGGCAGACGACAGACCAAAGGCCGCCGCATTGCCCGCCGCCACCGGCAGCGTGATCCCGGTGGCATCGCTGGACCCGCCCTGAACGGCGATCCGCAGACGGTTGTCCGCGCCAAAGCTGGCGGTCACGCGGCCATCCTCTGGCCCGGACACGGCGACAGCCCCGCCTTGCATCTTCAGCACATAGTCCTGCCCATCGACCCGGATCACCGTGCTGGCCCCATTCGCGGGCAGGCTGGCCACCGTTGCCCCGGTCATCGACGCAACCGGCATCCCGTCGCGCAGCAGCGCCGCCAGACCCGTGGCCACATCCGCCGCCGACGCAGCACCCGACACGGCGGTATCCAGCGTGACGCTGCGCCCGGCGAGGGTCAGACCATAGCGCGTCGGCCCGGCCAATGCCGCCGGGGCGTCATCCGTCCCCGTGCCGTCAAAGGCGGCATCAAAGCGGAACGCCAGCCGCTGTTCCGCCCCCGCCAAAGCCACCTCACGCGCCACAAGCCCGCCGATCAGCGGGTCTGCCGCGCTGTCGGTCCGGATACCGGACATCGTGGCCGACAGCGCCGTGTCTTGCGCCAGCGTCACCCGCCCACTGACCCGCAGGCCATCCGCCCCCGCGCCCAGCGTGATCGCAGCCCCCAGCGGCTGGTCCTGCGCATCCACCCGGTTCAGCGTCATCGCCGCGCCTGCGGAATGGGTGAACCCGGTCAGCCGGATATCCGCCCCGCCCGCATGGCGCAGGATCACCCGATCCCCATTCGGCGCAAGCTCGGCCTTGACCCCGGTCGCGCGTGTCAGGCCGTTGATTGCCAATGCCAGCGCATCCAGACGGCCATCGGCCACCTCGACCTGCACTTGCAGCGGGGTCGCATTGTCGCCTTCGATCTGGAACGTGACCGTCCCCGCTGCCGGGGCCTGAAGCGCCAGCGCCGTCTCTGCCGTCGCCCGCAACCCCGGCACGGCGGCTGAGGCAATCTCAGCCAAGCGCCGGGCCGATGCCCCTTCGGGCAGGGTCAGCGACACGGGCAGTCCAACCCCGGTTTCCAGCGTCACGGGAAGCGCCGGATTCGCCGCCGCCTCGACCGTGCCGGACCATGTGACGGGGGCGTGACTGTCCAGCGTCAGCGCCTGCCATCCGGCGGGCTGCACGGCATCGAGTGACAGCCCGCGATAGGCCGGACCATCTGCGGCGTTCAGGTAATCGGGCCGATAGCTGGCACCGGGCAGAAAGCCGTTCGCCTCGGTCAACAGATTGGCGATGTCGGCGGCACCCAAGCGGCTGCCCGCGATCTGACGCCCCTCACGCGTGAAAATCTGGAATGTCCCGCCCTGCGCCGCAGCGGGCGTCACGATGCCTGCCGTGCCATCAAGGCTGGCGGCAGTGATGTCGCCCTGATTGCGCGACAGGGTCAGCACGCCATCCCGCCCAGCGGCGGCAAGACCAAGGCTGGCCAAGCTGTCCCCTGCGGCGGTCGTCAGACTGCCCGCGTTCAACGCCGCGGCAATCTCGGCCATGCCCCAGCCTGCGGGGCGCGGGGTCAGGTTGAAGGCGACCGCGCCGCCGTCCAGTGTGACCGACAGCGTCGACAGTCCCGAAACGGCGGCAACCGGCACAGACACTTCCGCCGTGGATTGCGCCCCAAGACTGGCCAGCGTCACGGATGTCGTGCCCGCAGGCACATAGCCCACCACGCCCGCCGACAATAGGCTGACCGCTGATGCGCCAGTGCCCGCGCCTTGCAACACCTCATCCAGTTTCGGCAAGGCGGGCGGCGCGACGATGGTGATCCCCATCCGCGCCGTTGCGGCCCCCTGATTGCCGGGCGCGGGCGCAGTCAGTGTGGACAGCGCCGCCGCGATCTGGCCGGGTTCGGTCGGGACAAAGCGCATGTCCACCGCCCGTCCCCGCTGCGGGGTCAGGGTGATGCGGTCGCCATCGCTGGCGGTGCCTTCCAATTCGACCGTCAGGCCGGGCAGAACGATCATGTTGGTGCCGGTGCCGATCTCTGCCCCGCCCGCATCCTGCGCCCGCCACAGGCCCGCCGCTGCATCGCGCACCAGCGTGACCGGCCCTGCCGCCCCGCCCGTCGGGGTGATGCGCAGGTTCATGCTGCCCTGATTGGCCGGATAGGGCGTGATATCCCATCCCTCCAGCACAAAAAGATCCCCGCCGGGACTGCCGGTCAGGTCCACCGCGCTGCGATGCACCGCGTTGGTTTCGGCGGCCATCTTGCCCGCCAGCGCGTCCAACTCCTCGGTCGCCGTGACGATGGCGCCATAAGCCTGCGACAACCCGCCCAAAGTGCCGGATGAGAACAGCCGCACCACGCGTTCGTGCCCGCCCCGCGTGATGGTCAGGCCTAAACGGTCATCGCCACTGGCCTTGACGGTGGTTGCATTGCCCTCAAAATCCATCAGCACTGCGCCACCGGGTTGGTTGCCCAAAGACACCTGCGCCCGGCCAAAGCGGTCATATTCGACCATCATGCCCACCCGGTCCCCGATGGAACGCAGCAAGCGATCACGCTCATCCTGCAACGGGTTCAGCGCGCCGATGGTGCCCGCATTCTTGGCGAAACGGTTCTGCAACAGCGCCAGCGATTGCAAATCCGCCGTCAGCAAATCCGCCTGCATCGACGCATCCTGCAAGGTCTGGGTCTGCAACCGTTTCATCCCCGCGCCGATATCGGCAAAGGCCGAGGCCAGCGACTGCCCGCTTTCCATCACCACCCGCCGCAGCGAGGTGTCAGCCGGGGCAGATGCCAACTTGCCCAGACCCGAAAAGAATTCCTCAAGGCTGGCATCAATCCCGCCCGTGCCGGGCAGCATCAGCGCCTCAAGCGCCTTGGTGGCGTCCAGATGCGCGGTGGCGGATTCCACATCGCCCGATGCGGTGCGCAGACGGTCGGCCAGCAATTGGTCGAACGCGCGGCGGATGTCCTTGACCTCGACCCCCTGCCCCCCCGTCGCCAAAGTGACGGGCGAGGTTTGCGCCCCCCCGATCTGCGTCAATTCCACCGACCGGCGACGATAGCCTTCGGTGTTGACGTTGGCGATGTTCTCGCCCGTCACACCAAGCGCGGTGCGGTAAACCCCGATGGCGGTGCGGGCGATGTCGACGATGTTGGACATCAGCGATCCTTCACATAGCTGCCGAATTGCCGTTCCACCGCATCCGCAATGCCAAAGCCGGTGCGCCCGGCGCTGGCGCGGGCGACCTGGCTGTCGAACATGTCGCGGAACTGGTCGACGCCCTTGCTGCCCATGATATCCTCGGCCAAGGGCGCGGACCGGGCGGCTTTCAGGAATTCGGTCAGAAGCATTTCTTCAAACCCCTCCGCCGCCTTGCGCAGGGCGGCACGGTCGCCTTGGGGGGCGGTCAGGGCAAAGCCGTTCAGGTGTTTGACCTCCATCAGATCACCACCAGTTCCGCGCGCAGGGCACCCGCTTCGTGCAGCGCGTCCAGAATGGCGACCAGATCAGACGGCGACGCCCCGACGGCATTGATCGCATCCACCAGAGACGACAGTGACACCCCGGTGTCAAAAACAAAGGCAGTGCCCTTTTCCTCGGCCGTGATGGTGCTGTCGGGTGTGGTCGTGGTGTCACCCGGCACGACGACCGTGCCATCGCCATTCACCACGGTGGCCCCTTGGGTGGTCTTGGGGTCTTCGTTGATCCGGACGGTCAGAGAGCCGTGGGTCACGGCGGCAGGGGTCACCCGCACCTCACCCCCGATCACCACAGTGCCGGTGCGCGAATTCACCACCACCTTGGCGGGCGGTTCATCCGGCGTCATTTCGACGTTTTCCAGCATCCCCATGAAGGTCACGCGCTGGTTCAGATCATAGGGCGCACGCACGGAGACGGATGCCCCATCCAGCGCAGTCGCAATGTCAGGGCCAAAGGTGGCGTTGATTGCCTTGGCCATGCCCGCAGCCGTGGAAAAATCCGGGCGGTGCAAGTTCAGAACCAGCGTATCACTGTCCTGAAACGGCGCGGTCACGGTCTTTTCGACCTGCCCGCCGCGCGGGATACGGCCCACGGTGGGGATATTGACCGTCAGCGACGACCCATCCGCCCCATCGACCCCCAGACCACCCACCACCAGATTGCCCTGCGCGATGGCGTAAATCTCACCATCCGCGCCCAAAAGCGGGGTCATCAGCAGCGTGCCGCCCTTCAGCGATTTGGCCGACCCGATGGTGGACACCGTCACGTCGAACTGTTGCCCCTCTTTCAAGAAGGGGCCGAGTTCGGCGGTCACCATCACCGCCGCCGCGTTCTTGGCGTTCAGGTCTTGGGCATCAACGACCAACCCCAGACGACTGATCAAGGATTGCAGCGATTGCAGCGTCAGCCCTGAATTGCCATCGCCCGAACCGGACAGACCAACGACAACACCATATCCCATCAACGGATTGGACCGCACCCCCGCGACCGAGGCGAGGTCTTTCAACCGATCCGCTCCGGCGGGAAGGGCCCCTGCCAGCAGCGCCACGGCGATGAGTGCGGCCCTAAGGATCATAGCGGCGACACCGCTTGCAGGCCGCGCCGCAGCCAGCCCGGACGGGCGGTATCGGCCACCTCACCCGCGCCGACATAGCCAATCTCGGCATTGCCGATGCGGTCGGACAGGATGACGTTTTCGGAGTTGATATCCTCGGGGCGGACGATGCCGGTCAGGCGGACATATTCCTTGCCTTGGTTCAGTGTCAGACGCTTTTGGCCCATGATCTCCAGCAGGCCACCCGGCAGGACGCGCACCACCGACACCGACAGCCGCCCCGTCAGGCTGTTGGATTGCTGCGCCGCACCGCGCCCGTTGAAGGATTGGTCGGTGGAATTGGTCAACAGCCCATCGTCCAGCCCCAGCGTGGCCACATCGGGCAGGTCGATCTGGTAATCCGACGACCGCTGCCCGCTGGCCGATTGCGATTTGGTGGCGGCGAAGCGTTCGACGAATTGCACCGTCAGAATATCGCCGACATGCGACGCCCGCCGATCCGACGCGAACAGCCCCGAGGACGAGGCGGTATAAATCCCCCCCGTGGGCAAGGCCGCCTGTTCGGGCAGCGCCTCGGCCGGATAGACCGGGGCGAATTCTTCGGACGCTACATCTTCGACATAGGTCGAGGTGCAGGCGGCAAAGGGGACCAGCAGGATAAGGGGAAGGATACGCTTCATCATCGCCATCACAGTTTGTTGGACAGGAAGCGCATCATCTCATCCGATGCGCTGATGGATTTGGAGTTCACCTCATACGCGCGCTGGGTCTCGATCATGTCGACCAGCTCTTGCACCACGTTGACGTTGGATTGTTCGAGCGCGCCTTGCACCAGCTTGCCCATGCCATCGGTGTAGGGCGCACCGACCACGGCCGCGCCAGAGGCCGGACTTTCCACCACGAAATTCTCGCCGATCGGGTTCAGACCGCGCGGGTTGGGAAAGGCGGCAAGGGTGAGTTGGCCCACTTCCTCGGCCGCTGTGGCACCGGGCATGGTGACGGATACGATGCCGTCGGCAGAGATGATGATTTCCTGCGCGCCATCGGGAATCTGGATTTCGGGCTGCACCACATAGCCCGAGGCCGTGGTCAGAGTCCCTTCGGCATTGCGCGACAAGGCGCCGTCGCGGGTATAGCCGATCTGGCCATCGGGCAGCAGCACTTGCAAGAACCCCTGCCCGTCAATCGCCACGTCCAGCGCGTTGTCGGTGGTCGCCAAGCCGCCTTGGGAATACAGCTTTTCGGTGTTGACGATCCTGACCCCGGTGCCGACCGACAAGGGCGTGGTCAGTTGCGTGCCTTCGGAGGTCTGGGCGCCTGCGGGACGGATGTTCTGGTAAAGCAGCGTTTCAAAATTCGCGCGATCCCGCTTGAATCCCGTGGTGTTCACGTTGGCAAGGTTGTTGGCGATCACCTGCATCCGGGTCTGCTGGGCATTCAGACCGGTTTTGGCGACATGCATGGCATCCGAGGACATGGGCGGCAGGCTCCTGACAGGGCGTTTCTCTGTCCGGAGTCTGCAAGGGCCGTGCCAAGCCGCACGGATCGGGGAGAAGGGATTTAAGGGCGGAGGTGCGGCGGCCT
>NKIT01000267.1 GCA_002256185.1 Rhodobacteraceae bacterium PARR1 | reverse complement strand
CAGAGCCATATTCGACGCTGCGACCCTCAAAGGACACCCGCAACGTGCCGCTGGCATAGGCCTTCCGAAGGGCATCCAGTTCTGCCACGGTCCAAGCCATCGCTTACTCTCCGACAGATATTGTTGCGCCTCATGGGGCACCCCTTGCCGCCGATGCACGCGCTTGCTGGTGGCAGCCGTCCGTGTCAACGTCGGCAGTCAATCAAAAATCCACAAAGGGGCAACCAAAATCATGAAGACGATCAAAGCAGCATTGTTCACGGCAACCCTTCTCACAGTCTCTGCTACCCATGCCCTTGCAGCCGGTTATCCGGCCACTCCGCTACTATCGACCAGCAAGACAGTAATGGATGAGACCATTTCCTATCCCACCAAAGGCAATGCCAAGGTCAACGCCTTGATTGTGACGATTGCTCCCGGTGAAAAGACAGAGCTTCATCAACACGGCGTCCCGCTCTTCATTTACGTCCTCGATGGCGAGGTGACCGTTGACTACGGCGACCGTGGAAAAAAGGTCTTCAAAAAAGATGACTCATACATGGAAGCCATGGCTGTCGATCACACCGGTATAAATGTCTCCGAAAGCCCGGTTCAAATACTCGCCGTCTACATGAGTGCCGACGGCGCGCAGGACGTCATTCCCGCAAAGTAAGAAGTTGGGGGCACCAGAAGTGCAGTGATTGCCGGGAGGGCCAAGAAGCCAGTCGATTTCATTGCCAGGGAACTCGGCGCTCGAGATGAATATCTACTTGATCCAGCCGCGGCTGCGGCCGATCCAGTTCCCATCACGCGCTCCGGAAACGGGGCGCGTGCTTTGTTTCGGGGATGCGATGCGTTCACCAGAGCGAAGAGCACCTGCACCATCCTTCAATTCCGTCTCTAGCGCTTCCCATCGATCCTCACTCCAGCGATCAACGCCGGCGATCCATGCGGCTGCGCGTGCATAGCTGCGGCAGTCGAGGGCCTCGTTGCGCTCGCGGAGTTTCTGCCATTCCAGCCGCTGGAAGCCGCGCTTGGTCTTCACCGTCACCAGTTGCTCGGCGACGAACTGCTTGCACCACTCGCTCTCGGCCCATGCCGGCAGGTGGATCGTGCCCGGCGGATGCACGGATCCGGCGGCAAGTTCCTCGTCGGTGGGGCGCTCAAGCCGCAGAAAGCGGTAGGTCTCAGACTTGAATGTGGACACCGCCACAGTCCACAGCCTCACCCCACGCCTGATGCGCTTGCCACCGGCCGTCATGTCAACGTAGGTGGGCCCTGATACCGGGCTCAGACGGTTGAAGCCGTCAACGCCCTTGACGGGTGATGCCTGCTCGAAGCCCTGACCGCGCGCCCATGCGTAGACGGCCGGCGCCTCGTAGCCGGTATCGACGCCCAACCGCACGATCTGCATCGGCGTACCGGATGCATGACGCCAGGTCTTCGCACACAGTGCGGTCAATTCCGACCATGCAGCG
>NKIT01000057.1 GCA_002256185.1 Rhodobacteraceae bacterium PARR1 | reverse complement strand
CTAATGACCAGTCAATTTGCGCCAGCATGTCGACACCTCCGCCAAAGCCGAAGTGCCGCAATATGAATCACACGAAATACCGATTCGGGAATCCCCACCCAACTAGATGTGTGCATGCCCTAGGGCGTTCGCCGGGACGACGGAGAGATTACACCCCGCTGAACAGCGCGCGTTCGGCTTCCACCGTCTCGTAGATGTAGTCCGCCACCGCGCGGATGCGGGCGAGGTCCTTGCTGTCGGCGTGCATCAGGAGCCAGAAGGTGCGGGAGATCCGCACCTCGTCGGGCAGCACCGGCTGCAGTTCGGGATGGGCTGATGCCATGAAGTGCGGCAGCACGGCGATGCCGAAGCCGGCGATGGTGGCGTTGAGCTGCGCGATCAGGTTGGCACTGCGGAATTTCGCGGAGATCTTCGGCGAGACCTGCGGCAGATAGTCCAGTTCCGGCGTGAACAGCAGCTCCTCGATGTAACCGACGAAGCGGTGCCGCGGCAGGTCGGCACGCGCGGCGATCACAGGCGCCTGCGCCAGATAGGCGGGTGCGGCATAAAGCCCGAGCGTGTAGTCCAGAAGCTTGCGGCCGACGATGCGGCCTTCCTTCGGCATGGTCAGGCTGATCGCGATATCGGCCTCGCGCTTGGAGAGCGAGAACAGCCGCGCGGTGGCGACGAGTTGCAGGTCGAGATCGGGATACCGCTCGGTGAACTTGACCAGCCGCGAGGCCAGGAAGTGACTGCCGAAGCCGTCGGGCGCGCCGATCCGCACCGTGCCGGTGAGATGCGCGCGCGAGCCGCCGACCGCCTCCTGGTTGGCCACGATGGTGGATTCCATCGCCTCGGCGCTGTCGGCGACGCGCTGGCCCGCCTCGGTCAGCAGGTAGCCGGTTTTGCGCCGATCAAACAGTTTTGCGGAGAGGTGGCGCTCCAGCCGGTCGACACGCCGGATCACTGTGGCATGATCGACACCGAGCTGCTTGGCGGCAGCCGAAACCGACCCGCCGCGCACGATGGCAAGCACGAAACGGAAGTCGTCCCAGTCGATTGTGTCGCTGCCTTGATCCTGCATTACCGCACATCTATGGTGCAATTTATCGGACTTGAATCCTATAAAATGCAGGGTCATAGGGTTTGTAAAGCGATCTCGCCGCGCGGAGCGGCGATTCACGTCTCCAAGGGAGGATATTCATGCGCTCGATCGGACATTTCATCGGTGGCAAGGAGGTCAAGGGCACCTCGGGCCGTACGGCCGACGTCTTCGAGCCGATGACCGGCGACGTCCAGGCCAAGGTGGCGCTGGCCTCCAAGGCCGAGGTCCGTGCCGCGGTCGAGAACGCCCGCGCCGCGCAGGGCGAATGGGCCGCCACCAACCCGCAGCGCCGCGCCCGCGTGATGATGGCCTTTGGCGCGCTCATCAACCAGAACATGGACAAGCTGGCCGAACTGGTCAGCCGTGAGCATGGCAAGACCATCCCCGACGCACGCGGCGATGTGCAGCGCGGGCTTGAGGTGATTGAGGTTTGCATGGGCGCCCCGGCCCTGCTGAAAGGCGAGATGACCGACAACGCCGGTCCGGGCATCGACATCTATTCCATGCGTCAGGCGCTGGGTGTGGTGGCGGGTATCACGCCCTTCAACTTCCCCGCCATGATCCCGCTGTGGAAGATGGGCCCTGCCCTGTCGGCTGGCAATGCGATGATCCTGAAACCGTCAGAGCGCACGCCCTCTACCGCGCTGATGCTGGCGGAGCTCTTGCAACAGGCGGGTCTGCCGGATGGCGTCTTGCAGGTCATCAACGGCGACAAAGAGGCCGTGGACGGCATCCTCGACCATGAGATCATTCAGGCCGTGGGCTTTGTCGGATCGACCCCCATCGCGCAGTATATCTATGGTCGCGCTGCGGCGAATGGCAAACGCGCCCAATGCTTTGGTGGTGCCAAGAACCATATGATCATCATGCCTGACGCGGACCTCGACAAGGCGGCGGATGCGCTGGTGGGGGCCGGGTTCGGCGCGGCGGGCGAACGCTGCATGGCGATCTCGGTCGCGGTGCCGGTGGGGGCAAAGACCGCTGACGCGCTGATTGCCAAGTTGATCCCGCGCATCGAAAAGCTGAAGGTCGGCCCCTATACGGCCGGTGAGGATGTGGACTTTGGCCCGCTGGTGACCAAACAGGCCGAAACCCGCGTGCGTGGTCTGATCGACTCTGGCGTGGATCAAGGCGCGAAACTTGTGGTCGATGGCCGGGGCATCAAGATTCAGGGCTATGAACAGGGCTTCTTTGTCGGTGCGACGCTGTTTGACGATGTCACCCCGGATATGGACATCTACACGCAGGAAATCTTCGGCCCGGTCCTGTCCACCGTCCGCGCCCAATCCTACGAAGAGGCGCTGCAACTGGTGATCGCCAACGAATATGGCAACGGCACCGCCATCTTCACCGCCGATGGGGACACGGCGCGCGATTTCGCGTCGCGCGTCAACGTGGGCATGGTCGGCATCAACTTCCCGATCCCGGTGCCGCTGTCCTATTACACCTTTGGCGGCTGGAAAAAGTCGTCCTTCGGCGACCTGAACCAATATGGCCCGGATGCCTTCCGCTTTTACACCAAGACCAAGACCGTGACCGCCCGCTGGTTCAGCGGCATCAAGGATGGCGCAAGCCTGAACTTCAAGGCGCTGGACTGATCCTGCCGCTTTGGGATGGAAAGGGCCGCCTTCGGGTGGCCCTTTTGCGTTTGGGGTCAAGGCACATGACCCAGATCAGAGACAGCGCCCCGAGTCGCGCCTAGCCTTTGCCTATTCCCCGGCACGTCAGGGGATGGCTCAGGAAAGGATACGCCATGTTTACCACCAACGAAGGCACCGTAGATCGCGCCCTGCGGATCATCGTCGGGCTGGCGCTGCTGGTCTGGTTCTTTGCCGATCAAGGGGCTGGCTTTTGGCATTATGCCAAGCTGATCGGCATCTTGCCCTTGGTCACGGGGGTCGTTGGAACCTGCCCGCTTTATTCCATTCTCGGGATTTCCACCTGCCCGATGAAGCGCGTCTGACGGAAAATGGCGAAGCCCCAAGGGCTTCGCCGCTTTTCTTATTCTGCCGCCATGCGCTTGGGTTTCAGCATGTCTTTCAGGTAGCGCCCGGTGTGGCTGGCCTCGACCTTTGCCACCTCTTCGGGGGTGCCGATGGCGATGACCTCTCCGCCGCCATCGCCGCCTTCGGGACCGATGTCGATAAGCCAATCGGCGGTCTTGATGACATCGAGGTTATGTTCGATCACGATGACCGAATTGCCTTGATCCACCAATTCATGCAGCACTTCCAACAGCTTGCGCACGTCTTCAAAGTGCAGGCCGGTGGTGGGTTCGTCCAGGATATAGAGCGTCCGCCCGGTGGAGCGTCGCGCCAACTCCTTGGACAGCTTCACCCGCTGCGCCTCACCGCCCGACAGGGTGGTCGCCTGTTGCCCGACCTTGATGTAGCCCAAGCCCACCTGACACAGCCATCCATCTTTTCGCGGATGGCGGGCACCGCCTGAAAGAAGCCTTGGGCATCTTCACATGTCATATCAAGAACGTCGGATATGCTCTTGTTCTTGAACTTTATTTCCAAAGTCTCACGGTTGTAACGCGCGCCTTTGCAGGTCTCGCAGGTCACATAGACATCGGGCAGGAAGTGCATCTCGATCTTGATGACGCCGTCGCCCTGACAGGCCTCACACCGCCCGCCCTTGACGTTAAAGCTGAACCGTCCGGGCTGATAGCCGCGCGTCTTGGACTCGGGCAGACCTGCAAACCAATCCCGGATCGGCGAGAATGCCCCCGTATAGGTCGCAGGGTTGGATCGCGGTGTGCGCCCGATGGGGCGCTGGTCAATGTCGATGACCTTGTCCAGATGCTCAAACCCCTTGATCGTTTCACAGGGGGCCGGGGTTTCCCGCGCACCGTTCAGCCGCATCGAGGCGGTCTTGAACAGCGTCTCAATCGTCAGGGTGGATTTGCCCCCGCCTGAGACACCCGTCACACAGACAAACTTGCCCAAGGGGAAGTCAACCGTCAGATTTTTCAGGTTATTCCCCGTCGCCCCCACCACGGTCAGCTTCTTGCCATTCCCGGTGCGACGGGTTTTAGGCACCGCAATTTCGCGCGTGCCCGACAGGTATTGCCCGGTCAGGCTGGCCGGATCATTCGCAATCTGGGAGGGCGTGCCATGCGCCACCACCCGCCCGCCATGCACCCCGGCACCGGGGCCGATGTCAAAGACGTAATCCGCCTCACGGATCGCATCCTCGTCATGCTCCACCACCAACACCGTATTGCCCGCATCGCGCAGGTTTTTCAGCGTCGTCAAAAGGCGGTCATTGTCGCGCTGGTGCAGGCCAATGGACGGCTCATCCAGCACATAAAGCACGCCCGTCAGGCCAGACCCAATCTGAGACGCCAGACGAATCCGCTGTGACTCCCCGCCCGACAACGTGCCCGCATTGCGGCTGAGCGTCAGGTAGTCCAAACCGACATTCACAAGGAATCCAAGACGTTCGCGGATTTCCTTCAGGATGGCGCGCGCGATTTCGTTGTTCTGGTTGGACAGGGTTTCGGGCACCGACCCGATCCACGCGAAAGCCTCTTTGATCGACATGCGGACCACTTGTCCGACATGGACCCCGGCGATCTTCACCGCCAGAGCCTCGGGCTTCAGGCGATAGCCATGACAGGCGCCGCAATCGCGGTTGTTCTGATAGCGTTCAAACTCTTCGCGCACCCAGGCGCTATCCGTCTCGCGGTAGCGGCGTTCCATATTGGGGATGACGCCTTCGAACACCCGCGACACTTCGTAAATCCGCCCGCCCTCATCGTAGCGGAACTTGATTTCCTCATCGCCAGAGCCGTGCAGGAACACCTGATGCACATGGGCGGGCAGGTCTTTCCACTTTTTCTTGCGGTCAAATTCGTAATGCTTCGACAGCGCCTCAATCGTCTGGGTGAAGTAGGGCGATTTGGATTTGGCCCAAGGTGCCAAGGCCCCCTGCGCCAGCGTCAGCCCCTGATCGGGCACCACGAGGCGTTCATCAAAGAACAACTCCACCCCCAAGCCGTCACAGACCGGGCAGGCCCCAAAGGGCGCGTTGAACGAAAACAGGCGGGGTTCGATTTCCGGGATGGTAAAACCCGACACCGGGCAGGCGAATTTTTCCGAATAGGTGATGCGCTGGGGATCACCTTCGGCAGGTGCGGTTTCCAGCACGGCGATGCCATCGGCAAGGTCCAGCGCCGTGCGGAAACTGTCTGCAAGCCGCGTCTGCAAGCCATCGCGCACCACGATACGGTCAACGACAACGTCGATGTCATGGCGCAGCTTCTTGTCCAAGACCGGCGGGTCTTCGAGTTCGTGGAAAGTGCCATCCACCTTGACGCGCTGGAACCCCTGCTTGCGAAGCTCAAGGAACTCTTTCTTATACTCGCCCTTCCGATCCCGGATGATCGGGGCCAAGAGATAGGCGCGTGTCCCCTCTTCCATCGCCATCACGGCATCGACCATGTCCTGCACCTGCATCGCGGTGATCGGCAGGCCGGTCGTGGGGCTGAAGGGCGTGCCGACCCGCGCGAACAAAAGGCGCATGTAATCGTAAATCTCGGTCACCGTGCCGACGGTAGAGCGCGGGTTCTTCGAGGTGGTCTTTTGCTCGATCGAGATCGCCGGGGACAGGCCAGAGATATGATCCACATCCGGCTTGCCCATCATGTCCAGAAACTGCCGCGCATAGGCGGACAGGCTTTCCACATAGCGGCGCTGACCCTCGGCATAGATCGTGTCAAAGGCGAGGCTGGATTTGCCGGACCCCGACAGCCCGGTGATCACCACCAACTGGTCGCGGGGGATATCGACATCGATTCCCTTGAGGTTATGCTCCCGCGCGCCACGGACTTCGATGAACTTCTGTTCGGCCATGAGTCTTCCCCGCCCGGCCCAACGCGGGCCACGGCGGCAGAGATAGGCCGAAACGGATGAGTCTCCAATCGAAAATAGTGAACAAAGAAAGAACGATCTGAGGGAATTGCGGCCACCGCCAAGGAAAGTGGCAAATGCCCCCTTTAAGTATTCAATTACCGGAATATATTATGGTGCAAGCCACGAAAGGACCGCTTCCCATGACCACCCCGCTTTCCCCCGCCGACTGCATCGCCATGGCCGCCGCCGGTGAGATCACGCTTCTGGATGTGCGCGAGGTCGGAGAGGTTCAGGCCTCTGGCCAAGCCGCCGGGGCAGTGCACATTCCACTCGGCCTTTTGCCGCTGAAAGGCGATCCCAAGGCCCCCGATTTTGACGCGCGCCTGTCGGGCAAGCCCGTCGCCGTCTACTGTGCCGCGGGCGCACGCGCAGGCCGCGCGGCGCAGTTCCTTCAAGCGCAGGGGATTGAGGCGCATAAC
The DNA here is from genome assembly GCA_002256185.1 of Rhodobacteraceae bacterium PARR1. Classification (GTDB taxonomy): domain Bacteria; phylum Pseudomonadota; class Alphaproteobacteria; order Rhodobacterales; family Rhodobacteraceae; genus Paragemmobacter. The sequence continues at coordinate 17,541 of NKIT01000057.1, read as the reverse complement.
ATCGGCGGGTTCGGCGACTGGGTCACCGCAGGCGGCCCAGTTCAGCGCTAAGCTCTGTGCAGCGCTAAGCTCTGTTCAGCGTTAAGCCCGCCGCCGCGCCAGCCACAGATGCACTGCGATGCCCAACAGGCACAGCGGCAGCGCAAAGGCCAGCACCCCCGGCGGGCCCATCGCGGCGATCAGATAGGCCAGCACCGGGGTGCCGGTGGTGGTCCCCAGATTGCCCAGTTGCGCCACGGCACCTGAGGCGCGGGCGCGATCCTCGGCCGTTTGGTTCAACTGCGGGATGGCGGCAAAACTCGCCCCCTGCACGATGCCCATCGCGCCCGCAAAGATCAGCGCCGTGGTCAGCATCAGCACCCCTTGCCCCCAGACCAGCGCCAAAGCGATGACCGACAGCGCGCCCACGGCAAAGCCCGCCTGCACCAAGCGCACGGCAGAGACATGGCGCAGCGCCCAAACCCCCAGCGTTAACGACAAGGCGATGGACACCAAGGGCATCCCCGCCGCCGTCAGCGCCACCATCGCGGGCGGCATCAAGGGCGGCAGCAGCGTCAGCACGGCGACATAGATGGCGGTGTAATTCACAAAGCCCAAGGCGGGTGCCGCGATGCGCGGCGAGGCATAGATGGCCAGATGCTGCGCCAAGAGCCCCTCCCCCCCAACCAAAGGCGCGGGCGGATCGGGCGGCAGCAAAAACCGCAAGACCAGCGCCAGACCCGCCATCCAAGCCGCATGCGGCAGATAAAGCCCCGCCAATCCCCCGGCCAGCGCCATGGGCGCGACCAGTGCCAACCCGGCATAGGTCACGCCAAAGAAGGAACTCCACAGCGTCATCGCCAGCCCTTGATGCCGCGCGGGCGTGATCCCGGCGATCATCGTCGGCCCTACCACCACGATGGCCAGATGCGACAACCCCTCCAGCACGCGGCTGGCGATCAAGACGGGATAAGGCAGGTCCATCACCTGCAGGGCGGACACCAAGGCCCCCAGCGCCAGCGCCGCCACGATGGCCCGACGCGGCCCGATGCGCGCGACCAACAGCCCCGCCGTGGTGCCGAACACCAGCCCCACCATGCCGACGACCGACACGATCAGCCCCAGTGCTACCGGCCCCGCAAGCGGATAGCGCGCGGCAAAAAACTCCAGCGCAAAGGACACCTTGCCGAACTGCGCCGCAGCCCCCAACCCGGCACACCACAGGGCCAGAACCGTGATCAGAACGCGCATCTCGCCCTCCCGCTTCCCCGTTGCTTAAACATCCTCGGGGGGTGCGGGGGGCGAAGCGCCCCCGCTCCTGTCAGAAGTGCAGCGCGCGCCCATAAGCGTCAAGCACCGACTCGTGCATCATCTCGGACAGGGTCGGATGCGGGAATACGGTGTTCATCAGGTCTTCTTCGGTCGTCTCCAGCGTGCGGCCGATCACATAGCCCTGGATCAACTCGGTCACTTCCGCGCCGATCATATGGGCGCCCAAAAGCTCACCCGTCTTGGCGTCAAAGATGGTTTTGATCATGCCGTCGGTTTCCCCCAGCGCGATAGCCTTGCCATTGCCGATAAAGGGGAAGTGCCCGACCTTGATCTGATAGCCCGCCGCCTTGGCCTTCTCTTCGGTCAAGCCGACAGAGGCGATCTGCGGGTGGCAATAGGTGCAGCCTGCGATGGAATTGGGCTTGATCGGATGCGGATGGCCGCCTGCAATCAGTTCCGCCACCATGACGCCCTCATGGCTGGCCTTATGCGCCAGCCACGGTGCGCCGGCGATGTCGCCGATGGCGTAAAGCCCCGGCACCCCGGTCCGGCAGAATTCATCGGTCACCACATGGGTGCGGTCGATCTTCACGCCAAGCGCTTCCAGCCCAAGGTTTTCGACATTGCCGACGATGCCGACGGCGGAAATGACGGTGTCAAACTCTTGCGTCTCGATCTTGCCGCCGATTTCGATATGGGCGGTCACACCGATACCGGGCTTGCGGTCCAGCTTCTTGACCGCTGCCTTTTCAAGGATCTTCATCCCCTGCTTGACGAATTGCTTTTTGGCGAAGGCCGCGATTTCGGCGTCTTCCACCGGCAGGATACGGTCCATCACCTCAACCACCGTGGTGTCAGCCCCCAGCGTGTTGAAGAAGGAGGCAAACTCGATCCCGATGGCGCCAGAGCCGATGACCAGCAGTTTTTTGGGCATCCGCACAGGTTGCAGCGCGTGGCGATAGGTCCAGACCAGATCGCCATCCGCCTCAAGCCCCGGCAATTCGCGGGCACGCGCGCCGGTGGCAAGGATGATGTCCCTGGCCAGCAATTCCTCAGCGCCCTTGTCGGTCTTGACGCTGACTTTGCCCGGTGCGGTCACAGTCGCCTGCCCCATCACTACGGCGATCTTGTTCTTTTTCATCAGATGGCCGATGCCGCCCGACAGTTGTTTCGCCACACCGCGCGAGCGGGCGACGACGGCGGACAGGTCATAGGCGATACCGCTGGCTGACAGGCCGAATTCCTTGGCGCGGTGCATCAGGTGAAACACCTCGGCACTGCGCAACAGGGCCTTGGTCGGGATGCAGCCCCAGTTGAGGCAGATGCCGCCCAGATTCTCGCGCTCGACGATCACGACCTTTTTGCCCAACTGGGCCGCGCGGATGGCAGCAACATAGCCGCCCGGACCTGCGCCGATCACGATCACATCATAGGTAGCGGCCATCTTTCCCTCCCTTGAAAAAGTAGTTTGGCCTTAAACTATATTTTCCAGCCAAGCAACGCAGCCAACGCCGCAGGCCTATGCAGCCAGTGCAAGGCTTAGGCCCCACGCAATTCCGCAACCAATGCCGCATAGCCGCCGGCGGCCAGATAGTCCGCCTCTGCCGGGGTCGACTGCCGCCCCAGCGCCTCATTCCGGGTAGGAAAGCGGCCAAAGCGGCGGATCACCTCACGATGCGCGCGGGCGTGCAGCGCCATGTCAGGGTCAGAGGACAGGCGTTCCGTCAGCAATTCGACAGCGCGATCCTGATCGGCCAAATCCTCGGAATGCTCGAACGGCATGTAGAAAAACTGCCGGTCGGGTTCAGGCGCGTCCATATCCCAGCCTGACGCCACGGCCACACGCGCCGCCGCCAACGCCAGCGGATCGGTGGCAAAGGCATCGGCCTGTCCGCGAAACATGTTGCGCGGCAATTGGTCGGTCAGCACGAGGTAAGCCAGCGTGCCAATCGCGCCATCCACCCAATGCTCAAGTCCCCCATCCCGCGCGGCCTGCCAAACATCGCGGAAGGACAGGCACAGCGCGTCAACTTCATCCCCGCCCGCATACCAGCCGTCGGGACCGATGGTGCCCAGCCAGAAATCCAGAACCTCAACCGGGTCCGCCATAGATCATCCCCCACACTTCGGAGGAACGGTGACAGGCTTCGCCGCCCCGCGCAAGGCGCAGGCGGGTCAGCGGCCCTTCTGCCCCTCGATTGCCGCCGTCTGCGCCACGGGGGATGCTGTCGGCACCACAAAGGCCGCCTGCCCCGTGCCCGCGGGCGCGGCGCGACGGGTCATGCGGTAAATCGCGTAACCGGCCAGAAGCACGTAAAGAATGGCGATGAACAGGAAAAATCCCGACGGCCCGACCCGGCCCATGATCCAGCCCGTCACCAGCGGGCCGAAAATCGCGCCAAAGCCGTTCAGGAAGATCATTCCGGCACTGGCCGCTGCCATGTCCTGCTTGTCGAGGAAGTCGTTGGTATAGGCGATCAGCAGCGCATAGACCGGATTGGTGATCCCGCCCAAAAGCAAGGCCACCACAAGGAAGGCGGCAAAGGGCAGGCCCGGAATCGTGGCCACAGCCATCACCACCGCCGCCAGAACCGACAGGCCCATGATCAGCTTGCGGCGGTCCATCCGGTCTGACACCCAGCCGATGGGATATTGCAGCACCAACCCGCCGACATAAAGCGCCCCGATGAAGAGCGAGATGTCGCGCACCGCCAGGCCCTTCATCTGGCCCCAGACCGCCGCCATGCCGAACATGGCCGAAAACACCCCGCCCGTCAGCAGCATCCCCGCACAGCCAAGCGGTGAGATGCGGAACAGCGCGCGAAACGACAGCGGTTGGGTCTGGTCAAAGGTCGGCGCGGGCGTGGGGGCCAGCAGCAGCGGCATGAAGGCCAGCGACACCAGCACCGACGGGATGACGAACAGCACGAACCCTGTTGGTTCCGCCACGTTCAGCAGCGCCTGTGACGCAATGATCCCCAGCATCTGCACGATCATGTAGGCAGACAGCGCCTGTCCCCGTGTTTCATTCGTTGCGACGTTGTTGAGCCAGCTTTCGGCGGTGATGTAGATGCCGGAAAAAGAAAACCCGATCAGCACGCGCAACAGCGACCACACGATCCAATCCGGCGCGACCGGATAGACCACAAGGATGGCCGAGATCAGCGACCCCAAGGCGGCGAACACCCGCACATGCCCCACCTTGCGGATCATCGACGGCGCGAAATAGGCCGACATCACGACCGAGATTTCAAAGGTGGTAAACCCCTCCAGCCCGCCCCTGATCCCCAGAAGCGAGCCTTGGATGCCGTTGCCGACCATCAGAAGCATGACCCCCAGAAGCAGCGGCCAAGAGGTGGAGACGACTTTCAGCATCGGTCATTGTCCGCAATCAGGGGAGTGTGGACCCACCATAGCAAGAAACGCGCCTGTCGCTTTGGTCCAAAAGCGACAGGCCTGATGCGGGCCGCGCTTTGGGCTTACGGCGCGGGGATCAACAGCGATGAATCGCCGTAGCTGAAGAAGCGATAGCTGTTGCGGATGGCGTGGTCATAGATCGCCCTGATACGATCCTGCCCCATCAGGGCCGACACCAGCATCATCAGCGTCGACTTGGGCAGGTGGAAATTGGTCATCAGGGCATCGGTGATGCGGAACTGGAAACCGGGGTAGATGAAGATGTCGGTCGGTCCGGTCCAAGCCGCCACCACACCGGGCGCCACCGCCGCACTTTCAATCAGCCTGAGCGCGGTTGTGCCGACCGGGATCACCCTGCCCCCCGCCGCCTTGGTCGCGTTGATTTCCGCCGCAGCCCCCGGCGTGATCTGGCCCCATTCGGCGTGCATGCGGTGGGTGGTGACATCGTCCACCTTGACCGGCAGGAAGGTGCCCGCGCCGACATGCAAAGTCACTTCGGTGAAGGTCACGCCCTTTTCAGCCAGCGCACGCAACAGCGGCTCGTCGAAATGCAAGCTGGCCGTCGGGGCGGCGACAGCGCCGGAATGGCGGGCAAACACCGTCTGGTAATCGGTCTGATCCGCCGCATCGGGCGCGCGTTTGGCGGCGATATAGGGCGGCAGCGGCATCGCCCCCGCCTGCGCCAAAGCGGCGTCGAAATCATCGCCCGACAGGTTGAAGCCGATCCGCATATCGGTTTCGGATTTCTCAAGCACCGTGGCAGAGAGGTCAGTGGAAAACGCGATGACCTCTCCCACCTCAACCTTGCGCAGGGGCTTGGCCAAAGCGCGCCAACCCGTCGCTTGCGGTTCCAGAAGCGTCACCTGAACCTTGGCCCGCGCCTCTCCCCTTTGGCGATGGCCGGTCAGGCGGGCGGGAATGACCTTGGTGTTGTTCAACACCAGACGATCCCCGGGGCGGAAGATTTGGGTCAGGTCATAGACATGCCTGTCCGTAATCCGATCCCCCTCGGCCAGCAAAAGCCGCGCATGGGTGCGGGGCCGCGCAGGACGGGTGGCAATCAGCGCCTCGGGCAGGTCAAAATCGAAATCGGTCAGTTTCATTCGCCGGGATCACCAAGTTTCGGGGCCGGATCGCGGAACAGATTCCGCAGCAGGCCCGGAGTCAGCAGCGACAGCGGATTGACCGAAACCTCTGGCCGGTCCGCCGTGCCGCGCAATTCGTAGTTGAAGCCGAACACGCCCTCACCCCGCCGGGTCAGGGCCGATCCGATGCCGTTGACCAGATAGACCGGCGAGATCACGCCCTGCAAGGCCAGCCGTTTGTCCCCACTGGCATAGACCCCATCCATCGTGACACCAAGCGAGGCCCCGACAGCGGCGCCATTTTGTACCTCGATCGCGCCGGGGGTGATGATCAGATCACCGCGCACGTCCGAAAATGACAGTCCCTCACCGTTCAACTGGTCAAGGATGCCGACCACCGACACCGCGTTCAGCAGCTCGGCCAAGACCGGCGCATCGACGACGCGCAGCCCGCGCATCGCCACCCGCCCGGTGTAATTGCCGCGCCGTTCACGGGGGGACAGTGTAAAGTCCAGCGTCCCCCCACGAGCCGAGGCGAAGATGCCCGCCGCCGCCAGCACCCGGCCCGCATCCGACGATTGCACCCGCGCCGCCGTGCCGTTGCGACTGGGGGCGAGCGTCAGTTGCACCGGCACAAAGCCATTGACCGACCCGGTAAAGCCACCGTTCAGGCCACCAAGCGTGGACAGGCTGCCCGACAGGCCATTCAGACTGATCCCGTCAGTTACGATCACCCGGTCCAGCGCCACAGAGATGGGCAGGCGGGCGGCATCGCCGCCGGCCCCAGTGCTGCCAGCACCAGTGCTGCCGGTGCCGCCTTCGGGCAGGCGGCGCAGGTCCACCTCACCGCCCGTGATGGCGATGGCCACGGCGCGGCCTTTGCCCTGCCCGGTCAATCGGACCGCGCCTCGGAACCAATCGCCAATGTTGACGCGGGTGAATTCGGCCCGCTCCAGCCCGCCGCCCTGCACGACGGTGACGGCTCCTTCGGCCTCCAGCCCCGGCCCGCTGAGGGTCAGGCGGTCGATGCGCGGCGAGGCCGACAGGGTAGCGTTCACCTCAAGCCGTCCCAGCGTGGCGGCGGGTTTGGTCCAGCCTGTGCCGGGGATCGCAAGCGCAATGCGGTTCAGGTCCGACACCAAGGACAATGTGGCAGGCTGACCCTTGGGCAGGGAGATGGTCACCTGCGCCGACCCTACGCCCTGCACCATGCCATCGGGCAGGGTGACCCCAAAATCGCGTGCCGCATCGGCCGACAGGCGCACTGTCCCCTCGACACTGGCAAGCCCGGCCGTCTTGCCAAAGGGTTGCCAGAACACCACGTCAAACGGCACCGCCCCCACAGTTCCCGGCCCGGTCAGGCGCAGCCCGGTGGAATCGGCAAAGACCGTCACATCAGGCACGGTCACCACCTTGCCCGGCACGATCTTGTCTGACGCGAAATCAGCGATCTTGCCTTGCATCTGATAGGTCACGTCATTGGTATAGATGTGCGGCTTCAGCGGAAAGCGCAGCACCGCATCCAGCGTTGCCGTGCCGGTGCCCAGATCAACCTGACGCCCCGCCTTGGTCAGAAAACCGAAGGGCGGCTGGTCCAGTAGCGCCAGCGCTGCCGTCACGTCAGACCGGGTCTTCAACTGCACTTCCGCCTGTGCCGGTTTTCGGGTGAAATCGAGCACGGAAAACACCGTGCCCGCCATGTCGATATCCCCACCCGTCGGCGCTTCGACATGGCCCGAATCCAGCACCATGGTGAAGGTCTGGCCCTCCACCGTGGCATAGCCGGTGCCATCGAGGATGGGCGGCAAAGTGTTGATGAACCGCACCTCACCGTCCGAAAAGTCATAGCCCAACGACAGCAGCGGCTCTTTGCCCGGCCGTACCCGCACGGCGGCGCGCACATCGGTCAGCGTGCCGTCAAAGACATTCTTGGCCAGCCAATCCCGCGTCATCGGCACCAGCCGCAGCGGCCAAAGCTGCAACAGGCGGTCATGGCGGATGCGGTCCACGGCCGTATCAAGCGAGACGGTCCAGCCATCCTTGCCCGCGCTGATGCTGCCGCGGGCATGCAGGCCATGCGGGCCGTCCATGAGCGACAATTGCCCGACATCCAGCGTGAACGGATCCAGCCGCAGCCGCACATCCAGCGCACCAGAAGTAAAGGCGACGGGGGATTCAAACAGCCCCTCAGGATCGATTGCCGCCTCGGAGATGGCGATCTGGGTCAGGAAGCTGGCCGGGAGCACCGCCCCCACCGGCCCGGTCAGAAATTGCCCCGCCGCGTCCTGCATATAGGCATGGCCCGTGGCCTTGAACCGCAGGGTGCGGCTTTCCACCGTCAGCGCGGACAGGTCGATGCGGGCGCGGTCGGGGTCGAAACCGATCTCCATCACCGCGCGGTCAAAGGCGATGGGCAAGACACCCGGGCGCGGCAGCAGCGCGCCGGGGCCAAGTGTCAGCCGCCCGTTCAGGGCGCTGATGCCCTCAGGTCCGACCGTAGCCGCCAACCGGCCAGAGATCGGCGCATCCAACAGGGCCAGCGGCGACAAAGGCCCCGCCTGTGCCGCAAGGTCGCGCGCGGCGATGCCTTCGACCGTTGCGGTCAGACGCGCGCCGCCGCCCCCCTTGGCAGACACCACCACCAGATCGGCCTGCGCGGTCGAGGCCCCGCTGCCCGCCAAGGACACGGCCAGTTCCACCGCCACGGCATCGGCGCGATTGTCCAGCCGCAGCCGACCATCGCCGATGTTCCATGTCCGCCCCGCCCGCGCATCACTGACCGTCAGGCTTAGGGCGTCTGCCTCGACCATGGTCAGTTTGGCCAGCAACGGGCGGGCAAAGACCCCGTCCAGCACCGCAAAAAGATCAGCGAGCGAGCGGATTTCCGGCCCCGCCTGCATCTGGCCAAGCGCGATGTCAAAGCGCCCGTCCGGCCCGCGCTTGACCGTCACATCCCCGCCCGACACATGCAGGCGGCTGGGGCGAAGCTGCCCCGACAGCAGCGCGGGCAGGTCCAGCCCGATTTCGGTTTCCGGCAGCGTCAAAAGCGATGCGCCCCCCCGCTGCAACAGCCGCAAGTCAGACAGGCGCACCACGGGCTGCCAGCCATCTTGCAGCCCGATGGCGATGCCCCCCACCGACACCGATCCTTCGGGCAAGGCGGGATCGACGGCGCGGTTCAAACGCGCCTCGACCTCTGCCACCGCCCAGACCGGCAGGCGCAGCATGACACCGCCCGCCGCCACGATGGCCAACCCGCCCAGAACCAAGGCAAGGGACAAAACGATCAGCCCCAAACCGCCCCCCACCCGCGGCCTGCGCCGATGACGGGGCTTGCGCTTGGGTTTGGCAGGTGCAGGCGTTGGCGTCGAGGAAGGCTGTGGCGTTTGGGACGGCTCTGGTGTTTGGGAGGGGTCTCGCCTTGTGGAAGGGTCTGGCGCCGTCATCGACTCTGCCCCTTCGGGCACAGGCGGCACCAGAGCGGCGGCGGGGTCATCGCCCGCCCCGGTCTTGTCCGCCTCTGCCTTGGCCTGTGTCATGCCAGCCGCCACCCTGCCCGGTTCTTTCGCCGGGATTGCCTTTATCTTTGCGCAAAGGCAACTAGAACCCGAACAGGACCGATCAAAAGACCCTGAACAGCAGAGGAGCAGCCCATGATTGCCCAAGGCGACATCGCCCCCGATTTCACCCTGCCCCGCGATGGCGGCACGACGGTTACCCTGTCGGCCTTCCGCTCCGGCAAGGTGGTGCTTTATTTCTACCCTAAGGACGATACCCCCGGCTGCACGCTGGAAGCGCAGGATTTCACCGCCCGTCTGGCCGATTTCACCGCCGCAGGATGCAGCGTGATCGGCATTTCCAAAGACAGCGTTAAGGCGCATGACAAGTTCTGCAAAAAGCATGGCCTGTCGATCATCCTTGCCAGCGATGAAGGCGGCACGACCTGCGAAGACTACGGCGTCTGGCTGGAAAAAAGCATGTATGGCAAAACCTACATGGGCATCGAACGCACCACGGTCTTGATCGACGGCGCAGGCTTGGTCGCCCGTGTCTGGAACAAGGTCAGCGTCAAGGGCCACGCCGATGAGGTTCTGGCCGCGGTGCAAGCCCTGTGACCACCTTGGCCGAAATGGCGGTGGAGGTTCTGACCACCGCCGACGGCCGCGCCAAGACGGCCTTGGGGCGGCAGCATGCGGCGACGTGGTTTGCGTCGCGTGCCGCCGGTCAACCGATTGCCATCGGTCGCGCCGAACCGCCCCTGTGGCCCGCGCGGCCTGCGCAGCCAGAGCTGCTGAACCCAAAGGACATGCCCCGCCGTCGTCCCGGCACCTTGCCGGGGCGTTTGGCGCTGTTGCATGCCGTGGCGCATATCGAACTGAACGCCGTGGACCTGCATTGGGACATCATCGCCCGCTTTGCCGATCACCCGATGCCGCCCGGTTTCTATGACGATTGGGTCAAGGCCGCGGATGAGGAGTGCAAGCACTTCAACCTCGTCTGCGATTGCCTTGAGTCGATGGGCAGCCATTACGGTGCCCTGCCCGCCCATGCCGGGATGTGGCGCGCGGCAGAAGATACCAAGGACGATTTTCTTGGTCGTCTCGCCGTGGTCCCCATGGTGCTTGAGGCGCGGGGGCTGGACGTCACCCCCGGGATGATCGACCTGTTCCGCAAATCCGGGGAAACGCAGGCACTCGCGGCGCTTGAGGTGATCTATGCCGAAGAGGTGGCCCATGTCGCTTACGGGTCCAAATGGTTCAACTGGCTTTGCGGGCGCGATGGGCTGGACCCCAAGGATGCGTTCCACGCCCTTGTGCGGCGCTATTTCCACTCCACCCTGAAACCGCCCTTCAACACCGAAAAACGCGCCGAGGCCGGTCTGCCACCAGATTTTTACTGGCCCCTGACCGAAGAGCAGGAACCCGCCGACGCCGACCTGCGTTGACGCCATCCCCATCCTATCGGCGGGTTTTCGCCTAAACTGTTGGGTGTTTCGGCGGGAAACCTCACCCTGCGGTCAAATTTGTTGCGACAGCGCGGGGGCGTGGCTAATCAAGGGGTCGCCCGATGTGGGCTCCCTGTCCGGGACTGGTTTCCGGGCGTATTCCAGCAATGAACGGACCCGCCACCCGTGCTTTCGCGTCTCGCCCACAGGATCCACCTTGTGTTGGAACGGCACCTGCCGGAACAGCGCCTTTTCCTGAAATCCGATGTCGAGACGCGGTTCATCCGCCTCAGGCCCGCCACGCAGGCGATGGCCATCGTCGGGATCGGGCTGATCACCGGCTGGACCATCCTTGCGACCGCCGTGATCTTGATGGATTCGGTCAGCGCGGGCACCAGCCGCGAACAGGTGCAAATCCGGCAGGAAATGTTCGAGGACCGGCTGAACGACCTGTCCACCGACCGCGACATGCGCGCGTCCGAGGCGGCTGCGGCGCAGGAACGCTTTAACCTTGCGCTCAAGCAGGTCGCCGAAATGCAGTCCCGCCTTCTGGCGTCCGAGGATCGTCGCCGCGAATTGGAAACCGGGATCGACGTTGTGCAGAACACCCTGCGCCGCACGATCAAGGAACGCGATGACGCCCGCGCCGCAGCCGACAGCGCCACCGCCAGCCTTGCCGCCCAGACGGGTGGTGGCCGGTCCGAGGCTGGCCGCGCCCGCGACACGCTGGCCACGCTGTCGATCCTGACCGACGCCCTTGGCGACACCGCCGAACAGCGCGATGCCATGGCCGGTGAGGCCGAACAGTCCGAGGACCGCGTGGCCGAAGTGATGGCCGAAAAAGACGCCCTGATCCGCCGCAACGATGAGATTTTCGCCAAGTTGGAAGAGGCGTTGACCGTCTCTGTCGAACCCTTGGACAAGATGTTCTCTGCCGCAGGGCTGAACCCCGACGATCTGCTTTCAGCCGTGCGCAAGGGCTATTCCGGCACCGGCGGGCCGCTGTCGCCGATCTCCTTCTCGACCAAGGGCGAACCGGCCCCGGCCGAGGAAATCCGCGCCAATGCGATCCTGCAAGGGTTGGACCGCATGAACATGTACCGTATCGCGGCGTTCAAGGCCCCCTTCTCGATGCCGGTCAACGGGCCCGTGCGCTACACCAGCGGCTTTGGCGGGCGCAATGATCCCTTTGGCCGTGGCTATCGTCGGCATGAGGGTCAGGACTTGGCGGGGGCATATGGCACACCGATTCTTGCGACCGCCGACGGGGTGGTGACATACGCAGGTTGGGAATCCGGCTATGGCCGCCTGATCAAGATCAAACATGAGTTCGGCATCGAAACCCGCTACGGTCACCTGTCACAAATCCGCGTCAACGTCGGTGATCGGGTATCGCGCGGCGAACGGATCGGTGATATGGGCAATTCAGGACGTTCCACCGGCACGCATCTTCATTATGAGATCCGGATCGGCGGCGACGCAATCAACCCGATGACCTTCATAAAGGCAGCGAGAAATGTTTTCTAAGAGCCGCATCAACGAGCCGGGCCCCAAGACGGCAGACGCTGACAAGCCCAAGGCCCCTGAAGCAGCAACCCCCAAGCCGCAGTCCGACTTTGTGCCCTCGGCCCCCAAGGGCAAGGCGCAAGCGTCGATCCTGTCCTCGGACCTGACGGTCGTGGGCAACCTGCGCACCACCGGCGACATTCAGGTCGAAGGCACGGTCGAAGGTGACATCCGCGCGCATCTGCTGACCGTGGGCGAAAGCGCCACGATCCGGGGCGAGATTGTCGCCGATGACATCGTGGTCAATGGCCGCGTGATTGGCCGTGTGCGCGGTCTAAAGGTCCGCCTGACAGCGACCGCGCGGGTTGAGGGTGACATCATCCACAAGACCATCGCCATCGAAAGCGGCGCGCATTTCGAAGGCTCGGTCCAGCGGCAGGACGATCCGCTGCAAACCGGTCGTCCGCCGGTCGGCGCACCGCTTGGGGCACCCGCCACGGCGGCACGGGCCGAAACGGCCGAATGATCTGACCGAAAACGGTCACATTGGGGCGCCTTCGGGCGCCCTTTTCAGTTCCACACCACCGCCCGCCGATAAAGATGCCATGACGCATGGCCCAGCACCGGCAGCGCAATCATCAGACCAAAAAACAGCGGCAGCATCGCCGCGAACAGGCAGGCCGCGATGAAGGCCCCCCAGAGCAGCATCAGCACCGGATTGCCCCGCACAAGGGCCAGCGACGTCAGCATCGCCGTGACGAAATCCACCTCCCGGTCCAAGAGCATGGGCAGGCTCACCACCGTCAGCGAAAACAACAGCGCCGAAAACACTGCCCCAACCACCGTGCCAAAGGCCAGCATGGCCAGCCCCTGCGGCGTCAGGAACACGCCAAGCGACGAGGTGACATTGGTCAGCGTCGCCTGCCCCAGAAACAGCGCAAAGATCATGTGCGACAGGAAGTTCCAGAACAGGAAGAACACCACGATCACCGCCGCCATCGACGGGATTTGCCGGTCCTTCTGGCGCAGGACGGTCAGCATGATGTCCCGCAGGACCAAAGTCTCTCCCGCCTCGCGCCGACGGCTGATCTCATAGAAACCGCAGGCCACAAAGGGGCCAAGGATGGGAAACCCGGCACTTGCGGGAAGCGTCCACCATAGCTGACCCTTGAAGGTAAAGGCAAAGACCAGCAGCCAGCCACAGGCGACATAAACCAGACTGAAAAACGCACCGTAAGCGGGTTCCGCCACAAAGTCCCGCCAGCCTGCGCGCAGCGCATGGGACAGGTCGCCCCAATCCAGTTCCAGAACCTCTGGCATTGCGGCAGGCGGAGTGGCTTGGTCGGGCATCCTGTCCCCCTTTTGGCAAAGCCTAAGGGGTTGTGCGTTCGGGAAAAGATGTTTCTTTCAGGTGGGAATTCCCGCCGCCCCTTTCCCCTTGGGGGGCAGAATAAGCGTGCGGGCCGCCGTCGGGATCAATCCTCGGCGTTGGCCTCAGCCCGGCTTTTGCCCGCCACATCCATGGCCAGGGTCGCGGCCATGAAGCGGTCAAGGTCACCGTCCAGCACGCCTTGGGTGTCGGATGTTTCAACACTGGTGCGCAGGTCTTTGACCATCTGGTAAGGTTGCAGCACGTAAGACCGGATCTGGTTGCCCCAACCCGCCTCACCCTTGGCGGCGTGCTGGGCGTTCACCTCAGCGTTCCGGCGGTCGAGTTCCAACTGATACAGGCGCGATTTCAGCGCGTTCATCGCGATTTCGCGGTTCTGGTGCTGCGACTTCATCGACGAGGTCACCACGATATTGGTCGGCAAGTGGGTGATCCGCACCGCCGAGTCGGTGGTGTTGACGTGCTGGCCACCCGCGCCCGAGGACCGATAGGTGTCGATGCGGATTTCATTGTCGGGCACAACAATCTCGATGTTGTCATCCACCACGGGATAGACCCAGACCGAAGAAAACGAGGTATGCCGCCGCGCCGCGCTGTCATAGGGGCTGATCCGCACCAGACGGTGCACGCCCGATTCCGATTTCAGCCAACCATAGGCATTCTTGCCACTGATCTTGTAGGCGGCAGAACGGATGCCCGCCTCTTCGCCCGCGGTTTCGGCCTGCAACTCGACCTTGTAGCCCTTCTTTTCCGCCCACCGCACATACATCCGCGCCAGCATGGATGCCCAATCGCAGGACTCGGTCCCGCCAGCGCCTGCGTTGATTTCAAGGAAGGTGTCGTTGCCGTCCGCCTCACCGTCGAGCAGCGCCTCAAGCTCTTTTGCGGCCGCCAGATCAACCAGCGCTTTCAGCGCGGCCTCCGCCTCAAGGATGATGTCCTGATCCCCCTCGGCCTCACCCATTTCGATCAATTCGACATTGTCGCGCAGGCCGCTGTCGATCAGCTTGTAGGTCGACACCGCATCCAGCAGCCCCTGCCGTTCGCGCATCAGCTTTTGCGCCTTGGCGGGGTCATTCCACAGGTCAGGCGCTTCGATCATCGCGTCGAATTCTTCCAGACGGTGCGGGGCGGTGTCCCAATCCATCCGCTGGCCAAGCAGTTTCAGCGACTTCTTGATCGCTTCGACATTGTTCAGCGTTTCGGCGCGCATGGCGATACCTCAGGAAAAGCAAGGGCGGCACGGGGCCGATTGGGGCGGGTGATAGCGCGGGGCGGTCGAACGGGCAAGAGGCGCGGCCCCTGCCCTAATACAACCCGCCCGAAGACAGCGTGCCGAAATCGGCCTGTTTCGGGATTACCGCCGTTTCCCCGGTCGATGTCGTGACGGTCTGGCCCGCATCGCCCCCATCCGTTTCGCCATAATTGAACAGCGGCAGGTTCGACCCCATCGCAAAGCCGCCGTCAATGACCGTGCCAAGCATGGCCACAGCCTCGCCGCCATCGCGGAAATACTCGGACACCACGTTTTCACCGCTGGCGTCATCACCCAGCAATGCGCCCGTAAAGCGGTCCAGCTTGACGAAATGTCCGCCCGGCGGCACACGGAATTCGGCCCCGCCGTATTTCCTGACCGCCGTGGTCATGAAGCGCTGGAACACCGGCCCGCAAAGCCCTCCACCTGACACGGAGCCAAGGCTGCGCGGCTGGTCATAGCCGATGTAGCACCCGGCCACGATGTTGGAGGTATAGCCGATGAACCAGACATCCTTCGCCTCGTTCGTTGTCCCAGTCTTGCCTGCCACCGGCACCGGCAAGTTGATCCCCCGCCCCGTGCCGCGCTGGATCACGCCCTGCATCATGGAGGTCAATTGATACGCGGTGATGGCGTCCATCACCCGTTCGCGGTTGTCGGTGACGGTCACACCCTGCCCGGCGGGCAGATCGACCGTGCCGCAATCTTCGCAGGTGCGGGCATCATGGCGATAGATCGTGCGGCCAAAGCGGTCTTGCACACGGTCCACCAGCGTGGGCTCCACCCGTTCGCCGCCATTGGCGAACATGGCATAGGCGGCAACCATCTTGAACAGCGTGGTTTCCTGCGCACCCAAGGCATTGGCGAGGAACGGTTTCATCGGGCTGTAGACGCCAAAGGCATCGGCATAGCGCGCGACGGTTTCCATCCCGATTTCCTGCGCAATCCGGACCGTCATCAGGTTTCGGGACTGTTCAATCCCGGTCCGGATCGTGGTGGGGCCGTAGAATTTGTTCGACGCGTTCTTTGGCGTCCACAGCCCTTGTGCCGTTTCAACCTCAATCGGCGCATCGACGACGATGGTGCCGGGGGTGAAACCGCTGTCCAAGGCCGCTGCATAGACAAAGGGTTTGAAGCTGGACCCCGGCTGTCGCGTCGCCTGTGTCGCGCGATTGAACACGGTATCTTGGTAGCTGAACCCGCCCTGCATGGCCAGAACGCGGCCCGTGAACACGTCCATCGCGGCGAAAGCGCCCTGCACTTCGGGCACCTGGCGCAGGGTCCAGCGGATGAAGCTGCCATCCGCGTCCGATGTCATCTGCCGCACCAGCACCACATCGCCGACATCGACCAGATCACCCGCCACCCGCGCGCGGTCGGCCAAAGACCCATCCGCGCGGCGTTTGCGCGCCCAATCCACATCCTCGGCCGGAATCCAATGACCGTCAGCGTCATCCTCGACGCCTTCGATGCCGATGCGGGCATCACGCTCGCCCACCTCCAGCACCACGGCGGGATACCAGCCTTCGATGTCGCGCGGCACCTCAACCTCGGCCAAAGCCTCGCGCCAGTCAGAGAGCTTTTCAATCGGGATGATCTTGCGGGTGCCACGCCAGACGCCAAGGCCGCGGTCGTAATCTTCAAGCCCCTTGCGCAGGGACCGAGCGGCTTCGGCCTGCAATTCCGGGTCCACCGTGGCGCGGATCGAGAGGCCCCCGGCAAAGAATTCCTCTTCGCCAAAGGTGCCGGAAAGCTGGCGGCGGATTTCGTCGGTGAAATAGCTGCGCGGCGGCATGGAGGCGCGGAAGGGCGGGTAATCGCCGTTCTGCACGCTGAGCAAGGGGGTCGAGGCCTCGGCCTTGGCGACCTCGGGCGTGATATAGCCATCCTCGGCCATGCGGTTGAGCACATAGGCGCGGCGCTCAATCGCCTTGTCCCTGTTTCGCACGGGGTGCAGATCGGACGGCGCTTTGGGCAGGGTGGCCAGATAGGCGGCCTCTGCCGGTGTCAAAGCATCCAGCGATTTGTTGAAATAGGTCTGGGCGGCAGCGGCCACGCCATAGCTGTTCTGGCCCAGAAAAATCTCGTTCAGGTAAAGCTCAAGGATCTTGTCCTTGGACAGCGTCTCTTCCAGCCGCGTCGCAAGGATGATTTCCTTGATCTTCCGCTCCGCCGAACGATCCCCGGACAAAAGGAAGTTCTTCATAACCTGTTGCGTGATGGTCGACGCCCCGCGCACATCCTTGCCGCGCGACAAGAGCGCATCCCGGCCGGCGGCGATCATGCCGGTCACGTCATAGCCGTGATGGGTGTAGAAATTCTTGTCCTCGGCGCTGATGAAGGCGTGTTTGACCAGATCGGGAATATCTTCGATCGGCACGAACAGCCGCCGTTCCTTGGCGAATTCGTCGATGATCAGTCCTTCGGTCGAATAGATGCGGCTGATCGTCGGCGGGGCATATTGCGCAAGGCTTTCATGGGACGGCAAGTCGCGCGAATACATGAAGAAAATCGCACCGACCGTCAGCGCCCCGAACAGGATGCCCAGTGTGACCGTCGTGAAGATGCCGCCAAAAAACGACCCGAAGAACCAAAGCACGCCCTACCCCGCTGGTGCCGACCAAGTGTCGGCCAATGCTGGAAACCACGGCTAGGGTCGCGGTTCCGCCAAAGCGACTCCGCACAACAGGCC
>NKIT01000056.1 GCA_002256185.1 Rhodobacteraceae bacterium PARR1 | reverse complement strand
CCTTCTGCAGGCTCTTGAGCTCTTTGAGCGACAGTGTCTCAACGTCGAATTCAGCCATGCGTGCCTCGTGTCCAAAATGATGCCCTTGGGATAGCCGTCACGGCGCGGGCTCGCAACTCCGATCGGGCTTAGGCGCGAATGGCAAGAAAGGGGCTCTGAGGTGATCCGCCGCTATGGGGATAAGGACTTCGGGCTTACCGTCTTATCAGGGCGAGGAAAGACATGTTCTGCAAGCGCCTCCGATCACTCCTGTCCCCGGTGCCATCCCTTCGACTGACAATCCCCTAAGCCTGTTCGGCCTCATGCGCGCAACCCCGCGTCAGTCTGGGCCGTGTTGGCTAGCGTTTCTTTGGAAACGCGGCACCTGCCCGCTCCACCCCGGACCTTTGGGGGTTTCCGGTCGCCGTTTCGTCTCCCGTGCACGCCTCAGCCGACAGGCTTTTTCCGGGTCTTGTCGAAGGGACGGTCCCGGGGACAGGAAACACAGGAGCTTACCATGCAGAACATCGTCATCCTCGCCGGCAACATCGGTCAGAAGCCCGAAGTGCGCTCGACCCAAAGCGGCACCAAGATCACCAACTTCACCCTCGCCACCTCGCGGCCGCGCCTCTCGGAAGGTCGCGTGATCCGCGACGAAAACGGCTACCGGGTCATGGACACCGAATGGCACCGCATCACCTGCTTCAACGGTTTCGGCAAGACCGTCGCAGAGCACTGCGAAAAAGGCATGAAGGTCCTCGTCCACGGTCGCATCCACTACACCAAGTGGACCGACGCAACCGGCACCGACCGCTACGGCTGCGAGATCATCGCCGAGAAGGTCGATTTCCTGAGCCGCCCGAAGTCGGCCGAGAACGAAAACCCCGAGCTGGTCGACCGCGACGACGAGATCCCGTTCTGAGGAACGGGGTCCCCCTCTTGGGCCCGGCGGGGAAACCCGCCGGGCTCGGTTGCTTTCGGCCCATAGCTGCCCGTCATGCCGACCGCTGCGAATGTCTGGAGGAAGTCCGAGCGGATTGACAATAAGGATCGGAGATCGGTAGCTGTAGAAGTGTCTAGAGCTAAGTTGCGGGTTCGACACGGAGCGTGTAATCCAGCCTACTGCTTTTCTGAACTTCTTGAAGATAAGCAATACTTGCCTCAGTTTGGACACCGAGCGGGGATGAAGACCCGCAAATCAGGATTCCATATGGCATATTTAGAAGAAGTCTACGTTACCGAGGGCGTGCCTGAATTCACCTTCGTAAAGCCACCCAACTTCACGGCGCTTCTTGTCGACTTGCGCCGTAAAGGAAAACCGGTCGTGGTTGAAGGACAGTCGGGCACCGGCAAGACGACCACCGTCAAGAAGGCGCTGGCCGAAATTTTCCCCGCGAACACCCCCACACTTCTGACACCGCGCGAACCCGCGCACCTACCGATCATCGCGGCAATCGACGAGAACTCTGGAGAAAAAACCTTTGTCGTCGATGACTTCCACCGGCTCGACAGGGAGACGAAAGAGCGTCTTGCTGATCTTGCAAAGGTAATTGCCGAGCGGGACAACCGCGAAGGGTTGCCCAAGCTCGTTATCATAGGGATCAATAACGTCGGTTCTGATCTCATCCAGCTTGTTCCTGATATCGCTAAACGCATGGGGATCCATCGCATCTCACCAGGCACTCCGGAAGTGATTCATGAAATGATCACTCTCGGCAGCCGTTTGCTGAATATCGAAATCGGATCGCCAGAAACCGTGATTGAGGACTGCAGAGGTGACTACTGGCTTACCCAACAAATCTGCCGCACGATTTGCATCTCATCTGGCGTAGATCAGACACAGGTCGATACACGACGTATCGACTGGGATCCAGCAGTGATCAAGGCGCTGGTTGTTGAAAATCTGCAGCATAATTTCGATCCCGCTGTTCGTGAGTTCTGTCGCGGTCGGCGTTTTCGTCCGACGAACGATCCTTACTACAAGTTGCTTCGAGCTGTATCCGAACAGGAACGGTCGAACGTTGACCTCAACGAACTCGCAAACGCACGGCAAGACATTAAGGGCAGCATCAATAACGTTAAAGACCACCGACTCAGGGTTTTGCTTGATCACAAAGAGGCCTGTGCACGACTGTTTTACTATGACGCCGTCACCAAGAATTTCGCCATCGAAGACCCCGCCTTGTTCTACTACCTGCGAAACCTGAACTGGGAGGACCTTCGCCAACGCTGCGGCTTCCGCGATGAGCCGCAAGATTTTGAATGGGATATTGCAGTATCGTTTGCTGGAGAAAATCGCGCCCTCGCAGGGTTCATTGAGCAACAACTACGAGAGCTCGACATCTCAGTGTTTTATGACCGCAACTACGAGGACAACTATCTGGGCGGGCTATGGTCCCAGCAGTTTCTGGATATCTTCGCCCACAAATCTCGTTTGGTCGTCGCCATCCTCGATAGGCACCACAAGGAAAAAGTCTGGCCCACATTCGAGCGGGATTGTTTTGCAGCACGGGTTCAGCAAGGTGAAGTGATCCCGATCATTCTCGACGATACGGTATTCCCCGGCGTCCCAAAGGATCTCGTATCGATCCACTTCAAATTCGCCGGCGATGTTGCCGCGCAGAAGGAAAGTATTATTGACGATGTGGTCTTGCGCATCGCCGGCAAGCTCGACGCCATATAAGTCGAAGGCGGATTCTGACCGATTATCTCGCGCCCTCTCTGTTCATCTTGAAACCGGCCCTTCGCATAAGCCGCAGCGAGTGGCCGGTTTCCGCCCCTTACGTTGCCGAGAGTGAGAGCCGTGCCGGTTTTCCGTTGACGGGTTGAGGCTCGGGAGAGTGGCTCCCGGCGCCCGTCGCGGGAGATTAACGATGGGTGTTGTGGAAGTTCTGGATCCGGTCGCACCGGCGCGGGCTGGTGGCTGGAAAGTGGATGTGAGCCGAGGTGAGCGGAACGGGCGGGTGTCGTCCGAATGGTTCAATCGGCCCGATGATGAGCGATACCTGTCGCTCGATGATCTCTGGGCATCTGTGAAAGGCCGCTCCGAGCGCAGCCGCAGCCGGGTGGTGCAGACGGCAGACATCAGGGTGGAAGCCGCGCGCGACAGCGCGGAGCGGTTGCACCTGGTTCTGCCGAAGGCGCATGAACCCGTCGCGCCCACGCACTGGGCCTTCGGCCAGCTTGCCAGCATCGTCGGTGCTCCGGCCTCCTACCTGCGGCAGTTGCCCGCACCACTGGCGGGCATCAACCTGCAGTATGGCCTGACCAACCACCGTGCCGAGCAGGTGAAGACCTTCGAGACGGAAGATGGTCGCACCGAACTGCGCGCCGTGACCGGCCCCGACTATGGCCGCATCCATGACCATGAACTGGTTGAGGCGGTACAGCGCATCGCGGGCAATGGCACTGGCGACACGCGCTGGAAGGTGCCGGGCGTGCTCGACTGGTCGACCGGGGTCTACAACCCCGATGTCGAGATCAGCCGCGACACGACCACGCTCTATGCCTCGGACCGCGATGTCTTCCTGTTCCTGGTCGACGATCACAACCCGATCGAGGCGGGTCGGCTGCCGGATGGCTCCCCCGATCTTTACTTCCGGGGCTTTTACTGCTGGAATTCCGAGGTGGGCGCGAAAACTCTCGGCATGGCGAGCTTCTACCTGCGGGCGGTCTGCCAGAACCGCAACCTCTGGGGCGTCGAGGATTTTCAGGAGATCACCATCCGCCACTCGAAATATGCCGCCTCTCGTTTTGCGCAGGAAGCGGCACCTGCGCTGACGCGGTTTGCCAACTCCTCGCCGCAGGGCTTCGTGAACGGCATCAAGGCCGCGCGGCAGCAGATCGTGGCGCGGACGGACGAGGACCGGGATGACTTCCTGCGTAAGCGCGGCTTCTCGAAGGCCGAAGCCGGCAAGATCATTGAGAAGGTGCTGATGGAAGAGGGCCGTCCGCCCGAAAGCATCTTCGACTTCGTGCAGGGCATTACGCGGCTTGCGCGTGACAAGACCCAGCAAGATGCCCGCCTCGACATGGAGGGGCGCGCCAAGAAGCTCCTCGACCGGGTCGGCTGAGGCCCGCGCGTCGTTCGCTTGACCTCCCAAGCCCGTTGGGCGGTCAGCTTTTCATAATTGCTCCGATGGCCCGCCCTTCGACAGGGCAGGGGCGTCGGCATTTTCATTTTTCGGAGACCCCCCCGTGACCCCGCATGAAGAAACCGTCATCCTCGAGGCCCGCGAAATCCTCGGGCGCTATCTGAACCAGAACCCAGTCTTCGGCAATTGGCAGGCTGTTCGCGATTACTGTGCGGTGGCCGTGCGCGGTGAGGTAGAGCGATTCCACGTTCTTTATCTCGACCGGCGCAATCGCGTCATCTCGGACGAGCAGCTTTCGGTCGGAACCGTGGACCATGTCCCGGTCTATCCCCGCGAAATCATCAAGCGGGCACTGATGTTGAACGCAAGCGCCCTCATCGTGGTCCACAACCACCCTTCGGGCGATCCAACGCCATCCGAGGCGGATATCGCCATGACGAAGGAAATCCAGAAGGGCTGCAAGTATCTCGGCCTGACTTTGCATGACCACATCATCGTGGGTGGGGGGCAAGAGCTTTCGCTGCGGGGCTTGGGCAAGATGTGACTCGCCCTTCGGATCAACACTTTCCGCTGCCCCTTCGAGGAAGTGGGCGGTGGTTTTGTCTTTGACGCTTGATGCGGGGAGAGAGGCTTCCCGCACCGTCGGAGATATTTCCCATGTTCGACCTTTCCTTTCCGGCTCTCTCGGTCCCGTTTCCGGCTGACGTCATGCCGGTCATCGCGCACAGCACTTCTGACCCCTCGCTGCCCTTTTCCCTGACGCTGCCTAACCGCTACCCTGCGGCTGCGATGTCGGGAGAGGCGCGTCCTCGGATCATCGGCCATTTTTCGACGCTGGCCGGAGCCATGCGGGGCGCGATCAAAATGGCGGACGAAATGGAGTCTGATTGTTGATTTTCACCCAGAACTGAGCCGGTTAGGCGCATAATTTTCACTGAGAACTGAGCCATGTGAACCTTTCCCCGAAGCTGAGAGCGGCGGGGGCAACGGAGTGATCCACATGGGACTTTTGAACATCATTCGCCGGATGCATAAGCGGCAGAAGCTTTCGATCCGCGAGATTGCGCGGTTGACTGGCGTGTCGCGGAATACCGTGACCAAGCATCTGGCGGCGAACACGATCGAGCCAAAGTTCGCGACGCCGGAACGTCAAAGCAAGCTCGATCCTTTTGCCGATAAGCTGGGAGGCTGGCTGAAGACCGAGGCAGGGAAGTCGCGCAAGCAGCGGCGGACCATGAAGCAGTTGCACGCCGATCTCGTGGCGCTTGGCTTCACGGGTTCATATGCCCGGGTGGCGGCTTTTGCGCGACGGTGGCGTGCTGATCGGCAGCGCGAACAGCAGACGACGGGGCGCGGGACCTTTGTGCCACTGCATTTTGATCCCGGCGATGCCTTCCAGTTTGACTGGAGCGAGGATTTTGCGGTTCTGGGCGGCGAGCGTGCCAAACTGCAGATGGCCCATATCAAGTTGTCGCACAGCCGGGCCTTTTTGCTGCGGGCCTATCCGTTGCAGACCCATGAGATGCTGTTCGATGCCCATTGGCACGCGTTCCGGGTCTTTGGCGGCGTTCCGGCGCGTGGCATCTACGATAACATGAAGACGGCGGTGGATCGTGTCGGCCGCGGCAAGGAGCGGCAGATCAACATGCGCTTTCTCGCGATGACGAACCACTATGTCTATGAGCCCGAGTTCTGCAATCCGGCGGCAGGATGGGAGAAAGGGCAAGTCGAGAAGAACGTTCGGGATTCCCGCCATCAGATGTTGCAGGGGATGCCGGACTTCCCAGACCTTGCCGCGCTGAATGCCTGGCTGGAGCAGCGCTGTGTGGAGCTGTGGCGGCAGACGGCCCATGGCAAGCTACCTGGCACCATCGCCGATGTTTGGGCCGAGGAGCGGGCCGCGCTGATGCCGTTGCCCGTTGCATTTGACGGCTTTGTCGAACTGAGCAAGCGCGTCTCCCCCACGTGCCTGATCAGCTTCGAGCGCAATCGCTACAGCGTTCCGGCGTCATTTGCGAACCGTCCTGTCAGCCTGCGGATCTATCCCGACCGGCTGGTTGTGGCAGCTGAGGGCAACATCCTGTGCGAACATGCCCGCGTGATCCAGCGCAACCACACGCTGCCATCAAGGACGATCTACGACTGGCGGCATTATCTGGCCGTCGTGCAAAGGAAGCCAGGGGCTCTCAGGAACGGCGCACCGTTCCTAGAATTACCTCACGCCTTCAGGCAGTTGCAGGACCACATGCTGCGCAAGTCTGGCGGTGACAGGGAAATGGTTGATATCCTTGCCCTCGTTCTGCAGCATGACGAACAGGCCGTGCTTACCGCCGTGGAGCTCGCACTGACCGAGGGCGTGCCTACCAAGACGCATGTGCTGAACCTGCTGCACCGGCTGGTCGACGGCAAGGTGACCGGTGGGCCGCCACTGGATACTCCACAGGCACTGGCCCTGCACCGTGAACCCAAGGCCAATGTCGCACGTTACGACGGCCTGCGCGCCCAGATTGCAGGTGGCCGTCATGCGTCATGATCCAGCCGCTGGCGCCATCGTCATCATGCTCCGCAGCCTGAAGATGTATGGCATGGCGCAGGCCGTCACCGACCTAATCGAGCAGGGCGCACCGGCCTTTGAGGCTGCCATCCCGATGCTGTCGCAACTGCTGAAGGCCGAATTGGCCGAACGTGAGGTCAGGTCAATCGCCTATCACATGAAGTCCGCGCGGTTCCCGGCCTACAAGGACCTCGCAGGCTTCGACTTCGCCGCCAGTGAGATCAACGAGGCCACCGTCCGGACCCTGCACCGCTGCGAGTTCATGGAGAGTGCCCAGAACGTGGTCCTGATCGGCGGCCCGGGCACCGGCAAAACCCATGTCGCAACCGCCCTTGGCATCCAGGCCATCGAACATCACCGCCGCAAGGTCCGCTTCTTCTCCACCATCGAACTGGTCAATGCCCTCGAACAGGAAAAGGCCAAGGGAAAGGCCGGACAGATCGCGGAAGGCCTGACAAAGCTCGACCTCGTGATCCTGGATGAGTTGGGATATCTCCCATTCAGCGCCTCAGGCGGGGCCATGCTGTTCCACCTGTTGAGCAAGCTTTACGAGCGCACCAGCGTCGTCATCACCACCAACCTCAGCTTCAGCGAATGGGCCTCGGTCTTTGGTGATGCCAAGATGACCACGGCCTTGCTTGATCGTCTCACTCACCGCTGTCACATCCTGGAAACCGGAAACGACAGCTTCCGCTTCAAGGCAAGTTCAGCCGCTGCAGCCCGCAAAAAGAAGGAGACAAACCCGCCCTTGACCCCAGCATGAACCAAAATCCATAATCAGAGGTGGCTCACTTCTCGGTGAAAAAACCGGCTCAGTTCTGGGTGAAAATCAACAATACTCGGGCTTTGCCATGACGCAACAGGACGGTCCCGGTAGCTCAATCCTCTGGTTCCAAGACGATGAGGGGGAAGGCGATATCGAAGGCGTCATACGCTTCGTGCTTTGCCTCGCCGAAGAGATCGATCTCACCGGTCTCTGGGGGTTCGAAGTCGCCTACACCTGTTCCCGGCCCCGATTGGACGCCTTCGGCGGTGGAGCCCATGTCATTGACCTCGGAAAGCGAAAATCCATCGGCTGGACCAGCACGCATGAATGGCTTGAGGCCGCGCTCCGCGGGGAGGACTTCGATGCCTGAAGTCATCTCTACCACCGTTTATCAGTTCCCCGAACTTTCCGACACCGCTAAGGAGAAGGCGCGCAGCTGGTATCGCGAACTCGGGCCCCATGACGATTGGTGGGACGCGGTCTACGAGGATTTCGAACGGGTCTGTGAAATCCTCGGCATTCGTTTGAAGACCACTCCCGTTCGCCTGATGGGCGGCGGGACAAGACAGAAACCCTGCATCTGGTTTTCGGGCTTCTGGAGCCAGGGCGATGGGGCGGCGTACGAGTGCTATTGGTCTCACAGCAAGGGTACGGCAGCGAAGATCCGGGACTATGCCCCGACGGATGCGACGCTGCACGGCATCGCCGACCGCCTGCAAGCCATCCAGCGGCGGAACTTCTATCAGCTCACCGCGGAGGTCAGTCACCGTGGCCGCTGCTATCACGAATACACCATGTCGGTGGACGTCACGCGCGACAGCCCAACCTGGCAACCGCCGACCGGGGACGCGGAGGAGATCGTGACCGAGGCGCTGCGCGACTTGGCCCGATTGCTTTACCGCCAGCTTCAGGCCGAATACGACCACCTCACCTCGGACGAGGCCATCGAGGAGGGGATCATCGTCAACGAGTACACCTTCACCGAAGGAGGGCGGCGTTTCGGGTGAAACCGACGTTGTGAAAACCTTCCCTCATCTGACACTTGAAATGTACGTCAAATGGGCGTACATGATGACAAGATATTCAGGAGGCGGCTATGCTTGGTTTCCACGACACCACGCGCGCGATCGATGAGCGCAACGAGGCCCGGATGAATTTCCGGACCAAGCCTCGCATCAAGACTGCGATCCAGCAGGCAGCGGCGCTTTCAGGCGTCGACGATTCCGTCTTCACGATGAATGCTGCCTACCAGGCCGCGCTGACAACAATCGCGGCGCATGAGCGTACGGTGCTGTTGCCGGTCGATCATGAAGCGTTTTTCGCGGCACTTGATGCCCCTGCGGCACCGACTGATGCTCTACGCGCGGCTTTCCGTCGGCACAGTGACACGGTTGTGTCGAAGTAAATGACGGCATCGAAACCGTCCGCCTATACCATTGAGCCGTTCGATCCGGAGAGACATGATCGAGCGACTTTTTCTTGCGGCGTCGAACAGGTCGACAACTATTTTCAGAAGACTGCCAACAAGCTGGCAAAGGCGGACAACGTCCGACTTTATGTAATGGTCGATCCTGCCGGCACGGTGATCGGTTTCTATGCTCTCAACGCCCATGCCGTTCACTTCACGGATCTGCCCGCAAAGTTCGCGCGCACACGGCCTTCGCACGGCAATATCCCGGCCGCTTACATCTCGATGATCGGGCGTGTCGCCGCTCTTCGCCGGATTGCCGTTGCGGCCGATGCCATCGGCGTCGCCGTTGTCATGCTTGATGTGCTCGACTGTGGCGATCCCGACCGCGTTGCGCGCCGCAAAACACTCTACGAAAGCTATGGGTTCCAGTCGCTGGCGTCGAACCCTTTGAGGATGTACCTGCCCGTCAGTGTTGTCCGCAAGCTCATCGTCGAAGATGACGACGGGCAACAGAAGGATGTGGCGCTCACGGAATTTGCGCTGCCAGTACAGCACTTGGACCGTGGGTGAGGCCTCCTAAGACCGAAACTGCCAACCTATGGCATGGCAGATTGCCCGCGTTTGCAATGCCATGGGTGAGCATATGCGTGTTAATCAGGTCTTGCCTGAAGTAGAGTCGAACGGAAGCCCCCGCCGCGGCTTCTTTGATGGACGAGAGTTTTCAGCGTCATGGGCGCCTTAAATCTTGATCTTCCAAAGAAATCGACGAGCGGCCTCAAGCGAAACGGGGCCGATGGTGCAGGATCTTGCGATGATCGCTATCTCCATTTCAAGAAGCGCGGGCCAGCGGCTTGGCTACGGGGCGTTCACTCAGATCGCTAAAGGAAGCTTGTATCCGGCAAGATCGGAGAATTTTCTCGCTACTTCCGCGACTGCGTCCTTGCTGACCCCCATCTCGTCTATAAACGACTGCTGCAGCTTGGGGGAGACCTCGGACAGGAAGGCGAACACGCTGCAATCGTAGGAGTCCGCACTATTGATGTCGGCAATTTTTTCGGCCAGCTGGGCAGCCGTCAGCAGCACGCCGTAGGGCGCGCTGACGGTCGACATTACCTTCGTTGTGACCGAGGCCATTGCATCATCTCTGTGCTGGAACTGCTTCTACAAGATAGGTGATTGAGCTTTCCAAAACAACAAAGCCCCGATCGCGCATTGTCACCGGTTCCCGTCGATCCACTTCGACATGAGACCCTTGTCGCGGAAGCACTCATCCGGGACGGCGCGCCGTTTGATCCGGGCGAGACGCTCGGCAAAGGCAACCTGCTTCGACGACGGCAGCTGGTCGAGCGCTGAAACTGGCTTCAGCCTGGCCTGCGCATCGATCTAGGAACTCAAGGCCCGCCGATCCTGCTGTGCCTCCCAAGGTAACAGCGTCTGGTTCTTGAGCGCCAACGACCGCGCGTAGGCAATCTGCTTGGGCGTGACGGGAATTGCAAAACTGGTGTCTTCCATCGGGGAAACTCCTTTGCTGCTTGGTGTTCATATATAGAACATAAAAAGAACAAAATCAACCACCGCTCTGCCAAGGATCGACGTTCGAGAGGCAGAGGCAGGATGGGGCAGGGGGAGCTGGAAGGCCGCGCGAGAGCGCCTTCGGCTCACCGTTTTCCCCAACCTGAGGTGTTCCGATGACGTTTCAACCGCTGATCCCGACCGTGCTGACGCCGGTCGTTGTTCCTGTCCTGCCTGATCCTGCCGCCGCGATCCTCGCAGTTGCCGAGGCGCTGCAGCCCGATCTGGCGCGGGGCTTCCAGATCGACGCGCTGCGCCTGCGCCTCGAGATGGAGCGTGCTTTCGGCGGCTCCGATGCGATGGGCGCTTGGGATTGGAAACTGGCCTATGAGGCGGGCGAGGTGGCGCTGGTCCTCTTCTTGCGGAAGTTTGGACGCGCGCTGCTGGCCCGGGCTGGCTCGCCTGCAGCGCTGCTGCCCATCCTCGCCAAGATGACGGGCCTCTTGCCCACGCATACCCGACGCTCGGAGGAGATGGAGCGCTTCCAGCAATTCTCGACGCCGCTGCCTATGGGACTCGCGGCGCTCGCCACCGCGCAGATCACGCAGCGCGACCTGGTCCTCGAGCCTTCGGCCGGGACCGGGCTTCTGGCAATCCTCGCCGAGATCGCGGGCGGCAGCCTCGCGCTGAACGAGTTGGCAGACACCCGCGCCGACCTTCTGCGCCTGCTGTTCCCGGGCCGCCCGGTCACCCGCTTTGACGCCGCGCAGATCGACGATCATCTGGACGTGGGCATGCGCCCGAGCGTCATCCTGATGAACCCGCCCTTCTCGGCCATGGCGAATGTCGATAGTCGGACGACCGAAGCGACGGCGCGGCACTTGCGATCGGCGCTTGCCCGGCTGGCCCCTGGTGGGCGGCTGGTCGCCATCACGGGTGCGAGTTTCGCGCCAGACGCTCCGGCCTGGGCCGAGACTTTCGACCGCCTGACCGAGTCCGCGCATTTGGTCTTCACCGGCGCTGTGTCCGGTGCTGCCTTCGCCAAGCATGGCACTAGCTTTGAGACCCGGATTTCGGTCTTTGACAAATGCCGTGGCGGCGAGATGGGTGGCATCACCGCTGATCTGCGTCAGCCAACGTTTCTGGATGTAGCGCATCTCCTCTCCCGGATCACCGCCGAAGTTCCGCCGCGTCTCGAACTGGATCAGGCCGCAACGGCAAGTCAGAGCCGTTCTTCCCTCTTCGCGGGAAACTCTGCCCCCTCCACGCGCAAGGCCATCGGCATATCTCGCGCGACTTCTGCGGCCCAACCCGCGCAAGAAATCGCTAAGATCGAGGCTGAAGACCTCGCCTACACCCTGCGCGAGGGGCGCGACAACGATGATACTGCGCGCCTGTCGGATGCCATTTATGAGACCTTCCGCCTGCAGGCGATCGCAATCCCTGGGGCGGAACCGCACCCGACCAAGCTGGTGCAATCGGCGGCCATGGCCTCGGTCGCGCCCCCAAAACCTTCCTACCGCCCGAAGCTGCCCTCTGCCGTGCTGTGCGATGGCCTTCTCTCCGACGCGCAGCTGGAGACCGTGATCTACGCTGGTGAAGCGCACGGGGCGTATCTCGCGGGATCCTGGACCGTCGACGAAACCGGCGACATGGTCTCGGCCGCGCCGGAAAATGCCGCTGACGCTGTCCGCTTCCGTCGAGGATTCTTCCTTGGCGATGGCACGGGCGCAGGCAAGGGCCGCCAATCGGCCGGGATCCTGCTCGACAACTGGTGCCAAGGCCGCCACAAGGCACTCTGGATCTCGAAGAGTGACAAGCTGCTGGAAGACGCGCAGCGCGACTGGTCGGCGCTCGGTCAGGAGCGTCTTCTGGTGACGCCGCTGTCGCGCTTTGCGCAAGGCCGCGACATCCCGCTGACCGAGGGCATCCTATTCACCACCTATGCCACGCTGCGTTCCGAGGAACGGGGCGCCAAGAAATCCCGCGTCGAACAGATCGCGGACTGGCTAGGGGTCGACTTTGATGGTGTAATCATCTTCGATGAAAGCCACGCAATGGCCAATGCCGCCGGCTCGAAAGGCGAGCGTGGCGACACTGAGGCTTCGCAGCAAGGCAGGGCAGGCCTCCGCCTGCAGCACAAGCTGCCGAATGCGCGGGTGGTCTATGTCTCTGCCACCGGGGCGACCTCAGTTCACAACCTCGCCTATGCGCAGCGGCTCGGCCTCTGGGGCGGCGAAGATTTCCCATTCGCGACCCGCGCCGAGTTCGTTGAGGCCATCGAGGCGGGCGGAGTCGCGGCCATGGAAGTGCTGGCCCGAGATCTCCGTGCCCTCGGCCTCTACACCGCGCGGTCGCTGTCTTACGACGGCGTCGAATACGAGATACTGGAACATGCGCTGACCCCGGAGCAGCGCGGCATCTACGATGCCTATGCCGGGGCTTTCGCCATCATCCACAACAACCTCGCCGCTGCGATGGAGGCCGCCAACATCACGGGAGAGAATGGAACGCTGAACCGGCAGGCCAAGTCCGCCGCACGCTCGGCCTTCGAGTCCGCCAAGCAGCGTTTCTTCAGTCACCTTCTGAC
This sequence comes from Rhodobacteraceae bacterium PARR1, assembly GCA_002256185.1. Classification (GTDB taxonomy): domain Bacteria; phylum Pseudomonadota; class Alphaproteobacteria; order Rhodobacterales; family Rhodobacteraceae; genus Paragemmobacter. Next base: position 11,140 of record NKIT01000056.1, on the reverse strand, counting down.
CTCGATGAAGACCCCCACGCTGATCGCGTCCATCGAGGCCGATCTGGCGGCCGGACATGCCGCCGTCATCCAGATCGTCTCAACCGGCGAAGCGCTGATGGAACGCCGCCTCTCGGAGATTCCGACCGACGACTGGAACGACATCCGCGTCGACATCACACCGCGGGAGTATGTCCTCGATTACCTCGCCCATTCCTTCCCGGTGCAGCTCTATGAGCCCTTCACCGACAGTGAGGGCAATCTGTCGTCGCGGCCAGTGTTCCGCGATGGCCAGCCCGTCGAGTGTAGGGAGGCTGCCCGCCGCCGCGATGCCCTGATCGAAAAGCTCGCCTCGCTTCCCCCCGTGCCAGGGGCGCTTGACCAAGTCGTCCAGCGCTTCGGCATCGACCTCGTGGCCGAGGTCACAGGCCGTTCGCGCCGCATCGTGCGCAAGGGCGAGGGTGCCACTGCCCGGCTCGTCGTGGAGAGCCGGGCCGGTTCCGCCAACCTCGCGGAAACCGCCGCCTTCATGGACGACCAGAAGCGCATCCTGATCTTCTCGGATGCCGGTGGCACGGGGCGCAGCTATCACGCCGATCTCAGTGCGAAAAACCAGCGCTTGCGAGTGCACTATCTGTTGGAACCCGGTTGGAAAGCGGACGCTGCGATCCAGGGCCTTGGTCGCACCAACCGCACCAATCAGGCGCAGCCGCCGCTCTTCCGGCCCGTGGGCACCGATGTGAAGGCGGAGAAGCGGTTCCTCTCGACCATCGCGCGCCGTCTCGACACGCTCGGGGCGATCACGCGCGGCCAGCGCCAGACCGGCGGTCAGGGGCTGTTCCGTCCCGAGGACAACCTCGAGTCGCCCTATGCCCGCGACGCTCTGCGGCAGCTGTACCGCCGCGTCTATCGCGGGGATGTGGCAGGTTGCTCGCTTGGGGCTTTCGAGGATGCGACCGGCCTCAGCCTGACCGATGACAACGGCCTTAAAGACGACCTGCCCCCGATCACGACTTTCCTCAATCGTCTGCTGGCGCTGACGATTGCGATGCAGGGCATCCTGTTTACTGCCTTCGAGGAGCTTTTGGCGCAGCGCATCGAAGGCGCCATCGCCGCCGGGGTCTACGACCTCGGGCTCGAGACCCTGCGCGCCGAGAGCTTCCGCATCACCGATGCGCGGGTGATCTACACCCATCTTGGCTCCGGCGCCGAAACCCAGCTCCTGACTATCGCGGAAAAGCGCCGCAACACGCCGACTTCCCTCGCCGATGCGCTGGACTGGCTTGATGACCCCAAAGCGCGCCTGCTGGTCAACAGCCGCTCGGGCCGGGCCGCCGTGCAGGTGCCTGCCACCAGCCTGATGCTGGATGACGGCACCATCGAGCCGCGCCTGCGCCTGATCCGTCCGACCGAGGCGAGCACCATGCCTGCCAAGATCATGGACGATACACACTGGCTCGAAGCTGACCGCGCGGCCTTCGCCGCCGCCTGGACAGATGAACTCGCGGAAGTTCCCGAGTTCTCGGAATCCTCGCTGCACATTGTCGCGGGGCTTCTGTTGCCAATCTGGAAGCAACTGCCGCAGGACGAAACCCGCGTCTACCGTCTGCAAACCGATGACGGCCAACGCATCATCGGTCGCCGTGTCTCACCCGCGTGGGTCGCGACCACGCTGGCGGCCGACGCGCCGAAGCTCACAGCGGCGCAGGTGCATGCCCTCGTTCTGGAGGGCAAGACCGTGGTGCGGCTGGCTGAAGGAATGGAGTTGCACCGCTCCCGCGTCATGGGGGTCAACCGGATCGAGCTCTCCGGGTTCACGGAAGCGCAGAAGGACCGGCTCAAGGCCGATGGCTTTTTCTCGGAAATCATCGCCTGGAAGCTGCGCCTCTTTTGCCCGACGGATTCCAGCGGGGTGAAAGTGCTCGATCACCTGCTTGCACGTTTCCCCATGCAGGGTCTACATGCACGCAAAGGTTGTTGATCGTGTGTGCCATGTCATTGGAAACAGAAGAGATACTGCGAGACCTCTCGCAAAATACCGAAAGCGTCTGCCGTCATTACCTTCCCGCCGGGAGGCGGGAAGGCTCTTACTGGATGGTCGGCGATCTGCAGAACAATCCAGGGAGATCACTGTTTGTCCGGCTAACCGGACCGACATCAGGGGCGGGCGCGTCTGGGAAATGGACCGATTCAGCGACCGGTGAACACGGTGATCTGCTCGACATCATTCGCGAGCGAACGGGGATCACGCGCTTCCCCGACCTTCTGGCCGAGGCCCGGGTGCATCTTGGCCGTCCGCAGCCGGTTCTCCCGGATGCCAACTCCCCGCGCAGCCGAAAATCCCCCTCGGGTACGCCAGCCGCAGCGGCGCGCTTGTTTGCGGCCTCGCTGCCTTTGGCGGGTTCTTTGGCCGAGCTATACCTGCGCACCCGCGGCATTACCCAAGCAGTGCCGAGTGCTACCCTGCGCTTTCACCCGAAGTGCTGGCATCGGGATGAGGGCCAGACCAAGCCTGTGCCCAGACCTGCGATGATCGCCGCGGTCACCGATGGGGCAGGGGCCTTGCAGGGCGTGCATCGCACTTGGCTTGCACCTGAGGGACAGGACAAGGCGGCGGTTGACACACCGCGGCGGGCTATGGGTCACCTCCTCGGAAATGCCGTCCGGATCGACCCGGCAAATCAAACCCTCGTGCTGGGTGAAGGCATCGAGACCATGCTGTCCGTCCGCGAGGCGGCGCCTTCTTTGCCCGTCTGGGCTGCGCTCTCGTCGGGTTACCTCGGAGCCGTCTTGCTGCCTGCAGGGTTGCAGCGCCTCTACATCGCCATCGACCGCGACCCGGCGGGGCAGCGCGCGGCGGAAAGATTGACCGCCAGAGCAACGGAGTCCGGGATTGCCGTACGGGTGCTCGAGCCGCGCCTCGGGGATTTCAACGACGATCTCCGAGCCCACGGCGCTGAGGCGCTGCGCCAGTATCTGGCAAAGCAGATCGCCCTCAAGGATCAGCATCGGCTGACGATCTGAACTCTCGAAGCGCAAAGGCAGTCAGGGCGCGGGGCAGGGGGTCAAGCATCGCTTGAGGAACCGGGTCGCGTCTTTCTCCTCTTCCCGGCTGTCGAACCCACCCGACACCCGCACGTCCTTCAAGAGATGGGCAGGCGGCCGTCAAAGGGGCCGCCCCTTCAAGGACGGGGGGCAACTGATTTCCGCCGGCGGCAGAACCGCCTTTGCATCGCGAAGCAAATCAGCTGCCCCCCGTCCTCCTCCACATGCGTTCCGGCCCCGAAGGCGGGGTGAAGGGGCGTCCCCAGTGACGGCTTTCGCAGCCCATGAAGGCCGCGCGGGATGTCGCGCGGGCCCGAGCAGCCGGAGGCAAAAGACCGTGACGACCCAATTCCAGAGCGAAGATTTCGACCGCAACCCCGCCCTTTCCCAGACCGCCTGGGCGCTTCAAGAGCTTCAGCTCTACGGCACCCGTGCCTTCCAGGACGAGGTCGATCTGCGCCCGATGCCGGAACCCGAGCGCCTCATCGACGCGGTCAGCGATATCTTCGATGCCCTCGCAGCAACCCTTGGCGACACCCGCATGGAACCCGACCTCGAAGAATTGCTCTGGGGCCAGGTCAACCTCTTCCACCGCGCTGCCGCCCGCACCGAGCGCCTGCTCGACGACAATGAAGTGGCGCAACACCGCATGCAGCGCGAACAGGACGGCTCTGAGGTAAAATCCACCGAGCTTGAGCGCTTGACGGCTGAAGGCACCAGCCTTGTTGAACGGCGGCATTGTCTCGAGGCCTTCCGCGACCGCAGCGCCGAGGCGTTCGAGCTGCACACCGGCTCAACCTGGCGGCCCCGTTCTGGCTCGATGGTGAACCACAAGCACCTGACCGCTGCACTGATCGACAGCCGCGATTTCCTGGCCGCCAAGCGCCGCGCGGAAACCGAAGTGATGCTGCCCCAAGGCACCAAGATCGCCCTCACCGGCGGGACTGACTTCAACGATCACCGCCTGATCTGGGGCAAGCTTGATCAGGTTCATACCAAATATCCCGACATGGTCCTTCTCCACGGGGGCAGCCCCAAGGGCGCCGAACTCATCGCCGCCAAATGGGCCGATGCTCGCAAGGTCACCCAGGTTGCCTTCAAGCCCGACTGGACCAAACACGCCAAGGCCGCACCCTTCAAGCGCAACGATGCGATGCTGGACGTTCTGCCCGTGGGCGTTCTCGTCTTCCCGGGCAATGGCATCCAGGAAAACCTCGCCGACAAAGCCAAGAAGCTCGGCATCCCTGTCCTGAAGTTCGAGAAGGGGGCGTGAGCCCCCTCAACTTCACTTTCGGCCCTTTCCTGCTGTTCAGCCTGCGGTGCGCGAGTGACCGCTTCGGCTGAGATCTGCAACGACACTCGGGCAGAAAGACAGGTGTTCCAATGAGTCGCCTTCTACTTGCTGATGACGTCAGAAGCATATCTTTTCGCGCCAAAGACCGCTTATGCGGTGGCGATTGCGTCCAGAATGGAATTACAGCTGGCTAGCACAGTGGGTGACCCAAATATGCAATCACGCGCCTACAAAATCGCGCCGTTTCTGACACAGGCCTGCAAGACGCTTGGTTTCGGACCTGCCCGCGTGCTTGCCCGCGCGGGCCTCTCGGTCGACTACCTTGCGCATGAGGGGCGCGGTCTGGACACCGCCACATGGTTTGCAGTTCTGGAGGCGCTGGTCACCGAGGCAGGCAGCGCGGATCGCGCGATGGAGTTGGGGCGCGCGCTGGCCAAGGGGCCGCTGCATCCCGCCCTGATTGCTTTTTCGGCAAGCCCTGACATCCGGACAGGATTGCACCGGGTGGCACTTTTCAAACCGCTCATTGCACCTGTGGCCCTTGTGATTGAAGAACAGGGCAGGGTGCTTTCGATCACGCTTACCTCCGCGGACATGACAACTGGCCTGCCCCCTGCGACGTCCATCATGGAAATGTCGTATTTTCTCGAACTCTTGCGCATGTTCGCCTCTGAACAGATCACGCCGCATTCTGTGACCTTGCCCGCGCAGGTGCAGATCACCGACGCCTTTCGGCGTTCCGCGGGGTGCGAGATCCTCCCTGGCGACCAGACCGGCTTTGCGCTTCGTGCCGCAGATGCGTCGCTGCCGATCATCTCGGCCGACACCGCTGTTTACCGCGCCATCGAGCAAGAGCTTATGGCCCGATTAACATCGCTATCCGGCGCAATCGGTATGGCAGACCGCGTCCGCCGCGAGATCCACGATATGCTGCCGTCGGGTCGGGTATCGGCCGAGGCGGTAGCTGGCCGTCTACGGGTCAGCACGCGCAGCCTGCAACGCAAACTGAAGGACGAGGGGGCATCGTTCCAGACGATCCTTGATGAGACCCGCGCCGCGTTGGCGCTGATCTATCTGCGCGACCGCAAACTCAGCACGGAAGAGACCAGTTTTCTATTGGCTTACCGCGATCCGAACTCCTTCTATCGCGCCTTTAGTGACTGGACCGGTATGACCCCTGCCGAGGCGCGCGCGGCATCCACTGCGTGATTGGCGCTATCCGTTGGTCGGTTGGCGCGATCTGCAATTGTAGTGGGGCGCGGCAACGGCCACCTCTGAAACATCACAGACAGTTTCAAAGGCAGGACCATGACACAGACGATCTTCATCACCGGCGCGTCCAGCGGCATCGGCAAGGCAACGGCGCACTACTTCCATGACAAGGGCTGGAACGTGGTGGCCACCCTGCGTGACCCAGCGCAGGCGGGCGATCTTGCAGCGCTGCCACGGGTTCTGGTCAGCTGTCTGGATGTGACGGATGCGGCCTCCGTCGTGGCGGCCGTCGATGCGGCCGAGGCCCGGTTCGGCGGCATTGACGTGCTGTTGAACAACGCAGGCTACGGTGCCTACGGCCCGCTGGAAGCCTTTGACATGGAGGGTATTCGCCGTCAGTTCGACACCAATGTAATCGGGCTCTTGGAGGTAACGAAGGCTGTCCTGCCCGGGATGCGCGCGCAGGGCAAAGGTGTGATCGTCAACATCTCGTCGATCGGGGGGCGCATGACCTTTCCGCTTGGCAGCCTGTATCACGGCACGAAATTCGCGGTGGAGGGCCTGTCCGAAGCGCTGCATTATGAACTTGAACCGTTGGGCATCCGGGTCAAGATCGTAGAACCCGGCATGATCGCCACCGATTTCAGCGGGCGTTCCTTTGATTTCCGCCAGACTCCGGACCTGACCGCCTATCAGCCCGTGGTGGACAAGCTTTTTGCCGTTCTCGGCAGCCCTGAGATGGCCGCGACGGCATCGCCGCCATCAGTCGTGAGCGAAGCAATCTGGGCCGCCGTCACGGATGGCACGCCCCGCCTGCGCTATACCGCCGGGGCGGATGCCGCCGCATACATGGCGGCGCGGTCCGCGCAAGACGACGCGACCTTCATCGGCGGCGTCAAGGCGCAGTTTGGCCTGGGCGGTTGATCACGCACTTGGCCCTCGCTTTAGTGCGGGGGCTCAAGATTGCATAAGCTACAGCCATTGAAGGCAATCGTGGCGAACGGCCGCTGTCCGCCCTCCACTTCGGTGATGCCGCAACCGCGAACAGTTTCTGCTCTGGTGCAAAGAACGGCCGAAAGTCCATACAGCTTTCTATCGCGACCAGACCCAGGCTATGTGTGTGGGACCCTTCCATCAGATGGATAACACTAGGGCTTGAAAATCGTTGTGCGCCATGTCGTCATCCCTAAAAGGCGACACGCTCCCAGTCTCCGAGTTCAACACGTCAGGCTTAAGGGATTGAAAAACAGGCCACACACCATCATGGTTGTGAAAACTAACAGATTTGTGTGTCAGTGTCTGAACCCGTCAACCAGAACCCCGAACAGATCGCCCGCGATCAGATCGACAAACGGCTGTTGGCCGCGGGTTGGTTAGTGCAGGACAAGGCTTCGCTGAACCCGAATGCAGCCCTTGGTGTCGCCGTTCGGGAATATCCGACTGATACCGGGCCTGCCGACTATGTGCTTTTCGTCGATGGCCGTGCCGTCGGCGTGGTTGAGGCAAAGCCGGACAGTTGGGGCGAACGCCTGACCACGGTTGAAGAACAATCATCAGGCTATGCCAGCGCCAAGCTGAAATGGGTATCAAACGCCGAACCTCTGCCGTTCCTTTACGAAAGCACCGCAGTCGTCACCCGCTTTACCGATGGCCGCGATCCCAGCCCCCGCTCGCGCGAGGTGTTCACCTTTCACCGCCCCGAAACCCTGAAGGCCTGGCGCAATGATCCGCTGTCCCTGCGCGCCGGGTTGCAGCAATTGCCGGAGCTGAACACCGAGGGCCTTCGCGACTGCCAAATCAAGGCGATCAGCAAGCTGGAGGCCTCGCTCCAACTTGGCAAACCCCGCGCCTTGGTCCAGATGGCCACCGGGTCGGGCAAGACGTTCACGGCCATCACCCAGATCTACCGCCTTCTGAAACACGCCGGCGCGCGCCGCATCCTGTTTCTGGTCGATACCAAGAACCTTGGCGAACAGGCCGAAGGCGAGTTCATGGCCTATCTGCCGAACGACGATAACCGCAAGTTCACCGAACTTTACAATGTCCAGCGGCTCACCTCCCCGTCGATGGCAGGCGATACTCAGGTCGTGATTTCCACCATCCAGCGCATGTATGCCACCCTGAAAGGCGAGCCGCTGGATGAGGCTGCCGAAGACCAACACCCCGAAGATCAGCAATGGCGCCGCCGTGAACCCCTTCCGGTGGTCTATAACCCGAAACTGCCCCCCGAGACCTTTGATGTGGTGGTCATCGACGAATGCCACCGCTCTATCTACAACCTCTGGCGTCAGGTGATCGAATATTTCGACGCCTTTCTGATCGGCCTGACCGCCACGCCTGACGCCCGCACCTACGGGTTTTTCCAACAAAATGTCGTCAGCGAATACACCCATGAAAATGCCATCGCCGACAAGGTCAACGTCGGCAACGAGGTCTTCCTGATCGAAACCGAAATCAGTCAGGCGGGCGGCAAACTGCAGGCCCAGCAACTGATTGAAAAACGCGAACGCCAGACCCGTGCGCGTCGTTGGGAAACGCAGGAAGACGAGGCCGCCTATGCTGCGACCCAGCTTGACCGTTCCATCGTGGCCCCCGACCAGATCCGCACCGTTATCCAGACCTTCCGCGACCAATGGCCCACCATTTTCCCCGGCCGCCGCGAACTGCCGAAAACCCTGATCTTTGCCAAAACCGACAGCCACGCCGATGACATCATCCAGATGGTCCGCACCGAATTTGGCGAGCGCAACGATTTCTGCCGCAAGATCACCAATGGGGCCAAGAATCCGAAATCCACCCTCTCCGCCTTTCGCAACGAATATTACCCGCGCATCGCCGTCACCGTGGACATGATCGCCACCGGAACCGACGTCAAACCCTTGGAATGTCTGATCTTCATGCGCGATGTGAAGTCGAAGAATTATTTTGAACAGATGAAGGGCCGGGGCACCCGGGTGGTCGATGCCGACGCGCTGAAAAAGGTCAGCCCCTCGGCGCTGGCGAAAACTCACTATGTCATCATTGATGCCGTGGGCGTGACCAAATCGCTGAAGACCGCCAGCCAGCCCTTGGACAGCAAGCCGTCGATCCCGTTCAAAGACCTTGCTTACGGTCTGATGATGGGCGATCGGTCCGAGGAAACGGTCAGCTCCCTCGCCTCGCGCCTGTCGCGGCTGGATACCAAATTGGACGCCACCGATCAGGCGCAGATCACTGAAATGGCGGGCCGCCCCTTGGCGGGCATCATCCGTGATCTGTTCGACGCGATAGATGCCGACAAGGTCGAGGCGGACGCCAAGGCCGCAGGCCACCCCGAGCCGGATGACGCCGCCATGAACACCGCGCGTGAGGCGCGGATCAAGCACGCCGCCAACCTGTTCACCGGCCCGCTGATCAACCTGATCGACACCATCCGCCGCGACCATGAACAGACCATCGACCATGATAGCAAAGACAAACTGCTGCGTGCCGAATGGGCGGGCGATGTCACCGAAAACGCCCAGAAAATCACGCAGGATTTCGCCACCTACCTGAACGCAAACCGCGATCAGGTGGCCGCCCTGACCATCTATTTCAACACCCCCGCGCGGCGTTCCGAGGTGTCCTTTGCCATGGTCAAAGACCTGCTGCACCGGCTGACCACTGATCAGCCGCGCCTTGCCCCCCTGACCGTCTGGCGCGCTTATGCGCATCTGGATGGCTACAAGGGCGACAACCCTGCCAGCGACCTGACGGCGCTGGTGGCCTTGGTCCGCCGTGTCACCGGCCTTGACGCTACACTGACCCGCCATTCCGACCGCGTGCGCCGCAATTTCCAGAACTGGATTTTGAAACGCCACTCCGGCGCGGGAGAGAAATTCACCGAAGCGCAGATGGACTGGCTGCGCATGATCCGCGACCATCTGGCCACGTCGTTCATCATCGAGGCCGACGATCTGGACATGGCCCCCTTTGACGGCAAGGGCGGGATGGGGCAGATGTATGCCCTGTTTGGAGAAGGGACGCAGGGCGTGATGACCGAGATGAATGAGGCGCTCTCGGCATGACGGAATTGCCGAAGGGGTGGGCGGTTGCCACGATGGGCGACTTGCTTTTGGCAATTCAAGCTGGGAAGAGCCTTAAATGTGAGGAACGACCACCAAAGACAAATGAGCGCGGCGTTGTCAAAGTGAGCGCAGTGACTTGGGGCAAATTTGACGCAGCTCAATCCAAGACATTGCCAAAAAATTTCGAACCCATGTCGGATACCGCAATCAAGGCTGGCGACTTCCTGTTCTCACGAGCAAACACGCTGGAATTGGTCGGCGCAGTCGTATTGGTCCGGAATGACCATCCCAATTTATTCTTGAGCGACAAAATTCTGAGGCTGGACCTTGATCCAGCTCTGAAGCCATGGCTTTTGAAATACCTTCAAAGCTTAGAGGGCAAACGCAAGTTGGCTGCTGTGTCCACTGGTAATCAAGCCTCCATGAGGAACATCGGGCAGAATGAGCTGAAATCCGTATCTATCCCTTTGCCACCCCTTAACGAACAATGCCGGATCGTTGAGAAGATCGATGCGATGTTTGAGGGGATCGACAAAGGTGTCGAGAACCTGCGCGGGGCCAAGGCCGCGCTGGCGCTTTATCGCCAATCCCTGCTCAAATCCGCGTTCGAAGGCAAACTGACCGTCGACTGGCGCGCGCAGAACGCGGATAAGCTGGAAACCCCCAAAACCCTGCTGGCCCGCATCCAAAAGGAACGCGAAACCCGCTACAAATCCGCCCTAGACGACTGGCAAACCGCCCTCGCCGAATGGCGCGCAGGCGGTGAGGTCGGCCGGAAGCCGGGCAAGCCGCGCCGATTTGATGACAACTTGCCAGTGTCCGCTGACGAAGCTTCAGAAATTGGCACTGTTCCGCAGGCTTGGGCGTGGGTGAGGCCCAGCTTTATTGCCGAACCATCCCCGCATTCCATTGGGATCGGACCCTTTGGAAGCAATCTAAAGGTTTCGGACTACGCAGCGTCGGGCGTGCCTCTTGTCTTTGTGCGGAACATTACCAACAACAACTTTCGTCTCAAGTTACAGTTTGTTTCAGCGGAAAAAGCAGAGGAGTTAAGCTCCCACGGTGCGTCCGCAGGCGATATCTTGATTACAAAAATGGGTGATCCGCCGGGCGACTGCGCCATTTATCCGCTGGATGCGCCTGATGCGATTATTACGGCAGACTGCCTAAAGTTCCGCGTGTGGGACACCTTTGCTGATAGGGGTTTCGTCGCATACATGCTCCGATGTGCTCCAGTGAAAAATCAACTTGGGCTGATAACGCAGGGCGTTGCCCAGAAAAAAATTAGCGTTGAACGCTTCAAGACCGTTGCAATTCCGCTCCCATCTCTTGCCGAACAAGCCGAAATCACCCGCATCCTCGACACCCGCCTGACCGCCGCCGACAGGATGGAGGCCGAGATCGACGCCGCCCTGACCCGCGCTGACGCCCTGCGCCAATCCATCCTGAAACGCGCCTTCGCAGGTAACCTCGTCCCCCAAGACCCCGCCGACGAACCCGCCCCCACCCTTTTGGCCCGCATCAAGGCCGAACGGGCAAAGGCCACGAAATCCAAGACCAAAAG
>NKIT01000266.1 GCA_002256185.1 Rhodobacteraceae bacterium PARR1 | reverse complement strand
TTTCTTTGCCATCGCCGCCGGCCAGCGTTTCCGCCCCGCCTCCTCCCGCCAGCGTGTCCGCGCCATCGCCGCCCGCGACAGAGTCATTGCCAGACCCGGCGACAACCGAGTCATTGCCCGTGCCGCCATCGACCGTGTCATCGCCCGACCCGGCGTTCAGGCTGTCATCACCTGCCCCCGCCACGACCGAGTCGTTGCCATCCCCCGCCGCCACGGTGTCATTGCCCGCGCCGCCAAGGATGCTGTCATTGCCCGCCCCGGTATCCAGATTGATCGGCCCCGTCGCCGCCCCCCCGTTCACCGTGTCGGCACCCGTGCCCGTCAGAACCCGCTCAATCTCCGAGAACGTCAGGTCGGTGCCTGCATCCCCGTCCAGACCGTTCACGTTCCCATTCTCGGGGTTCGCCCCGTAGATCACCGTCTGCGGAGACGTCAGACCCGAAAGGTCCAGCACATCCCCCAAATCCCCGTTCGCCGCGTCGTCCGGCGATCCCGAGGTCGCATCCGTGCCGCCATCCACCGTGGCTGCGATGTCCGAAGCAGAATCGGTGGGGTCGAGGGTAAAGACATCATCCCCCGACCCGCCCGAAGCAACATCGGCACCACTTAAACCAATATCATCATCCCCAGCCCCACCGGCCAGCGTATCCGCCCCAAGACCGCCGAGGAGGGTGTCCGACCCCTCACCGCCGACCAGCGAGTCATTCCCCGCATCGCCAGACAAGCTGTCGGCACCTTCGTTGCCCAAAAGCGTGTCATTCCCGGCATTGCCGAGGATGGAGTCCGCCCCTGCGCCACCTTCCACGCTGTCATCGCCTTGACCCGCATCGACCGTGTCATTGCCAGACCCGGCCTGAACCGTATCATTCAGCCCATCGGTGCCGTCGATCTGGTCACCCTGCAAATCCGTGTAGGGCGTCCCGCCAGCGCCCGAAGTCGGCGTCATCAGATCACCCGCCGCCGTGCCATCGACGACACCGTTCGAGTCGACCAAAACCCGCTCAATCTCAGAGAACTGGATCGTCACCGGCTGACCCGCCGTATTCAGATAGGTCGCCGTGCCGGACTCAGGTCCGGAATAGGTCACTGTCACCCCGGTCAGACCGCGCAAGTCCAGCACGTCGCCCGAACCGCCATTCGTCGGGTCGGTCAGGTCCTCGCCCGTCTCGCCGCCGATGACGGTGATCGTTCCGGTCCCGGTCAGACCGGGGTTGATCCGGAATTCGTCGTCGCCAGACCCGCCCTCGGCCCGGTCACCCGCGCCAAGGATCAGATCGTCATCTTCACCGTCGCCCAACAGCGTGTCGGCCCCTTCGCCGCCCAGCAGGCTGTCAGACCCCATGCCCCCGGCCAGCGTATCCGCCCCGGCCCCACCGGCCAGCGTGTCGCGGCCTGCCGCACCGAACAGGCTGTCGTTGCCCGCGCCGCCATCGACGGATTCCGCACCTTCGCCGCCCAGCAAGCT
>NKIT01000265.1 GCA_002256185.1 Rhodobacteraceae bacterium PARR1 | reverse complement strand
GTCGGGCGACGAAGGAAATGACAGCATCCTTGGCGGCGATGGCAATGACACCATCCGTGGCGGGGCAGGCAATGACACGCTGGCGGGCGGTGCGGGGTCTGATGTCTTTCTGCTGACCAACGGGTCGGGCAATGACGTCTATACTGATTTCAACGCCACCATCGTCAACGGGCGCATGGTGGACCAGTTCGATGTGTCAGGGCTGCTCGATTCCTCGGGCAACCCGGTCAACTGGCTGGATGCGACGATCACCGCCGATGCCAGTGGCAACGCCATCGTCGTCTTTCCGGGCGGTGAGCGGATCGTCCTGATCGGTGTCACGCCGATTCAGGTGACCGGGCAGCAAGCGCTGTGGCAACTGGGCGTGCCCTGCTTTACGGCAGGAACCATGATCGCCACCCCGCAGGGTGAGGTTCCCGTCGAATCCCTGCGCATCGGGGACGAGGTTCTGACACGGGATCATGGTGCTGTGCCTATTCTTTGGGCAGGCGGGCGGCATCTGGACCGCGAGACTTTGGCCGCACAGCCCGATCTTTGCCCCGTGGTCATCCGCGAGAATGCCTTGGGATGTCATGGTCAGGTGATGGTCTCGCCGCAACACGCCATCCTTGCCCAGACCACCCAAGGCGAGCGTCTGGTGCGCGCCAAACACTTGGCCGATCTTGGGGATCCGTCCTTCCGCAGGGCGCGCGGCAAACGGCAGGTCAGCTATCACCACATCCTTCTGCCGCAACACGGCATCGTGACGGCGAACGGATTGGCGGCGGAAAGCATGTATCCGGGGCCGATTGCGTTGCGGGCACTGGGTCCGCTGGCCTGCCGCGATCTGGTTGCGACTCTGCCTTGGGTGGCACCGATCCTGGCCGGTGAGGTAGAGGCAGCCGCGATCTATGGCCCCACCGCGCGACCGATGGCCAAACGCAACGGTTTGATTTTGCTGGATGCTGCCACCTCTCTGCGTCGTCGCGCCGCGTAACTTCCTGCGTCCAGACCGCGCAAGCCCGCTTTCCCTTGGGTCACTTCCAATTGCGCCGTGCCGCATCGCAGGGCGTTTCTGCCGGTTTTTGACCTATCTTGCAGCAAGACCCATGCGATGCCCAAAGAAGCGACAGATCGGTTGCAATGCCCTTGGGCTTTGGGTTTAGTCGCAACAACAAGCGCGGGAAAACCGCCTCTGTGACTGGGGAGACTGCATTGGCTGCCATTGGCGGAAACGACTTTGTCGTATTTGATCACGTCCAGAAAAGTTACGATGGCGTAAGCCTTGTCGTGAAGGACCTGAACCTGTCCATCGGCAAGGGTGAGTTCCTGACGATGCTTGGGCCGTCCGGGTCCGGCAAGACCACCTGTCTGATGATGCTGGCCGGGTTTGAGACCGCCACCAACGGGGAAATCCTGCTTGACGGTCGCCCGATCAACCAAGTTCCACCGCACAAGCGCGGCATGGGCATGGTATTCCAGACTTACG
>NKIT01000055.1 GCA_002256185.1 Rhodobacteraceae bacterium PARR1 | reverse complement strand
CTCGTTCAGGGGCGCACCGCCGACCAGCACGATGTAATCGTCGCGCAGGCCCTTTTCCTTCATCGTGTCGATCACGACTTTCATGTAGGGCATCGTGGTCGTCAGCAGGGCCGACATGCCAAGAATATCGGGCTTTTCAGCCTCAAGCGCGTCAAGATACTTCTCGACCGAGTTGTTGATGCCCAGATCCAGCACCTCAAACCCGGCGCCTTCCATCATCATGGCGACAAGGTTCTTGCCGATGTCATGGATGTCGCCCTTGACGGTGCCGATGACCATCTTGCCCATGCGCGGTGCGCCGGTTTCCACCAGAAGCGGTTTCAGGATGAACATCCCGGCCTTCATCGCATTGGCGGCCAACAGCACTTCGGGAACGAACAGGATGCCGTCACGGAAGTCAGCGCCCACGATGGTCATGCCAGCGACCAGCGCCTTGGTCAGCACGTCATAGGGGGTCCAGCCACGGGCGATCAGGATGTTGACCGCTTCTTCGATCTCTTCCTTGAGACCGTCGTAAAGGTCGTCATGCATCTGAAGAACGAGTTCGTCGTCAGAGAGTTCGGAGAGGATGATCTCGTCGTCGTCGGCCATGAACGGCACTCCCAAAGTATGCGTTGGCCCTCAATGGGCTGAAAGCGTCTTGTGGACTTTTCATTTACCGACATGCCCCGAATGAAAGCCGACAGCAAGGGGTCGTGAATGGACAAGGTTTACACATGTTCCTGAAATGTTCTATAGTCGCGCCATGCAGGACAAGGACAGCCGCCTTTTGCCCGGTCAACGGGTGCGCGCCCGTGGGGCCGACAGCAATGCGACGGGCCGGTTTGAACCGCGCGTCACCGTTGCCGCCGATGACGGCTGGGATATGGCCGAAGACGAGCGTCTGATCCGAACCGAGGTGCGGGTCGAACGGCCACGGTCGGCGCGCAGCTACAATACCTCGCCCGACATTCCGTTTGATCGGTCGATCAATCCCTATCGAGGGTGTGAGCATGGCTGCATTTATTGCTTCGCGCGGCCGACCCACGCCTATCTGAACCTGTCGCCGGGGTTGGATTTCGAAACCCGCCTGATTGCCCGCCCCGGTATCGCTGAGGTTTTGGTAGGGGAGTTGCGGGCGAAGTCCTACAAGGTCGCGACGGTCGCCATCGGCACCAACACCGACCCCTATCAACCGCTGGAGGCCGAACATCGCCTGATGCGTGAGGTGTTGGCGGTGCTGTCGGCCTGCAACCATCCGCTGGCCATCACCACCAAAGGCACGTTGATCGAGCGTGACATCGACCTTTTGGCCCCGATGGCGGCAAAAGGCCTGCTGCGGGTGGGGATTTCGATCACCACGCTGGACCCCGCGCTGTCCCGCGCGCTGGAACCCCGCGCGCCGTCCCCTGCGCGGCGGTTGCAGATGATCAGCCGCCTGTCGGATGCGGGAATTCCCGTCCGCGCCATGCTGGCCCCAGTGATCCCCGGTCTGACCGATCCCGAGATTGATCCGCTTCTTGCCGCCGTGGCCGAGGCGGGGGCGCAGGCGGCCAGTTGGATCATGCTGCGCCTGCCGCTGGAGGTGTCACCGCTGTTTCAGGACTGGCTGGCCAGTCATGTGCCGGGCCGTGCCGCCAAGGTCATGGCACGGGTGCGCGAAAGCCACGGCGGGGCGGATTACCGCGCCGATTGGGGCAAGCGCATGCGGGGCGAGGGGATTTGGTCCGACTTGATCCGCCAACGCTTTGATCTGGCCTTGGCGCGGAACGGGTTGAAGAAGGAGATGCCGCCCTTGAGCTGCGATCTGTTCGCCCCACCCGTGCAGGCAGGGGATCAGATGTCGCTGTTCTGACGTCCGGGGAGGCGAAGTCTGAGGCAGACGTCGTGCAAATGTCCGACGCAGAAATTTGCGTCATGCGTGGGGTCAGGGTGTCGAATGCCGAGAGGCGCTGCGCCTGTGGCAGGCCCCGGGAGGGTTTTGCACCCTCCCGGACCCCCCCGCAGGATATTTCAGCAACGGGGAAGGGGGCGGGGTCAGCGCCGGCGGCCGCGACGTTCGCGCTTGGGTTCGCCCGAGGTGTCGCCCGTGCCGTCCGAGGCCGAGGAGAAGCCGCCAAGCGCGTCGCTGATGCTGTCCAGCGACGGGCGCGGGCCCTTGGGGCGCGACTCCAAGGCATCGCGCATGGCGCGCAGGTGGTTGGGCATCGTGCCGCAGCAGCCGCCGATCAGGCGCACACCGGCATCGCGGGCCAGCACGGCATATTCTGCCATCAGTTCGGGTGTGCCGTCATAGTGGATGTGGCCGTCGTGATATTTCGGGATGCCCGCATTGCCCTTGGCGATGATCGGGCGTTCGGTGCCTTGGGCGACAAAGCCAAGCACCGTGCGCAACAGATCAGACGCGCCGACGCCGCAGTTTGCGCCAAAGGCGATGGGCGGGTTCGGCAGCTTTTCCACCATTTCCGTCATTGCGGCTGAGGTGACGCCCATCATGGTTCGCCCGGCGGTGTCAAAGCTCATGGTGCCGCACCACGCGACGCCTGCCAAACGGCAGGCCTCAGCCGCGGCCTTGTATTCTTCGGGGGCCGAGATGGTTTCAACCCAGACGACATCGACGCCGCCTTCCTTCATGCCCTCGATCTGTTCGTGGAAGATTTCCACGGCGGTGGCATGGGTCATGGTGCCCATCGGTTCAAAGATTTCGCCCGTCGGGCCGACAGAGCCTGCGACGATCACGGGGCGGCCCGCCTTGTCGGCGATCTCACGGCCCAACTCGACCCCGGCGCGGTTCAATTCGCGCACGCGGCCTTGGGCGTTGTGCAGTTTCAGCCGCGCGGCATTGCCGCCGAAGGTGTTGGTCAGAAAGAGATCCGACCCGGCCTCAACGGCCATGGAATAGAGTTTGCGGATGTTGCCCGGCTCATCCACGTTCCAAAGTTCCGGCGGCTCGCCCGACGAAAGGCCCATGTTGAACAGGTTGGTGCCGGTGGCCCCGTCCGCCATGATCCAGTCACGGCTGGCAAGCATACGGGAAAGCGCGTTGTCGGACATGGAAGATCACCCTTGATGTCGGTTCACTGCCGGTCTTGCCATGTGGGGCCAAGAACAGGCAAATCGAATTGCTGCATAATCTTGTTCGATCTGGCGCAGGTTTGGCACAGATTTGACCTGTGCAAAAGGGCGCCCGAACGGACGCCCTTTGGTCAGCCTGTCCTGTAGGGAATGGTCCCCGCCCGGCTGGATCAAAGCTCGCTCATCAGTTGCGATTTGGCGACGGGCAGCAGTTCGGCAAGTTTCGCGCGGATCGCATCGGCGCTGGACTTGTCGCCCAGATCGCCAGCCAGCTTGCGGACCACGTCTTCGTTGCCCGCTTCTTCGAAGTCAGCCGAGACGACCGACATCGCATATTCTGCCGCTGCGTCCCCAGAGAGGCCCAAAAGACCTGCCGCCCAAAGCCCCGCCAGCTTGTTGCGCCGCGCTTCGGCGCGGAACTGCATTTCGGCGTCATGGGCGTATTTGTTCTCAAAAGCGTTTTCGCGGTCGTCGAAAGTGGTCATGGCTGGGGCCCCATTACGATGTGATGTGCGCTGCGGTGCGTCGAACGTCTTGGCTTTCCATATGCCCCCGCGAACCCCGCGCTGCAAGGGGCAGGGAATACCGAAGGTCGTCCCGGGGTGTCGCAAGTGGGGGTGCTTGCGGGTGGGGGGCGCTTGCTCTATAGCCGCAGGCAGCAGCGGGCGCCCTTCGGGTAGCGCCCCGATTGCATTTGTCGCGGAGAGTTCATGGCACGGCGCAAGAAGGTTTACGAGGGCAAGGCGAAGATCCTGTATGAAGGACCTGAACCCGGCACTCTGATCCAGTATTTCAAGGATGACAGCGCCCCGACGCCCGCAGTCCCATCGCCTGCGGCGGTGGAAGGCAAAGGCGTGCTGAACAACAGGCTGTCGGAATTTTTCATGTCCGGGTTGAATTCGGTGGGCGTGCCCACGCATTTCATCCGCCGTCTGAACATGCGCGAACAACTGGTGCGCATGGCCGAGATTGTGCCGCTGGAAGTGGTGGTGCGTAACTTTGCCGCCGGGGACATCTCAACCCGTCTGGGCATTCCCGAAGGCACGCCGCTGCCGCGTCCGATTGTCGAATATTACTACAAGGATGAACGGCTTGGATCGCCTCTCGTGTCCGAGGAACATATCATCGCCTTCGGCTGGGCCAACCAGCAGGATCTGGATGACGTGGTGGCGCTGGCGCTGCGGGTCAATGACTTCCTGTCGGGTGTGATGATGGGTGTGGGCATTCGTCTTGCCGACTTCCGCATCGAGGTTGGCCGCGTCTGGGAAGGTGATTTCATGCGCCTGATCGTCGCGGATGAGATCAGCCCCGATTCCTGTCGGCTGTGGGACATGCGCACCGCGACCGAGGCGATGGAACGCGATGGCGTGCCGCGCGAGCCGGGACCGATGGCGGATGTCTATCAGGAACTGGCGCGTCGTCTGGGCGTGCTGCCCTCGAACGTCACGCACGCAACCAAACCCACCCTGATCAACTGAGGCTTGCCCCTGCGGGGCAGGCCCGCTAAGGCAGCGCCATCACACCAAAAACCGGAGGCCCCGATGAAAGCGCGCGTGACCGTTATGCTGAAAAACGGCGTTCTGGACCCGCAGGGGGCCGCAGTGCAGCACGCCTTGGGCGGGTTGGGCTTTGCCGGGGTCAATGGCGTGCGTCAGGGCAAGGTGATCGAGCTTGATCTGGCCGAAACGGATGTTGCCAAGGCCGAAGTCGCGGTCAAGGCGATGTGCGAAAAGCTGCTGGCGAATACAGTGATCGAAAGCTACCGCGTCGAAATTCTGTAATCGGTCTGGCGGCGACGCGCGGGCGTCGGCTTCGGTCCAGACCTGTGCCGTGTGCGGTGGTTGGGTGAAAGCCCAATCGCCCGGAGTTTCCACCATGCGCGCCGCGATCCTGACAGCTTACCGCCAAGACCTGTCCATTCAGACTGTCCCCGATCCCGTGTGCGAGGCGGATGGTGTGGTGCTTAAGGTGCTGGCCTGTGGCATCTGTCGGTCAGATTGGCATGGCTGGGTCGGCGAGCATCCCAAGGTAAAACCCGGCGCCATTCCGGGGCATGAATATTGCGGTGAGGTCGTTGCCGCCGGTCCCTTGTCATCGTGGCGGGTGGGGGATCGGGTGATTGCGCCATTCATCCTGTGTTGTGGAACCTGCCCGGAATGCCGTCAGGGCCTGACCACGATCTGCCAAAGCCAACGCGTGCCGGGCTTTGGCGAGCCGGGGGCTTACGCTGAGTATATCTCGGTCCCCCGCGCACACAATCTGGCGCGGTTGCCGGTGAGTATTTCGCCAGTGCTGGCGGCGGGGTTGGGGTGTCGGGTGACGACAGCATGGCATGCCTTGACCGGGCGGGCGGAACTGCGGGCGGGGGAATGGCTCGCGGTGCATGGCACGGGCGGGATCGGGCTGTCGGCGCTGCTGCTTGGCCGGGCTTTGGGCGCGCGGGTGGTGGTGGTGGATGTGGTGCCCGAAAAGCTGAGCCATGCTTTGGGCTTGGGCGCAGAGTTCGCCTTTGACGCGCGGCAGGGCGACGTTGCGGCGGCGATCCGTGAGGCGACCGGCGGCGGGGCCCATGTGTCGATTGAGGCATTGGGGATTGAAGCCACGGCCAATGCGTCGATCGAATGTCTGCGCCCGCTTGGCCGTCATGTGCAGGTGGGGTTGCCCACCGGCCATACCGCGCGGATGGAGATCAATATGAACGCCGTCTATATGAAGCAACTGGCGCTTTATGGCACGCGCGGGATGCCTCCTTGGAAGTATCCCACGCTTCTGGACCTGATCACGCGGGGCGTGGTGGATGTCTCGGCCCTTGTATCGCGGGTGGTGCCACTGTCAGGGGCGTCGGCTGAGTTGCGGGCCTTTGACGTGGCGCTACGATAGGGATTGCCCCGATGCCCAAAGCATCGGGGCGCGGCCGTCCCGCCCCCCCGGGGCGGCCGCACGTATACGTGCAACCACCCCGGCAGGACGGCCGCGCCCCTTGGCCGATGGCGGTTTATCTTCGCACCACCTTCAACCTGATCCCATCCTTCGCCCGCACTGTCAGATGCGCCACGGGGACGGGGACATCGCCCGCAATCGCCTCAAACCGGAACGCGCGGCACAGAAGCGCAAGCAGGAGCGGCCCTTCGACCATCGCAAACCCTGCCCCAGTGCAGACGCGGGGACCGGCGGAAAAGGGGATATAGGCCTCCCGCGCGGCGTGACGGCAGGCCTCGGTCTGCCAGCGGGCGGGATCAAAGCTGTCGGGGTTTTCCCACATCCGCTCATGCCGGTGCAGATGCCATGGGGATAGAACGATCTGCGCGCCGGGGGCAACGGGGCGGTCGCGCATCACCTCGGGGCAGGTATTCTCGCGCACCATCATCGGGACGGGGGGGTATAACCGCAACGCCTCGCGGAAGACATCGCGGGTCAGGCGCAGGCGCGACAGGCTGGCGAAATCGGCGGTCAGTGTGGCGGACTCGGATGCCACCTGTTCCTGCACCTCTGGGTGGGTGGCCAGCAGATAGAGCGCCCAAGACAGGGCCGAAGCGCTGGTTTCATGGCCCGCCAGAAAGAAGATGGCGACCTGATCGACCATTTCCTCGGTCTCGAACCGCTGCCCCGTCACCGGGTCCGGCGTCACCATGATCTTGGTCGCCAGATCATCGGGCGCAGTGCCTGCGGCGATCTCGGTGGCGCGGGCCTCGGTCAGGCGGCGGATCAGGTCGCGGATGATGGCGGCAGAGGCCTTGGTCGCGCGGCGGTGCAGGCGTGGAACCCAGCGTGGCAGGGGCAGAAAGGCCGCAAGGTTCAGGATGGGCTGCGTGCGTTGATAGGCGCGGAATTCGTGGAACACGCGGCTTGCGACGGCATCCTCGATGGGGATCGAAAACAAGGTGCGAAAGATCACATCGGCGGCGGCGTGGGACATCGCCTCTTCCACCTCGACCACGCCTTCGGGCAGGCGAGCAACAGCGGCCTCCCCCGCCGCCCACATGGCGGGGAAGGTGTCGCGCAGGCGGCCGCCTTCAAACGCAGGGTCAATGATGCGGCGCTGGCGCTTCCAGACCTCACCATTCGTCACAAACACCGAATTGCCCAGCAGCGGGGCCAGACCTTCGCGGATGCGGTCGGATTTGGGGAAATCGTCGGGGCGTTCAACCAGCACGCGGTTCACCAGCGCGGGGTCGTTGCACATGTAGGACCGGAAGAACGGCGTGCGAAACTCGGCCATCCACGCGCGATAAAGCCGCGCAGGTTGGGCGGAGAGGATATCCGCGCGGAAGAGACGCAGGTAGCGCCACAGCGACACGCGGTCCGGGCGGGGTGTGGGTTTGGGCGGGATCATGACAGCGACCGATAGCCCGACATCGGCCGTTCGATCCGGCTTTTGGACGGCGCGCGGTCCCGGTAGCGGTCGGCCAGCGTCAAGGGGCCAGCGGTGATGCGGAAATAGTCATAGTCGCCGGGGCGGTCAAAGGCGCAAAGGTACTGAAAGTGAAGGTCAAACCAGCGCCAGCGCATTGTCTGCCACTTCTCGGGCGAGAGGGTTTGTGAAAAGGCGCAAGAGATCACCAAGGGCCATTTCTTGCCTGTCGAGGGCGCGACTCCCGTTACGGCCACGGGATCACACAGCGCGAAACAGCAGCCATCGCCGGGGGCGGTGACGTCGATCCATGTGACCTCATCCCGTTGGCAAAGGTAATGCAAATCGGCGCGCAGGCGGGTGGCGTCGGGTAAAAAGGACAGCATCGGCACCATCTGGCCCAGCGACAGGAACCCCAAGGGCGGATGGCCGGGGGGCAGGCCCGCGCGGATCAGGTCCGACAGGATGGAGATGGTAAGGATCGCGCCCGAGGAATGGCCGACCACCAGCACCTCATCCACATCCGTCTCAAGGGCGGCGCGGATTTGCGCGCCAAATGCGGTCATCCGTGCCTCAAGCTCCGCCGGATGCGCGCCACGATGCTGCGAGGCATAGGCGTAGTCATGGATCAGCCAATGCGCCCTCAGCCGCCCGTCCAGCCGCTTGAAAAGCCGCAGGAGCGTGACGAAGGCGGCAAGACCTGCCAGCACTCCGACCGCTTGCCCCGCGACGCCGGGGATCAGGGCCGAGAGCGCCCAGAACAGGCCCAGCCCAACGGCCAATGCCACGACGAGTTGCCACAGAAGATGGAACACCGGATAGCCAATAGCGATGGCAGGCCCTTTGCGGAGTCGAAGCACGCGCCACAGTGCCCCGGTGGACAGGTAGATCCATGCCGTGCGGGCCAACTGTCCATAGGTCGCGGCAATCCCTTGGTGCATGCGGGCGCGGACGATGTCGGACCAGACCAGCACCTCGACCTCTGCCGCGACTTCGGCCCCGTCGATGGTGGCAGCGACCTGCCAGCCCTGCTTTTTGCCGGGATGAAGGCGGATATCATGGCCGGAGACTTGCGCCTGAAGCGCGGCCTCGCGGCGGTACATCTCGCGGTAACGGCGGGCGGGAGAGGGGTCAAAACCGGGGATGTAGAAGACCTGCCGCCGCCTGACCGTGGCGGCGGGGGTGGTGGTGGTGGCCTTTGTGATGTTGGATGCGTTCATCCCTTTACCCCTTACCCGTCCATCAAAGCATGGGACTTGGGCAAGCGTAAGGCGGAACCGTCAGCCCAAAAGCGGGATGCCAAGGCGGTCGAAGCTTTCCAGAAGCCAGAAGCTGATGTCGGTGAAGGCACCGGTGACCAAGGCCAGCCCCACGGCGAGCAGTAAGAGACCCATCGCGCGTTCGATGGCTTTCATATGGCGTTTCAGCCGCGCCATCAGCCCGACCGCCCGCCCGATGAAGAGGGCCGCCAGCAGGAACGGCAGACCCAACCCCATGGCATAGGTGCCCAAAAGCACCGTTCCGCGCTGGATCGAGCCTTCTTGCGCCGCAATCGACAGGATCGCGCCCAGTTGCGGGCCAATGCAGGGGGTCCAGCCAAAGGCAAAGGCAAGGCCAAGGACATAGGCCCCAAGGGCCGAGCCGCCCCTGTCCCCGGCATCCAAGCGCGCCTCACGGTCGAGGATCGGGATGCGGAACACGCCGAGGAAGTGGAGGCCGAAGACGATCACAATCGCGCCGGAGATTTTGGTGAAAATGTCCTGATTGGACAGGAAGAACGACCCGAAGGCCGAGGCGGCGAACCCGAGCAGCAGAAAAACGGTCGAAAGGCCAAGGACGAAGAACAACGCGGGCAGGATCACCTTGCGGCGGCTGGCGGTCTGGCCGGTCATGTCCGACATGGAAATGCCGCCCATATAGGCGAGGTATGGCGGCACGATGGGCAAAACACAGGGCGAGAGGAACGACAGCACGCCTGCGGCCAATGCCACCAGCATGGCGGGCAAGAGGCTTGCGTCGATGATGTCGATGCCGAACATGGGGACTCCTGTGATCCTGCGCCCTCTGATAGCAGGATCGGTGGGCTTGTCACTTGGGCAGGAGTCACATTCGTGTTGGCGGTGGATTTGGATGGACTGGGACGGAAAGATCGACCGTGAGATTGATTGCGAGGGGCTGTTGTGCCCCTTGCCGGTGCTGCGCGCAGGCAAGGTGTTGCGCGGGATGAAGGCAGGCGCGGTGTTGCGGGTGCGGGCGACAGACCGAATGGCGGCGATTGATCTGCCGCATTTTTGCGTGCAGGCGGGGCATGTGTTCTTGTCCGCAGAGGAACGGGATGGGGTGGGGATTTACCTGAGCCGGAGGGGGCTTGTGCAGCCCCCGTCGCCCGCAAGCGGGCGACTCCCCCCGCAGGATATTTGGGCAACGGGGAAGTTGTGGGGAAAAAAAACGGGCGGCAGGGTGTCCTGCCGCCCGTTTTGTTTCGTGTGGGTTCGCTTTAGCGACCGAGCGACCACCAGCCCTTTTTGCGCGGCTTGGCGGGGCCGTCATCGTTGCCGGTGTCCTGCGGATCGGGGCGCAGGGTTTCGGCAACTGGCGCTTCGCCGGAATCGGCGGGGAAAGTCGCTGCGGCTGTGGGTTCCGCCGCCGGGGCCGGTGTCGGTGCCGCCACTTGGGCCGCTGCAGGGGCCGCTTGCACCACCGGGTCTTGCGGGTCCGGTTGCAGGGCGGTGTCCGCGTTCACGGCATCTTCGGCGGCGGTGGGGAAAGTTTCCGCTGCCGGTTCCGCCTTGGCCTTGGACGCGGTCGATTTCGCACGGCTGGAATTGCTGCGCGTAGTCGGCTTCTTCTTGGGCTTTTCGCCCTCTGCCTCTGCCGGTTCTGCGCTGTCGGCCGGGGCTTCGGCGTCCGTTGCCTTGGCTTTGGCCGTCTTGGGGCTGCGCGAAGATGAACTGCGGCTGCGGTTGGTCGTCTTTTTCGCCGGAGCGGTTTCGGCGGCGGTTTCGGCGGCGGGCTCAGGCGTCGATTCGGATGCTGTTTCGACCACGGCGTCAGCGGCGATCACAGCCTCTGCAACCGGGGTTTCGGCGGCGTCATCGCTGTCGCTCGCGGTGGAATCGTCGTCCTCATCCTCATCGCCTTCGTCCGAGGCGTCGGCCATATCTTGACCGGATTGGCCCGTGCCCGTGCCGCTGCCGGGTTTCTTTTTGCGGCGACGGCGGCGCTTTTTCTTGCTGGATGACGACGAAGAGCCGTTGCCTGATCCGGTGCCTTCGGCACGCGGTTTGGCTGGGGTGGTTTCCGACTCTTCAGCTTCGGCTTCTGCATCCTCTTCGATCTCTTCCTCGAAGGGCAGGTCTTCGTCTTCTTCTTCGACCGGGGCGCCCATCAGACCGGCATGGCCCGAAACAACAGCCGAGGGTTCCAGCAGCACACGGGTGGCGGTCTTGAACTTCTCAAGCGAGAAGTCGGGCGAGACCAGTGTCGGGTCCGCCTCGATCCGGACGGACATGCCGTAGCGCGCCTCGATCAGGGCCAGATGTTCGCGTTTCTGGTTGAAGAGGAAGTTCACGATGCCGACGGGGGCGCGCAACAGCACCTCTTTCGAGCGTTTGCGCGTGCCTTCCTCTTCCAGCGCGCGCAGCACTTGCAGGCCAAGGCTGTCATCAGACCGGATCAGGCCGGTGCCGTGGCAATGGCTGCAGGGCTGGGTGGTGGATTCCAGCATGCCCGGACGCAGGCGCTGGCGCGACATTTCCATCAGACCAAAGCCCGAGATGCGGCCCACCTGGATACGGGCACGGTCGGTTTTCAGCTTGTCTTTCAGGCGCTTTTCGACGGCGGCGTTGTTCTTGCGCTCTTCCATGTCGATGAAGTCGATCACGATCAGACCGGCAAGGTCGCGCAGGCGCAGTTGCCGCGCGATTTCCTCAGACGCTTCAAGGTTGGTCTTGAGGGCGGTTTCCTCGATCGAGCCTTCTTTGGTGGCGCGGCCCGAGTTCACGTCGATGGCAACCAGCGCTTCGGTCACGCCGATGACGATGTAGCCGCCGGATTTGAGCTGAACCGTCGGGTTGAACATGCCGCCAAGGTAGCTTTCGACCTGAAAGCGCGCGAAAAGCGGCATCGTGTCTTCGTAGCGCTGCACCACACGGGCGTGGTTGGGCATGATCATCCGCATGAAATCCTTGGCGGTGCGGTAGCCCGCTTCGCCTTCGACGAGGATTTCTTCGATTTCGCGGTTATAGAGATCGCGGATCGACCGTTTGATCAGGTCGCCCTCTTCGTAGATCGGGGCAGGGGCGATGGATTTCAGTGTGAGTTCGCGGATCTGTTCCCACAGCCGCATCAGGTATTCATAATCGCGCTTGATTTCCGGCTTGGTGCGCTTGGCCCCAGCGGTGCGGATGATGAGGCCGGCGCCTTCCGGCACCTCAATCTCTTGGGCGATTTCCTTCAGCTTCTTGCGGTCGGGCGCGTTGGTGATCTTGCGGCTGATGCCGCCGCCGCGCGCGGTGTTGGGCATCAGGACGCAATAGCGGCCCGCCAAGGACAGATAGGTGGTGAGGGCCGCGCCCTTGTTGCCGCGCTCTTCCTTGACGACCTGAACCAGCATGATCTGCCGGACCTTGATCACTTCCTGGATTTTGTATTTGCGCGGCCGAGGCTTGCGCGGCTGGCTGATTTCTTCGGCCACGTCCTCTTCGGCGATGGACTCGATTTCGTCATCGGTGTCGCTGGCGTGGTCAATGGCGCGATAGCTGCGTTCGCCGTCACCGTTTTCGGCGGGGTGATCGTGGCCATGGTCGTGGTCATGGTCATGCGCGTGATCGTGGTCGCTGTGGTTCTGCGCGTGGGCGTCGGTGTGATCGGTCACAGCGTCGGGCGCGGCAC
This sequence comes from Rhodobacteraceae bacterium PARR1, assembly GCA_002256185.1. Classification (GTDB taxonomy): domain Bacteria; phylum Pseudomonadota; class Alphaproteobacteria; order Rhodobacterales; family Rhodobacteraceae; genus Paragemmobacter. Next base: position 11,927 of record NKIT01000055.1, on the reverse strand, counting down.
GGGTTTCGTCCACCAGCCCGCTGTCGCTGTCATCGCCCAGGTCGACGACATCCATGCCACCGATGGGCGCGGATTTCACCGCGTCTGCGTTGGCCGATTGTGGCTTTGGCGCAGGACGCGCGGGACGGCGCGAGCGGCGATTGTCCTCTTCGTCCTGGGCGCGGTTGTAGGCGCGCTCTTCGTCCAGGAGCGCTTTGCGGTCGGCGACCGGGATCTGGTAATAATCCGGGTGAATTTCGGCAAAGGCGAGGAAGCCATGCCGGTTTCCGCCGTAATCGACAAACGCCGCCTGAAGCGACGGTTCGACGCGCGTTACCTTAGCGAGGTAGATGTTGCCGGCAAGCTGGCGCTTTGCGGCTGTTTCAAAGTCGAATTCTTCGACTTTGTTTCCGTCCACCACAACAACGCGGGTTTCTTCCGCGTGCGTGGCGTCGATGAGCATTTTCTTGGCCATTGATGTTCCAATGCGCCCCCGGATGGCCGATCCGGACCGGAACGGACCAGATGTTGGCATGAGACGGGACCGGGACGGTCAACCGAGGGGCGGCTTGTTCGGGCGAGGCGGCGCGCCGCCGCAGGCAGGGCCATGCCCGGTGGGCATCCCTCGCATGTCGGCAAAATGGGCGCGCGCGTCATCGCGGTTCTCTTTCGGGCGCACGAGAGCGCCCACCTAAAAAAGCCCGTTACGTCAAAGACTTGGCGGGCAAACTGACGACCTTGCGGCCGATCCGACTGGCCACGATGCGGCGCGGTTTGTCGCGGCCAGCAGGATGGTCAGAGAATTTCACGGCAGGGAAACCCCGCGTCTTTCGACCCTAGCGGGAAAGTGCTGCAAAACACAATGGGGGAATTATCGGACAGGGTGCTGCATCTTTGCCGATGCGGCGGGGGCGGGCCGCGACAGGGCACAATATGCCCGTCGCGGCCGGCACCAAAGCGGCCAGGGCGTCAGACGTAATCCTGCCGTTGCAGGGCGTATTTCGCCATCTTTTCGTTCAGCGTCCGGCGCGGCAGGCAAAGTTCATCCATCACCGCGACGATGCTGCCCTTGTGGCGGCGCATGGTGTTGTCAATCAGCATGCGTTCAAAGGCTTCGACATATTCTTTCAAGGGCTTGCCCTCGGTCGTCAGGGCGGGGCCGGTGGCTTCGTTGTCGGCCATAAGCAGCGACGCTATGGAACCGGAGCCCCGCCGGTTCTGCAAGACCGCGCGTTCGGCGATGTTGACCAGTTGGCGCACGTTGCCGGGCCATGGCGCTTGCAGCAGTTGCGCAGCCTCTTGTGCAGTGACTTGCGGGGCTTCGCAGCCGTATTCTTCGGCAAATTGTTCCGACAGTTTGGTGAACAGGGTCAGAATATCCTCACCGCGCACGCGCAGGGGGGGGCACAGGATGGTCATCGCGCCAAGGCGGTAGAACAGGTCAGACCGCAGCGCATCTTCCAGCGTCTTGTCGGGCGCGTGTTCGTTGCAGATAGCGATGATCCGCGTTTCCGGCGGCAGGCCCTGATCGTTGATAAAGGTCAAAAGCCGCGATTGCAGGCCATGTGACAGGGATTCGATGTCTTCCAGGCACAGAGTGCCGCCCCGCGCTTCTTCGACCAAGGGGAGCGAGCCATCTTCGGCGGGGCCAAAGAGTTTGGCGGCCAGTTGATCTTCGGACCAAGCGGCACAAGAGACGGTGACAAAACGCTTTGACGCGCGCGGCCCGACGGCATGCAAGGCATGGGCGACGATGGTCTTGCCGGTCCCCGTTTCACCGTCTATCAGCACATGGCTGTCGGCTTGACCCAGATCGAGGATGTCTTCACGCAGACGTTCCATCACGGTCGATGTGCCGATCAGTTTCTTCATCAGGACCGACCCATCCGACAATTCCCGCCGCAATGCGCGGTTGTCCAAGGTCAGGCGGCGGGCTTGCGTCGCGCGCTTGGCCAGTTCGGTCATGCGGTCGGGGTTGAAGGGTTTTTCCAGAAAGTCATAGGCACCCACGCGCATCGCCTCAACGGCCATGGGCACATCGCCGTGGCCCGTGATGATGATGACGGGAAGCCCTGAATCCATACCCATCAAGCGTTTCAGAAAGGCCATGCCGTCCATCCCCGGCATGCGCACATCCGACACCACGACGCCCGGAAACTCTGGCCCGATGCCTTTCAGTGCATCTTCGGCGCTGGCGTAGGTTTCGGTGTCAAAGCCAGACAGGGCCAGCCATTGGCTGATGGATTGCCGCATGTCCGCCTCGTCATCGACGATCGCCACTTTCATCGCACGCGCCATCTTGCCCTCATTCCGCTGCTTCAACTTTTTTGCCCATCAAGGGCAACTGCATCTCAAAGACCGCGCCGCCCCGTTCCGCGTTGCGCGCCGTCAGGCGGCCGCCAAGGTCTGTCACGATGCCTGAGGAGATCGCCAATCCCAGACCCACCCCCTCGCCGGGTTTTTTGGTGGTGTAGAACGGCTCAAACAAACTGTCCAAATTCTGGATGCCGTGGCCATTGTCGCGCACGGTCAGAATCGCCACTTCGCCTTGCGACAAAAGCAGGTCGATTTGCGGCTGATGCATTTCCTTGGTGGCGTCCAGCGCGTTGCGCAGCAGGTTGATGATGACCTGTTCGAGCCGGATACGGTCTGCCATCACCATCACGGGTTGGCGCGGCAGGGTGCGGGTGATCTTGACCACGCGCAGTTTCAACTGCGGCTCCATCATTGACAGGGCAGACGACAGGCTGGCGCGCAGATCGACGGGTTCAAACGCCTCACCGCCCTTGCGGGCATAGGATTTGAGCTGCCGTGTGATCGCGCCCATGCGTTCAATCAGATCGTCGATCCGCTGGAATGACGACAGCGCCTCTTCGGGGCGCTTGCGCTGCAACAACAGACGCGCGCCTGCCAGATAGGTCTTCATCGCGGCCAGCGGCTGATTGAGTTCATGGCTGACAGCGGCCGACATCTCACCCAGTGCCGCGAGTTTCGACGATTGCGCCAGCGTCAGTTCGGCCACTTCCAGATCCTTCTGCACCTTCTCGCGTTCCGCGATCTCGCGTTGCAGACGCGCATTCAGCAGGCGCAGTTCCGCCGACTCGCGCTGAAAAGTGGCTGTGCGGGACCATGCCCGACGCGACAACAGGTAAAAGGTGATCGCCAGCAGAATGGCAAAGCCCATGATTTCAAGGGCAAGGACGCCGTTCACCTGTTCACGCACGGAATCATATGCCGTGAACGTGACCATGCGCCATCCACGGAAGGGCACCCGCGCCTCGGTCTTCATCACCGCTTCGCCACGCAGATAGGCATCGGGTGGGCTTTGCGCCCAATCCGTGGTCGCCTGCAACGCACGGCCAAGGACCGAGGGCACATCCCGCGCGGTCATCGCCTGATCCAAGGGCAGACCCCGCCAGCGTGGTTCGGTCGCCAGAATGACCGTGCCTTCGCTGTTGGTGACCAACACCGCGTCCTGCAAGCCCGACCATGCGCGTTCGTATTTCATCAAATCGACCGCGACGACGATCACGCCCGCAACCTTGCCCTCAAAGGCGATGGCGCGGGAATAGGTGAAGTCATAGCCGCCGCCCTCGCGCGCCTGTGCGGTAAAGACGGTGTCCTTGGTGCGCTGCGCCTCGACGAAATAGGCCGATCCGCGATGGTTGGTGCCCAGCAGGTTGCGATTCGTCGCCCCTACGGTGCGCCCATCCCGGTCGATCAGCAGGATCGACGCCACGCCAATTTCCGACTGCACCGTGATCAGCTTTTGCGAGGTAGAGGCAAAGTTCGACGACTTCAGCGCCTCTGCCAGCATGGGATCGCCCGACAGCAGCAAGGGCACGACGGATGTGCGCTGCAATTCCGAAACGATATTGCCCGAATAAAGCGCCAGCCGCAGTTCGGCGCGGTTGCGGGTGGTTTCGGTAAAGCGTTCCGACAACCAGCGATTGGTGACCGCGATGACGACGATGGCCAGCACAACGAGCAAGCCTATGGACAGTTTCACACGCCAGGAAATCCCCGGCGTGGGTTCAGTGTCATTCGACATGGGATCGGCGTCTTGCATGGGGGCACTGTAAGACCGCGCCCTTCCAGCCTCAAGCCGATGCGGTCCGCTGCGGCATCACGCGAGCGTCAACCCGCCCATCAGCGCCGCGAACATCGCCGCGCCATCGGTGCCGCCATGGACGCTGTCCACGACGCGTTCCGGGTGCGGCATCATGCCGAGGACACGGCGATTCGCTGACAGCACACCCGCAATATCGGCCATTGATCCGTTGGGATTGGACGCATAGGTAAAGGCAATGCGGTCCTGATCCTTGAGCGCGGCCAGACCAGCAGCGTCGATGGTGTAATTGCCGTCATGATGCGCGACCGGCACTTGCAGCGCCTGTCCCTTGGCATAACCAGAGGTAAAGGCGCTGTCTGTGGTCGCCACATTCAGCGTCAGCGTCTTGCAAATGAACTTCAGCCCGGCATTCCGCATCAAGGCACCGGGCAACAGTTGCATCTCGGTCAGCACCTGAAAGCCGTTGCAGACGCCCAGCACATAGCCGCCGCGCGCGGCATGGGTCTTGATTGCCGTGGCGATGGGAGATTGCGCCGCGATGGCCCCGCAGCGCAGGTAATCGCCGAACGAGAACCCACCCGGCACGCCGACAACATCGGTGCCTTCGGGCAGGGCGCTGTCCTTGTGCCAGACGCGGGCCACCTGCCAGCCTGCGCGTTCGAAGGCCATGGCAAGATCACGGTCGCAGTTCGATCCGGGGAAAGTGACGACGGCGGCTTTCATGGGGCGCACTCCGGCTTTTGGGATGGGCGCGGATTAGCGCATGGTTGATGGCTTTTCCAGCCCTAACGGCGGAAATGCGACAGGATGAACACCCGGATCGCTGAAGCGAGGCCCACCTCACCGTCGCGGCCTGCGTCGATTTCGGTGGCAAGCTGGTTCAGCGTTTGCCCCCGCTCGGCCGCGATAGCGCGAAAGGCGTCCCAGAACGCCGCCTCCAGCGAGACGCTGGTGCGGTGACCGCGCAGGGTCAGCGAGTGTTTTTGCGGGCGGGCGGACATCGCTGCAAGATAGGGGGCGTCGCAGTCCCTGCCAACGCGAAATCTGACGCAGATTTCGCAGCGATTTCTGGCGCAGAAACCGCGGGTTGGCATCGAGATTCGGAATTTGCGCCAAATTCCGCATGATTTCTGCGCCAGAAATCGTCACACCACGCGGCGTATGGGTTCAGAATTGCAGATGATGATGAATTGCCCTGCGTTTTCCAGCACCGGAAACCCGCGCCGCTGCATTTCTGTCAGAAACACGTCGCGCCCGACATAGCGTTCCACATCGCGCACTTGCCGACGGATCACGGCGCCATCGCGCGCCGCCTGTGAGTTGAACAGGTGGGCGATCCAGCCATGCGGGGTAAAGGGCAGCGTGTTGCGTGTCATCGGCCCACCTTGCCGCCCTTCGGTTAACGGCGGGTTAATCCTGCTCTGGCCCGCCGTCCCGCTTATGGCCGTCCAAGGCCCGCGCTGCCTTTGCCGCACGGGCAGCCTCTAACGCCCGCTCTGCCTTGGTTCGGCCAAACTTCGCCGCATTGGCATCGCCCTGCGCGCGGGCGGCCTTGCGGTCCGCTGCTTTGCGTTTTGCGCGCAGGTTGATGATGTCGGCCATGCGTCAGCCCTTCGGGCCGATCATATCCTCAGGCCGCACCACGCGATCAAAGGTTTCGGCATCGACAAAGCCCAAGGCAATCGCCTCTTCCTTCAGGGTCGTTCCGTTCTTATGCGCGGTCTTGGCCACCTTGGTCGCGTTGTCATAGCCGATGGTGGGCGCAAGTGCCGTCACCAGCATCAGCGATTCCTTCATCAACTTGTCGATCCGCGCCACATTTGCCTGCGTGCCGACCACCATGTTGTCTGTGAAGCTGGCCGCCGCATCGCCCAAAAGCTGCATGGATTGCAGCACGTTATAGGACATCATCGGGTTGTAGACGTTCAGTTCAAAGTGGCCTTGGCTGCCAGCAAAACCCACAGCGGCATCATTGCCCATGACATGGGCGCAGACCATTGTCAGCGCCTCCGCCTGCGTCGGGTTCACCTTGCCCGGCATGATGGACGATCCCGGCTCATTCTCCGGCAGGATCAGTTCCCCCAGACCCGAACGCGGGCCAGAGCCCAGCAGACGCAGGTCGTTGGCGATCTTGAACAGCGCCACCGCCACGGTTTTCAACGCGCCTGAGAACATGACCATCGCGTCATGCGCGGCCAGCGCCTCGAACTTGTTCGGCGCGGTCACAAAGGGCAGGCCGGTGATTTCGGCAATCCGCGCTGCCACCCGCACATCCCAGCCCACACGGGTGTTCAGCCCGGTGCCGACAGCTGTGCCGCCCTGCGCCAGTTCATAGATGTCGGGCAGACACGACTTCACCCGCGCGATGCCCTTGTCGACCTGCGTGGCATAGCCCGAGAATTCCTGCCCCAAGGTGAGGGGCGTCGCATCCTGCGTGTGGGTGCGGCCGATCTTTATGATGTCCTTGAATTCCGCCGACTTGGCCCAAAGTGCCGCCGACAGTTTCTCCAGCCCCGGAAGCAACACATCACGCGCCATCATGCCGATGGCCACATGCATCGCGGTGGGGAAGGTGTCGTTCGACGATTGCCCCATGTTCACATGGTCATTCGGGTGGACGGGCTTTTTGGACCCCATCACCCCGCCCAACACTTCGATGGCGCGGTTCGAAATCACCTCATTGGCGTTCATGTTTGACTGGGTGCCCGATCCGGTCTGCCAGACCACCAGCGGGAAGTTGTCGTCAAACTTGCCCTCAATCACCTCTTGCGCCGCCGCCGCGATGGCATGGCCCAAGTCGGGCGAGATATCGCCCTGGTCGATATTGACCAGCGCGCAGGCCTTCTTGATCACGCCAAGCGCGCGGATGATGGCGACCGGCTGGCGTTCCCAGCCGATGGGGAAATTGATGATCGAGCGTTGGGTCTGCGCGCCCCAATACTTTTCGGCGGGAACCTCCAGCGGGCCAAAGCTGTCAGTTTCGGTGCGGGTGACGGACATCGGGCAAGCCTCCTGATTTCGCTGGGCCACCGTTTATTGCGCGGTCCGGCTGAAATCAATCGGCATACCGTCGCATACCGACATCAATGCTTGCGGAACTTGTCCAGACTGACCACCTGCGCGTCATGGGTGGGCGGCGGATCGTCGTCGCCATCATCGTCTTCGCTGGCTTCGTCGCTGTCGTCGCTGTTATCGTCAGAATGGGTTTCAAAGCGCAGCCCGAATTCGACCGACGGATCGACAAAAGTGCGCACCGCGTCAAAGGGGATCACCAGCGGCTCTGGCTGGTTGCCGAAGTTCAGCGTAATCGAAAACTGGTCTTCTTCGATGATCAGGTTTTCGTACCAATGCTGAATGACCACCGTCATTTCCGATGGATAGCGCGATTTCAGCCAATCGGCGATGGCAACGCCGGGGTGGTTGGTGTCGAAGGTGATGAAGAAATGATGCGCCCCCGGCAGGCCGTTCTTGGCGACATCGCGCAGGACCGTCTGGATCAGTCCGCGCATCGCGCGATGCATGAGATTGCCGTAGTCGATGCTGCGCGCCATGGATCGCCCCTTCCGTCGTATGCCTTACCATAGGGGGAATTGGTGCCGGAAGGAAAGGCCCTGCGCTGCCCGGATGTGGCACTGCGCCGTCCTGTGCTTGGGCCGTTTGGCAGGCAGCCAAGGCGCATAAAGCCCCGCCGGTGGGTTGCCGGCGGGGTGGGTTGAGGGTTTCTGTCCAAGCAAGCAGCAAGCCGGACTGCCATCCGGCCCGCCCATTCAGCGTGATTCGCCTTACCGAACCCTTAACGCGCCTGTCTTCTCTGCGGCAAATATCCTCGGGTGGGTCCGGGAGGGGTGAGCCCCTCCCGGGGGCAGCCCAAATCACCCCGCCTCAAAGCCCTTCAAAGGCGCAAAGTGAATGCACGTCCATCCCCATCGCCTCCAGTTTCTTACGCCCGCCCAGATCGGGCAGGTCCACGACAAAGGCGCAGCCCACCACCTGCGCGCCGAGGCGTTCGATCAGCTTGATCCCGGCCTCTGCCGTGCCGCCCGTGGCCAAAAGGTCATCGACCAGCAGTACCTTTTCACCGGGCAGGATGGCGTCATCATGTACCTCGACGGTCGCTTCGCCATATTCCAGCGTGTAGCTTTCGGAAATCACGGCCCCCGGCAGTTTGCCCTTCTTGCGGATCGGGATGAAGCCGGTGGACAACTGGTGCGCCACAGCCCCGCCAAGGATGAACCCCCGCGCCTCAAGCCCCGCCACCTTGTCGATGCGCATCCCGGCATAGGGGGCCAAAAGCTGATCGACACACATCCGAAACCCGCGCGGATCAGCGAAGAGCGTGGTGACATCGCGAAAGAGAATGCCTTCATGGGGAAAGTCCACGATGGTGCGGATGTAGTCTTTGACGGTCTTTGCCATCGTTTCAGCCTTTCAACACGCGGCCAGCCACCGCATCGAGTTTTGCCAGAAGTTCGGGGTTACGTTTGTCCGGTGCCGTCATCAGCGCCATGTCCAAGGCGTGGTCACAGCCATGCGGGCAAGGCGTGCGGTCCGCGCCCAACAATCCCGGCAGCCCTGCCACCAAGGCCCGCGCATTGCCTGCATTGGCGGTCAGCGTGCGGATCACTTGCGCCACATCCACCGCGTCATGATCCGGGTGCCAGCAATCGTAATCTGTCACCATCGCAACCGAGGCATAGCAAAGCTCGGCCTCACGGGCCAACTTCGCCTCGGGCATGCCGGTCATGCCGATGACATCCGCGCCCCAAGACCGATAGAGCCGCGATTCGGCGAGGGTGGAGAACTGCGGTCCCTCCATCGCCAGATAGGTGGCCCCTTGATGCACGGTCACACCTGCCGCGCGGGCGGCATCGGCGCAGGCAGCGGACAGGCGCGGGCAAGTGGGGTACGCAAAGCCGACATGGGCCACGCAGCCAGTGCCGAAAAAGGATTTCTCCCGCGCGAAAGTGCGGTCGATGTATTGGTCGACGATCACAAAATCGCCGGGTTTGTAATCCTGCTGCAGCGACCCCACCGCCGAGACGGCCACCACATCGGTGCAGCCCAACCGCTTCAAGGCGTCAATATTGGCGCGGAAGTTCACATCGGTGGGCGAATGCACATGCCCGCGCCCGTGGCGGGGCAGAAAGGCCATGGGCACACCATCAAGCCGCCCCGTCAGCACCTGGTCCGAAGGGTGGCCCCAAGGCGAGGCAACGCTGACCCATTCGGCATCCTCCAGCCCGTCGATCTGGTAAACCCCTGATCCGCCGATCACCCCGATCATGGTCTGCATGGCACTCACACTCCGTCGCGGCTGGCATCAACGGCCAGCTTAGCAGGACGTGGCGGGTGGGAAAGGGGCTGCTTCACCTCCTGAATCGGCCCAGACGTCACAGCTTTTGCCCGAGAGGGCTGGTCGGAAACGCCGTGCTGGTGCAGTCTCAGACTCGCGCACTGCCAAAGAAAGACCCACCATGCCCCGTTTCCTGCTCCTGTCCACTGCGATCCTGACCCTTGCCGGATGTGTGGGCGGTGGTGTGCGCACCACCGTTTCGGCCGCGCAAGAGGTGCCGGGGGATGATGCGGGTGCAGCCTGTCATGCGGCGGTCGCCTCGGCGGTGGGACGGTCTGGCAATGATGTGCTGATCTATGACCGCCGTGCTGCCGGTGACGGGGTTGAGGTCCGCGCCACTGCCGCAGGGGAAAACGGGCCGTGGCGCTGTCTGGTCGGGGCCGATGGCACGGTGACCTCTGTCGCGCCGCTGTAACGGTTCAATCGTCGGGACGGTCCAAAGTGATCACCTCGCGCACCACGGTGTAATCGCGGTAGCCCAAGCGGGCGACGGGGTTGAAGGCGGTGACGTCAAACCGCCCGCCCTTCAGGCAATCGTCGCGCAGATGCACCCCGACGACCTCTCCCAGCACCATGAAATCCTCGGCCCCCAGCAGGGCGATCACCTCGGTCACCCGGCATTCCAGCGTCGCCGGGGCATCCGCCACGCGCGGGCAGTCGATGCTGTCGCACTCCGCCTTGGTCACACCGCAGGCCGCAAACTCATCCGTTCCGCGCGGGAAATGGCGCGAGGTGTCGGACATCACCTGCAACATCGCCTCTTCGACGATATTGACCGCAAACACCCCGCTTTCGCGCACTGCCGCCAGCGAATCCTTCACCCCGGTCGAGGAAAACATCACCTGCGGCGGCACATAGGCGGTGGCGTTGAAAAACGAATAGGGCGCCAGATTGTCCCCCATCGTGCCGCGCGTGGAAATCCAGCCCACGGGGCGGGGGGCCACGATGGCGTTAAAGGGATTGTGCGGCAGGCCGTGGCCGTCGGCGGGGCGGTAGAACATGCGGATTCCCAACGCTTGGCGGCAACAGGCCACCGGGTGATTTGATCCTGACGTAATCGGGTGTTATCGGCGTTTCCACAAGATTCGGGCAACGACCCGGGGCAGAGGGGCAAAGCGCGCGTGTACAGGCTGGAAGAAGAGACCGAGGCTGACTGGTGGGAGGTTGAGGCGCTCTATGACCTCTGCTTCGCGCCGGGGCGGACGGCGCTTTCGTCTTACCGTTTGCGCGATGGTGTGCCGACCGTGGCCGCGCTCTGTCTGACGCTGCGCGATGCCGATGGCACGCTGGCCGCCGCGATCCGCTATTGGCCGATTGAGGCTGCGGGGCAAGATGCCCTGCTGCTTGGCCCCGTCGCCGTTCACCCGACGCGGCAGGGTGAGGGGTTGGGCGGGTTGCTGATCAACGAAAGCCTGGCCGAGGCGCGGCGCTTTGGGTGGGAGCGGGTGATGCTGGTCGGCGACGCACCCTATTACAGCCGCGTTGGGTTCCGCAAGTTAGAGGGCGTAGAGATGCCGCCCCCCACCAACCCCGACCGCGTGCTGGGTCTGGCTTTGCGTGCTGGTGCATGGGACGGCGTCAAGGGGCCGGTCACCAAGGCGACCTGAGGGTTTCCCCTTGCGGGCGGGCCTTCGTGCGCACATCTTTGGCACATGGACAACGATCTTCCCGCCGATCCCGTGATGCTGCCCGCCATCGCCGCGCCCGACCGCAGCGCAGAATTGCGCGCTTTGGCCGACCGTCTGACACGGGCCAATGGTCCGGTGATGGGCCTGATCCTGCGGTTGGGCGGTACTCTGGAGGGGCGGTTGGACGCGCTGCCTGACAGTGTGAAGCGCCAGATTGAGGCCGCGACCGAACGCGCGCTGTCGGTGGCCTTTGGCCTTGCCGCGCAGGGCGACAAGGGCCCGGATTTTGGGCGCAATGGCCCGATGGCGGCGGCTGTGTTGACCGGGGCGGCGGGTGGCGCGGGGGGGATTGCAACCTCACTCGCTGAATTGCCGGTGTCGGTGACGGTGATCCTGCATGCGATCCGGCGCGAGGCGCGGGCAGCGGGCTTTGATCCCGACGATCCGGCGATCAAGGCCGAATGTCTGCGGGTGTTCGGTGCAGGCTCGCCCTTGGCGGCGGATGATGGGGTGAACACCTCGTTCTTTTCGGCGCGGTTGACGGTCACGGGTCCGGCGCTGAACCAGTTGATCCGCACCATCGCGCCGCGTCTGGCCGCGGCCTTGGGCCAGAAACTCGCCGCGCAAGCCGTGCCCGTGCTGGGGGCCATCGCCGGGGCGGGCCTGAACGCCGCCTTCCTGAACTGGTACCGCGAGGTCGCTGCTGTGCGATTTGCGTTATTGCGGCTGTCCGAACAGCACGGGGTGGAAGAGGTGATGACCCAGTTTGCGGCGGTGGCGAAGACGAAGGCGCTGCCGAAGGGGTAGGGAGCGTAGGGTCGCTAGCCCGCCACTTTTGAAATTGTCCAAAGGCGCAACGACAAGGATTGCCCCGATGCCCAAAGCATCGGGGCGC
>NKIT01000264.1 GCA_002256185.1 Rhodobacteraceae bacterium PARR1 | reverse complement strand
GGGGCTCTCGCCGGACCTGTTGGCCGCCGCCCGGGGCGCGGGGGGGCGGTCGGTCATGGGCTGGCTGTCGGACGCGCTGACATGGACATCAGCGGTTGAGGTGGTGGCGCAGGTCACGCCCGGCGGCACCTTCCTTTATGCCAGCCGTCCCCAAGGGCAGGGGGTGACGGTCTATGCGCTGGGGGCGGACAACAGCCTGCGGCAGGTGGCGGTGACAGCGGACATCGGCGATTCCCATGCGCGCGGGATCAACGGCATGGCAATCGCGCAGGCGGGGGGGCGGAGTTTTCTGCTGACCGCCTCGGCCCCTGAAAACGGGGTATCGGTCTTTGCCATCGGCGCGGATGGGCGGCTGACACTGACGCATAGTCTGAACGCGGACTACTCTGCCCCCGGTCGTGCCACGATCCCGGTGCAAACCCCGCAAGCGATGGCGGTGGTCGAGGCGGGGGGAAAGACCCATGTCTTCCTTGCCGCCAGCGGATCGAACAGCCTGACGGCGATGCAACTGGACAGTCGCGGTGTGCTGACGGCGACAGGGCAGGTGATCGACACGCTGAACAGCCGTTTCGACCACGTCACCGCGCTGGACGCCATCGTGGTAGGGGACCGGGTGTTCGTGGTCGCCGCTGGTCTGGATGACGGCGTCACACTCTTGACCCTGCTGCCCGATGGCACGCTGCAGGTGCTGGACGCGCTGGCCGACACGCTGGCCACTGGGCTGACCGATCTTTCCGCGCTGCGTCTGGTGCGTGTCGGCACTGAATTGCAAGTGCTGGTCACCTCGTCGGTTGAGGCGGGGGTGACGGTGCTGTCGGTGTCGCTGGCCACGCTTGGCGCGGTGGGGACGGCGACGGCGGGGGATGATCTTCTGACCGCCCCGCTGGGCGGCACGGTGCAGGCGGGCGCGGGGGATGATCTGATCCTTGATGGCGCAGGGTCCGAACGGCTGAGTGGAGGTTCAGGGGCGGACACCTTCATCCTGCGGGCGGATGGGCAGCGCGACGTGATCCTCGATTTCACGCCGGGGGTGGATCATCTGGACCTGTCGCGCTGGCCGTTCTTTCGCGGCGCGGCGCAATTGGCGGTGCAACCCACCGCCACCGGGGGGGTGCTGGTGTTCTGGGATGAGGCGCTGGAACTGGTCGCCGGTCGTCCGCTGACCGTGGCTGAGGTGATTGCGTCGCTGGTTGATGCCGGGGGACAGGTGGCGCTTGATCCCGGCATGGCTGATCCTTTCGTGCCAGTGCCCGCTGATGAGATCGGCGTGTCCATCGTCACCGGGGTTAAGCTGCCCGGCCTTGGCCCGCCCGGCAACGACACGCTGATTGGTGAGGTGTGGGAGGACACGCTGTTCGGTGGTGCGGGCAATGACGTTCTTGATGGCGGGGATGGCGGGGATACCCTGTCGGGCGATGACGGGGCCGATACGCTGCTGGGCGGTGCGGGCGATGACAGCCTGTCGGGCGGGCAGGGGGCAG
>NKIT01000054.1:17512-24650 GCA_002256185.1 Rhodobacteraceae bacterium PARR1 | reverse complement strand
TGACAGGTTCCCCGCCAAGGGGCTGAACAGAAACTGCGTGAAGGAAAAGGCAAAGAACATCCACCCACCGATGACCGAAGCCTGGGACAGGCCCACCCCGCCCACCTCTTCGATCAACGCAGGCGTGACCGGGATGATCAGACCGAAGCCCACCATGTCCAAGAGCACCGTCAGCAGCACGAATGTCACGGCATGGCGCGACACGGACGGTCTTGCGGGCAAGGCGGGTGCTTCGGTCATGGGATCAATCTTTCCGCAAGGTCGGGCAGATCGTCGAAATGGTGCAACAATGCATCGGGTTCCAGCCGCGCGATGGTGTGGCCTTCGGGGCCAAAAGTGACGAGTGCCACCGGCACCCCCGCCGCCCGCCCTGTCTTGCGGTCGGTGTCGGTATCGCCGACCAGCATCGACCGCGCCACCGTGCCCCCCGCCCGCTGCACCGAGGCGATATAGGGCGCGGGATCGGGTTTGCGCGTCGGCAGCGTGTCCGCCCCGACCAGCGCGGCGAACATGTCCCGCACCCCAAGCGCGCGCAGCAGGGTTTCGGCCAGACCTTCGGGTTTGTTGGTGCAGATCGCCACGGCAAACCCCCGGTGCCGCAGAGCCTCTACCGCTGCCACAGCGCCGGGATAGAGCGTGGTATGAACGCAAATCGCGCCCTCATAGGCGCAAAGCAGCCGGGGATATTCGGCATCGACCATATCTTCCGTCCAGTCGCCAAGGCGCGAGAACCCAAGCCGCAACATCGCCCGTCCGCCGTGGAATGCTGTCAGCGCATCTGCGGGCGTCAAAAGATCGCCATGCCCCAACCGCCGGAAGCAGGCATTGGCCGAAGCGAGCAGATCGGCACTGGTATCGGCCAGCGTGCCATCCAGATCAAAAACGACCGTCCGCCCCGCGCCATTTCTCATGTCCGACACGAAAATCCCCCCAAACGCGCTTTTGCAACAACCCGCAATGTGAATTGAGGGCGCCGCCCCTTGTGGTCGCGGATCACCGGGGTAAAACGGGCAGCGTCGGAAAGAAAGGGTCAGTATGCAGGTTGCGCTTGTCATTCTTGCTGCGGGACAGGGAAGCCGGATGAATTCGGACCTGCCCAAGGTGCTCCACAAGGTGGCGGCGGCTCCGCTTTTGCATCACGCCATGACGGCAGGGCGCAGCCTTGATCCGGCGCTGACCGTGGTGGTCACAGGCCACGGGGCGGAACTGGTGGAAAAATCCGCCCGCGCCTTTGACCCCGATGTGGCGACTGTCCGGCAGTCGGAGCAAAAGGGCACCGCCCATGCCGTCTTGCAGGCCGCCCCCCCCCTTGAGGGCTTTGTGGGCGATGCGCTGGTGCTGTATGGCGACACGCCCTTTATCCAATCGGAAACGCTGGAAAAGATGCTCGCCGCCCGTCGGCGCCATGCCGTGGTGGTCTTGGGCTTTCATGCCGCCGATCCGGGCCGCTATGGCCGTCTGGTCGCGGAAGGTGAAGCGCTGCACCGCATCGTCGAATTCAAGGACGCCTTGCCTGAGGAACGCGCCATAACCCTCTGCAATTCCGGAGTTGTTTGCGCCGATGCCGCCACCCTGATGCGCCTGTGTGCCGCTGTCGGCAATGCCAATGCCTCGGGCGAATACTACCTGACCGATATCGTGGAACTCGCGCGGTCCGAGGGGCTGTCGGCGGGTCTGGTCCTGTGTGACGAATCCGAAACGCTGGGCGTGAACACCCGCACCGAACTCGCCCGCGCCGAAGCCCTGTTCCAAGCCCGCGCAAGGGCCGAAGCGTTAGAGAATGGCACCACCCTGACCGCCCCGGAAACCGTGTTCTTCGCGCTGGACACCCACATCGGCCGCGATGCGATCATCGGCCCTGCTGTCATCTTCGGCCCCGGCGTCACCATTGAATCGGGGGCCGAGGTGAAGGGGTTCTGCCACCTTGAAGGTTGCCACATCAGCCGCGGCGCCGATGTCGGCCCCTTCGCCCGCCTGCGCCCCGGCGCTGAACTGGCCGAAGATGTTCATGTCGGCAATTTCGTCGAGATCAAGAATTCCATCCTTGGCGAAGGCGTCAAGGTCGGCCACCTCACCTATCTGGGCGATGCCGATGTCGGCGAAGGCACCAATATCGGCGCAGGCACCGTCACCTGCAATTACGACGGGGTGATGAAACACCGCACCACCATCGGCAAACGGGTGTTCATCGGATCAGACACCATGCTTGTCGCGCCCGTCACGGTAGGTGATGATGCGCTGACCGGATCAGGGTCTGTGATTACCGAAAACGTGCCTGCCGAGGCGGTCGCCTTGGGGCGGGCGCGGCAAGTCAACAAGGCGGGTCTCGCCATAAAACTTTTTGAACGTCTGAAGGCCATTAAGGCCGCAAAGAACAAGGGTTGATTTCATCATGTGCGGTATTGTCGGTATCTTGGGCAACCACGAGGCGGCCCCTATTCTGGTTGAAGCACTGAAACGTCTGGAATATCGCGGCTATGACTCTGCGGGCATTGCCACTGTGAATGTCGGACGGCTGGAACGCCGCCGCGCGGTGGGCAAGTTGGTGAACCTCGCCGATCTTTTGGTGCATGAACCGCTGGCCGGGAAATCCGGCATCGGCCACACCCGCTGGGCCACGCATGGCGCGGCCACAGTGACCAATGCCCATCCGCACAAGGCGGGCCCCGTGGCCGTGGTCCATAACGGCATCATCGAAAACTTCCGCGACCTCCGCACCGAACTGGCCTCGGCGGGCTACCCCCAGGAATCCCAGACCGATACCGAAACCGTCGCCCTGCTGACGCAACTCCACCTCGACCGGGGCATGAAACCCGTCGAGGCCGCGCGCGCCACGCTGCAACGCCTGCACGGGGCCTTTGCGCTCTGCTTCCTGTTCGACGGCGAAGATGACCTGATGGTTGCCGCCCGAAAAGGCAGCCCTCTGGCCATCGGTCATGGCGACGGCGAGATGTTCGTCGGCTCCGACGCCATCGCACTGGCCCCGATGACCGACCGCATCACCTATCTCGAAGAGGGCGATTGGGCCGTCATCACCCGCAAGGGCGCTGAGGTTTTCGATGTGATGGACAGGCGCGCCAACCGCGCCGAAACCCGCATTGCGATCGACTCCGCCCGTATCGAAAAGGGCGGCCACAAGCATTACATGGCCAAGGAAATCTCCGAACAGCCCGTAGTGATCGCCGATGCATTGAAGCATTACGTGGGTCAGGACGGCGCACTGCGCCTGCCCGCGTCCTTGGATTTCTCGACCGTTGACCGCGTCACCATGGTCGCCTGCGGCACCGCCTCTTACGCTTGCCACGTGGCGCGCTACTGGTTTGAACAGATTGCGGGCCTTGCCGCCGAAATCGACATCGCGTCGGAATTCCGCTACCGCGACCCGGTGCTGTCGCCCGCGTCGATGGCCGTGTTCGTCAGCCAGTCGGGCGAAACCGCCGACACGCTGGCCGCCCTGCGCTATGCCCGTGACAAGGTAGCCACCATCGTCAGCGTGGTGAACGTCCCCACCTCCTCCATCGCGCGGGAATCCGACCTCGCCCTGCCGATCATGGCGGGGGTAGAGGTGGGCGTCGCCTCAACAAAAGCCTTCACCTGCCAACTCACGGTGCTGGCGCTGATGGCGATCAAGGCCGGTCTTGACCGTGGCCACCTGACCCCGGCACAGGCGGCAGACCATCTGCATGCCTTGAACAGCCTGCCGGGCCTGATGAACCACGCGATGGGCTTGTCAAAAGACATCGCCGCCGTGTCCGAAGATCTGGCAAAGGCGCAGGACATCCTCTTCCTCGGGCGCGGGCCGATGTATCCGCTGGCGCTTGAAGGCGCGCTGAAGCTAAAGGAAATCAGCTACATTCATGCCGAAGGCTACGCCTCGGGTGAGTTGAAACACGGCCCCATCGCCTTGATCGACGCCGCCGTTCCGGTGATTGTCCTCGCCCCACGCGACGCGCTGTTCGACAAGACTGTCTCGAACATGCAAGAGGTGATGGCCCGCCACGGCAAGGTTGTGCTGATCTCTGACGCCGCCGGTGTCGCCGAAGCGGGCAGCGGCGCTTGGCAGACCCTGACCCTGCCCGAAGTGGCACCGATCTTCGCGCCGATCCTTTATGCGGTTCCGGCGCAGCTACTGGCCTATCACACCGCCATCGCCAAGGGCACCGATGTGGACCAGCCGCGCAATCTGGCGAAATCGGTGACGGTGGAATGATCGACGAGGCACTGGCCACGCTGCGCGCGCTGGCGGATGACACGAAGGCGGCTGAGATGGCTGCCTACCACAAGGCCCCCCGTGTCTATCTGGGCGTGACAGTGCCGCAGATCACTGAACTGGCCAATGGCTGGCGCGAACAGCTGAGTGTTGAGGATCGCGTGACGCTGGCCGATGAGCTGTGGCAATCCGACATCCACGAAGCACGGGTTGCCGCCACCAAACTCTTGACCCAAGCCCGCCTTCGTCCCGATGACGGGGCTTGGGCGCTGATCCAATCTTGGGTGCCCCCTTGGACCAAGATGAACTTCCCCAAGCCCGCCGACCTGGACATCCGCGACCGCGTGCTGGGCTGGGCGGCCATCTATGCCACCGATCCTGATTGGTTCATCCAGAAAGCCATCGCGTGGTGGCTGCGCGATCTGTCCAAACACGACGCCGAGCGCAGCCGCGCCTTCCTTGCCGCCCATGGCGACAAGATGAAACCCTTTGCTCGCAAGGAAGCGGCCAAATACCTCTGACCCCTTCCCCGTTGCTGAAATATCCCACGGGGGTGTGGGGGTGTGAAACCCCCACCCGCTTTGGCCTGCGCGACCGCGCAGGGCAAAGCTGACCGCGTCGGCGCGGGCCTGCCCGCGCCGTCCGATTGGTCACTCGGAACCCACCGTCACTTCCGGCAGATCGGTCAAATTCAACCCCAAGGCCCGGAATGCGGGCAAGGACAGTTGCGCCGCCCCGACACCGGGGCGCAACTCGACCGCTACGGACTGCCCGGATGCGGCGGTGACGCGGCCTTTGCCGGGGGTCGTGACAATCCCGCCCTGCAGCCAAAAACCCGCATCGGCCGGATTGCCAAGCGAGACCCGGACCTTGCCCAAGACCGCCCCCTTGGCCGGACCCGTGGCAACAGCGGCGGCGCGTTCAGCCTCGGTCGTGGTGTCCAAGGCGGCCGCACTTTGGCCACCCGCTGTGCCCGGCAGGCGCTGCGGCACGGGGGCGGCCACAGCCACAACCGGGGCGACCGCAGCCCCGGAGTCAGGCACACCGCCGCTGCGCACGTTATCCACGACGCCGCAGCCGCCAAGGCCAAGGGCCAGCGTCGCAATCAATATCAGGCTCTGTCTCATCATACCCCCGACGATAGTCTGACGCCAAAGGCGCGTCCACCGCCGCATCCGTGCTTGCGGGGAATGTCGCCACTGCCTACCTTTAGCGCATGGATACGCGCGTGCCTCAACTTTCCTCCGCCCCGCTGATCGACCCTTTCGCAAGGGCGATCTCTTATCTGCGGGTGTCGGTCACCGACCGTTGCGATTTCCGCTGCGTCTATTGCATGTCGGAAAACATGACCTTTTTGCCCAAAGCAGACTTGCTGACTCTGGAAGAACTGGACCGGCTTTGTTCGCGTTTTGTGGCGATGGGCGTGCAAAAGCTGCGCATCACCGGGGGGGAGCCTTTGGTGAGGAAGGGCATCCTGACCTTCTTCCGCGCCATGTCGCGCCATCTCGACTCGGGCGCACTTCAGGAACTGACGCTGACCACCAACGGCTCGCAACTGCGCAAACATGCGGCGGAATTGGCCGAATGCGGGGTGCGGCGGATCAATGTCTCGCTCGACACGCTGGATGACGCCAAATTCGCCGACATCACCCGCTGGGGTCGTCTGGCACAGGTGCTTGATGGCATCACTGCGGCGAAAGAGGCTGGCTTGCGCGTCAAGATCAACGCGGTCGCGCTGAAGGGCTTCAATGAGGATGAGCAATTCAGCCTCACCGACTGGTGCGCCCGCGAAGGCCATGACCTGACGTGGATTGAGGTTATGCCCATGGGCGATCTGGGCAATGAAAACCGCCTCGATCAATATTGGGCGCTGTCAGACCTGCGGGCGCGATATGCGCAGCGCTTCACTGTCACCGACCTGCCCGAACGCACGGGCGGGCCAGCCCGTTATGTCAGGCTTGAGGAAACCGGGCAAAAGATCGGCTTCATCACCCCCCTCACCCATAACTTCTGCGAAAGCTGCAACCGCGTGCGCCTGACCTGCACCGGAGAGCTTTACATGTGCCTTGGCCAAGAGGATATGGCCGACCTGCGCGCACCGCTGCGATCCGGCCCGGATGACGCCGCCTTGGAACAGGCCATCCGCAACGCCATCGCCCGCAAGCCCAAGGGCCATGACTTTGACTATTCCCGCCAATCCGTATCCGGCCAGATGTCGCGGCATATGAGCCATACAGGCGGCTGAACTTGCCGCCTTTCGCAGTATCGGCAGCGATTGTGCAACCGCAGCATGGGGCGGGCTGACGCAGCCCCTTTTCCCACAAGCGCAGCGCACCATATCCAAGCCAACTGAATAAAGGTGAGCCATGGATACGCTTTTACTCTCTCGCATCCAGTTTGCTGCGAACATCTCGTTCCACATCCTGTTTCCGACCATCACCATCGCGCTTGGATGGGTGCTCTTGTTCTTCAAGCTGCGGTTCAACAGCACGGGGGAACGCAAGTGGATGGACCTTTACATGTTCTGGGTAAAGGTGTTCGCCCTCTCCTTCGCGATGGGGGTGGTATCGGGCATCACCTTGTCGTTCCAGTTCGGCACCAACTGGCCGGGCTTCATGGAAACCGTGGGCAATGTCGCCGGTCCGCTGTTGGCCTATGAGGTCCTGACAGCGTTCTTCCTTGAGGCGGTGTTCCTTGGCATCATGCTGTTCGGGGCGTCCCGCGTGCCGGGATGGGTGCACACGCTGGCGACCATCCTCGTCGCCTTTGGCACGACAATGAGCGCGTTCTGGATCCTTGTGCTGAATTCTTGGATGCACACACCCGCAGGCTATGAACTGCGCGACGGTGTGGTTCATGCGACCGACTGGATGGCGATCATCTTCAACCCGTCGCTGCCCTACCGCTTGGTGCATATGCTGCTGGCAT
>NKIT01000054.1:0-17504 GCA_002256185.1 Rhodobacteraceae bacterium PARR1 | reverse complement strand
CCGGCCACGCAGGCCGTGCGGCAATGGCTGGTCGACCACCTGCAGCAGCACTACGCGCTGTACGGTGAGCTGACTGGCGTGCGCAGCGCACGCAAGCACATCGGCTGGGCCGTGCGCGGCCTGCCTGGCGGCGAAGACTTCCGCCGGCTGATGAACACGATGGACGACACCCGCCAACAGGTGGCGGGGGTGTCGGCCTATCGCTGGCTGCGCGGCGATCAAGCGCCGGCTGTGGCGACGGGCCTGCGCTTTGGCGTGATCCTTGGCGCGGCCTTGATCCCGCTGCAAATCCTTGCCGGTGACATGCACGGCTTGAACACGCTGGAACATCAGCCGCAAAAGGTGGCGGCAATGGAGGGGAATTGGGAAACCGGGCCGAACGTGCCCTTGGTCCTGTTCGCCCTGCCCGATCAGGCCGCGCGCGAAAACCGGTTCGAAATCGCCATTCCGTCCGGCGCGTCGATCATCCTGAAGCACGATCCCGCAGGCGTGGTGCCGGGTCTGAATGACTTTGTGGCCGAGGATGGCACCGTGCTGCATCCGCCCGTCGCACCTGTGTTCTGGGGCTTCCGTGTGATGGTGGGCACCGGGATGCTGATGCTGGCGATGGGGGCGGCGGGGTTGTGGTTCCTGCGCCGTCGCGGCGCGACAGACCTGCCGCGCCCCTATCTGATCGGTCTGGTGGCCATGACATTTTCGGGCTGGATTGCCACTTTGGCGGGCTGGTATGTGACCGAGATTGGCCGTCAGCCGTGGTTGGTGCATGGCGTGCTGACCACCGCCGATGCGGTTGGGCCTGTCGCGGCGGGCATGGTGCTGACGACCTTGCTGGCCTACCTCGCGGTTTATGCTGCGCTGATGGTGGCCTATGTCGGCGTGATCTTCCATCTGGCGCGCAAGGGGAGCTTTTTCACGCCCCCCGTCCAGCCCGCCCTGCAACCGGCGGAGTGATCGCCATGTTCGCACCCGATGTGCTGCCGCTGATCTTTGCGTTCCTGATGGGGCTGTCGATCCTGCTTTACGTCATCCTTGACGGCTTTGATCTTGGCGTAGGCCTCTTGTTCCCCTTTTCCGCACCGGATGAGCGGGACCGCATGGTCGCCTCGATCGGGCCGTTCTGGGATGCCAATGAGACGTGGTTGGTTCTGGCCATCGGTATCTTGCTGGTGGCCTTTCCGGTGGCGCATGGGGCGATCCTGACCGCGCTTTACCTGCCGGTGGCGGTGATGCTGATCGGGCTGATCCTGCGCGGTGTGGCGTTTGAGTTCCGCGCCAAGGCCCCCTTGCTGCACAAGGGGCGCTGGGATGCGGCGTTCTTTAGCGGGTCGCTGATGGCTTCGCTGTCGCAGGGCTTCATGCTGGGCATGTATATCATGGGCCTGCGCTGGGGCTGGGCCGAGGTGGGCTTTGCCACCTTGACCGCAGGCGCGCTGACCGTGGCTTACAGTTTCATCGGGGCGGCTTGGGTGATCTTCAAGACCGATGGCGCGTTGCAGCGCAAAGCCGTCAAGTGGGCGCAGGGCGGCATCTGGGGCGTGGTGATCGGGATGGGCGCAGTCTCTGCCGCGACGCCCTTGGTCAGTGCGCGGATATTTGACAAGTGGTTCCGCTTCCCGGAGATTGTCACCCTTGCCCCCTTGCCGCTGATGGCGGGGGCGTTGGTTGCCCTGCTGTGGATCGCGCTGAAACGTCTGCCTGCGCCGGGGGATCATTTCGCGTGGTTCCCCTTTGCCGCAGCCACTGCGCTGATGGTCTTGGGCTTTTCGGGCATGGCTTACAGCTTTTACCCCTTCATTGTGCCGGAACGCCTGACCATCGCCGAAGCGGCGGCAAGCACCGAAAGCCTGTCGATCATCCTTGTCGGCGTGATGGTCGTGTTGCCGGTGATCCTGTGCTATACGGTCTTGGCCTATACGATCTTTCGCGGCAAGGCGACGGCGCTGCGCTATGACTGACGGCGGGGGGGCGCTCAGCGCCCCCTGATGCGCGGGTCCAAGGCATCGCGCAGACCGTCGCCGATGTAATTCACGCTGAGAACCGTCAGCGAGATGGCCACACCGGGCCAGACCACCCGTTCAGGATAGACCTGCATGTATTGCAGGCCATCATAAAGCAGCCGCCCCCATGTCGGGAAATCGGGCGGAAAGCCAAGGCCTAGGAAGGACAGCACGGATTCCGTGATGATCGCCTCGGCCACGCCCAGCGTTGCCGCCACCATGACCGGAGAGATCACATTGGGCAGGATGTGGCGCAGGATGATCCGGTTCGGACGCGCGCCGATGGACCTTGCGGCCAGCACATATTCGCGTTCCTTCAGCGTCAGCACTTCGCCCCGCACGATGCGGGCTGTGGCCATCCATGAGGTGATGCCGATGGCAAAGACGATCAGCGTAAAGGCCCCCATTTCCGGCCCGATGATCCCGGCGATCCGGTCGCGGAACAGCATCACCATGACCAGAAGCAGCGGCACCAAGGGCAGCGCAAGGAACATGTCGGTCAGCCGCATCAACGGCCCGTCCAGCCTGCGGAAATAGCCCGCAAGCACACCGATCAGCGTGCCAAACACGATGGCGATGCCCATGGCGACCAGACCCACCGCCAGCGAAATCCGCCCTGCCAGCAGCATCCGCGCCAGCATGTCACGGCCCAACTGATCCGTCCCCAGCGGAAAGCGCAGCGACGGCCCTTGGTTTTTCAGCTTGATCGCCTGCGCGACCGACAGCTTTTCGGGCACCCACAGATAGGGGCCGATCAAAACGGCGATGATCAGCACCGACAGCGTGATCAACCCGAACATCGCGCCCTTGTGGCTGCGGAACTGCGCCCAGACATCGCGCAGCGGGCTGGAGGGTTTGGGGGCGGCGCTGGTGTCAGTCATAGCGGATCCGGGGGTCCAAGAGGCCGTAGATGATATCGGCAATCAGGTTGAACAGCACGATCAGCACCGCGAAGATAAAGGCCAGCGTCTGCACCATGGGGATGTCATTGGCATGGATCGCCCCGATCAAGGCCGCCCCGATGCCATTCACGCCAAACAGGTTTTCCGTGATGATCGCCCCGCCAAAGATTGATGGAATGCCAAGCGCGATGACGGTGCCCACCGGGATCAACGAGTTGCGCAACACATGGCGCAGCACGACGACACGCTCGCTCATGCCCTTGGCGCGGGCGGTGCGGACGTAATCCATCGCCATGTTGTCCAGCATCGACGACCGCATGTAGCGGCTGATGGCGGCGGCATTGGCAAGGCCCAGCGTCATGACCGGCAGCGCCATCTGGCGCACCTGTTCCCAGAACGTGGCCCAATCCGTCACCTCTAGCGTGGTGTCGTACTTTGTCGGAAACCAGCCCAGCCAGACCGCGAAGATGATGATGAAAAGCGTGCCGGAAAAGAAGGTCGGCACCGAAAAGCCGATCATGGCAAAGAGCGTTCCCGCCTGATCAAAGAATGAATACTGCCGGTAAGCCGAATAGATGCCGATGGGCACGGCAATCAGCACACCCACCAGATAGGCCGTGCCCACCACGGTCAGGGTCTGCGGGATGCGTTGGCCGATGATGGTGAACACAGGGCTGCGCGATTGCCATGACAGGATGCGCTGCTCGCCTGCGGTAAAGTCGGTGCCGAACCAGCCATCGACCAAGGTCATCGGCTCCACCCAGAAAAACTGTTTCAGCCACAAGAGATAGCGCACAAAGACCGGCTGGTCGGCCCCCAGCGCCTCGATCATCTTCTGGCGCACATCGGGGGGGACGGTCAGCGGAATTTCAGACATGGGTGATCCGGGCGCGAGATCGACCAGAAGAAAGATCACAAGGCTGATGACCAACAAGATCGGAATGGCCAGCAAAAGCCTGCGAAGGGTGAAGGTCAGCATGCCCGGTGCGCCTTGGGAAAGGGAAAGGTCTGCGGGGCTGGATCACCAGCCCCGCAGCGGTTCAGGTCACTTCACGCGGAACCAGTCTGCGACGTTCCACAGTTCAGAGTCCCACGCGTTGATCTGCACGCCACCCAGCGCATTGGAATGCGCAGAAAGCGTGCCGCGGTGGACCAGCGGGATCACGATCATGGAGTCCTTGGTCACCATGTCGTTCAGCTTCTTCGCGATCTCCTGACGGGCAGCGATGTCGGTCGTGGTGGCCAGCGTTGCGTAAAGCGCGTCATATTCCGGGGTGCAGAAGCGGTTGATGTTTTCGCCCTGCCACTGGGTTTCCGGGCTTGGCGCGTTCTTGCACTGATACTGGCCCAGATAGCTTTCCGGGTCCGGGCTTTCCGAGTTGTTGGCATACATTTCAACGTCGGCGTAGAACTTCTGGAAGGTATCCGGCGAGCCGGGGTCACCGCCAAAGAACACACCCGGATCAATGGCTTTCAGCTCGACGTTGACGCCAAGCTCGGTCCACCAGTCCTTGACCAGGGCTTGGAAGTCCTGACGGATCGGGTTGACGGTGGTTTGATACAGGATGTTCAGCGGCTTGCCATCCTTGTCGCGGATGCCGTCGCCATCGGTGTCGGTCCAGCCTGCCTCATCCAGCAGGGCTTTCGCGCCTTCCATGTCCTGCGTCAGGCAGCCGTCATTGTCGGACGCCCAATCTGCCGGGCCGGGGATGACGTTGCAGGTGGGCTTGCCGCCTGCGCCATAGCCGACTTCAACAAGGATCGACCGGTCGATCGCTTTGGACAGCGCGGTGCGCACCTTGATGTCCGACAGGATCGGGTGGGGATGCTTGGCGGTGGCGCGTTCGCCTTCCGGCAGGTCGGGCGACGGGTCAGTGGTGTTCATTTCGATCCGCTCAACCAGCGTGCCGAAAGCCACGACGAATTGGCCTTTGCCCGCAGCGGCCATCGACGCTTGGGTTTCGGGCGGAATCTGGGTGTTCCAAGCGTAGTCGAATTCGCCGGTTTCCATCACGACGCGGGCCGACCCTTCGGCATCGCCGCCGCCCTTGATCACAGCCGTCGCAAAGGCGGGCTTGGCCGGGTCGCGGTAGTTCGGGTTGGCGGCCATCGACACGGTGTCATTGACGGTAAAACCTGTCACCATGAAGGGGCCAGTGCCAACCGGCATGTTGTTGGGGTCAGTGCAGGTCGGGGCAGCCGCGCCAAGGCAGGCTTCGAACTGCTTTTTCTGCAGAACCGGCGCAAGGGCCGACACAAAGGCGGTATAGGGGTTCGCCTTCGGCCCGGAGAAGGTCACCTTGATCGTGGCGGGATCGACCGCCTCAACCGACGTGATACCTTCGTATTTTGTGGCCTGCGAGCAGCCGCCCGCCGGATCAGTGCAATACTGCCACGTGAACACTGCGTCATCCGCCGTGACGGGCGTGCCGTCCGACCATTTCAGGTCCGGCAGCAGTTTCCACGTGATCGAGGTCATGTCTTCCGAGATGCCACCGTTTTCCTTGGTCGGGATTTCGGTGACCAGTTTCGGGACCAGCACGCCATCGGGCGTCAGGCCCGCCAGCGGCTCCAGCACCATGGACGAGGCATAGATGTCCTTGGTGCCGCCCGACAGATAGGGGTTCATGATCGACACGGCTTGTGGGAAGGTAAGCTTCACTTCCCCGTCCGTGCCGCGCTCGGCATAGGCTGCCGGGGCGAGCACGAATGCCGCCGCCGCGCCCAATAGGGCGGTTTTGAATTTCATAGGACCTCTCCTTGTTGTGTCATGTGTGAAGCGCCCGGTTTGGCCGGACTTGTGGTGGTTATGGCGGGCAAAAGGTGGCAGGCGACCAGACGGCCCGGCTCCACCTCGACAAGATCAGGTTTTTCCACCCGGCAACGATGAAACACCTTGGGACAGCGCGTGCAGAAGTTGCAGCCCTTGGGCGGGTTTGCGGGTGATGGCACATCGCCTTGCAGGATGATGCGTTGACGCGCCCCTTCGCGCGACGGATCGGGTTCGGGCACGGCAGACAGCAGCGCCTCGGCATAGGGGTGCAGCGGCCGGGCATAAAGCGCATCGCGCGGCGAAAGTTCCGCGATCCGGCCCAGATACATCACCGCCACACGGTCGGCGATATGGCGCACCATGGACAGATCATGGCTGATGAACAGATAGGTCAGACCCAGATTGTCCTGCAAATCCTCCAGCAGGTTCACCACCTGCGCTTGAATCGACACATCCAGCGCTGCGATGGGTTCATCGCAGACGATGAACTTGGGGCTCAGCGCCAAGGCCCGCGCGATGCCGATGCGCTGGCGCTGGCCGCCCGAAAACTCATGCGGGTAGCGATTGGCGAAACGGCGGTTCAACCCGACCTGATCCATCAACTCCAGCACGCGGGCCTGTTTGCGGTCGCGGTCCCAGTCGGACTGTTCGTCCAAGGGTTCCGAGATGATCGCCTGCACCGTCATGCGCGGGTTCAGGCTGGCCTGCGGGTCTTGGAACACCATCTGCATCATCGGCCGTTTGGCGCGCAGCGCAGAGGGGGACAGGGTGGCGATATCCTCGCCCCCAATCACCACGGACCCGGAGGTGGGTTCGTAAAGCCTGAGAAGCGCCCGCCCCACCGTGGATTTGCCGCAGCCGGATTCGCCGACCAGACCCAAGGTCTCACCCGCGCGGATGTCGAAGCTGACGCCATCGACGGCTTTGACCGCGCCAGAGCGACGGCGCAGCAGGCCAGAGTAGATAGGGAAGTGCATTTTCAGGTCGCGCACTTGCACCAAGGGGGCGGTCATGCTGCACCCTCCGCAGACACGTCGGGCGTCCAGTGGCAGGCAACATCATGGCCCTGCCCCACGGCCAAGCCATCCACGGCGCGGCGTTGGGGGTTTTCCGTCTCGCACCGGTCATAGGCATGGGCGCAGCGCGCGCGGAACGGGCAGGCCGTCGGTTCGGCGGTCAGGATCGGCGGCTGGCCTTCGATGGCCTGCAACCGCGCTTCGCGTTCGCCCGTCAGCGACGGGATCGTTTTCAAGAGCGCCCGTGTATAGGGGTGGCGCGGGTCGCTGAACAACTGCCGCACCGGGGCCTGTTCCACCACCTGCCCGCCATACATCACCATCACCCGATCCGCGATGCCCGCAATCACGCCCAGATCATGCGTGATCCAGACAATCGCCATCCCCAGCTTTTGGCGCAGGTCTTTGACAAGTTCGATGATCTGCGCCTGAATCGTCACATCCAGCGCTGTGGTGGGTTCATCCGCGATCAGCACATCCGGGTCACAGGCCAGCGCAATGGCGATCATCACCCGCTGCCGCATCCCGCCGGAAAACTGGTGCGGATAATCCTTCAGCCGCTTTTGCGCATCGGGGATACCAACGAGCGCCAGCAATTCCGCCGCCCTGTCGCGGGCCTGCGCCTTGGTCAGGCCCATGTGGCGCGTCAGGGGTTCCATGATCTGGCTGCCCACGGTGAACACCGGGTTCAGGCTGGTCATCGGGTCTTGGAACACGAAACCGATCTTGGCCCCGCGCACATCGCGCAATTCGCTGGCGTCAATCTTGAGCAGGTCACGGCCACCCAGCAGCACCTGCCCCGCGCGCACTTCGGCGGGGGGAGAGGGCAAAAGCCCGATCAAGGACATCATCGTGACCGATTTGCCCGACCCGCTTTCGCCCACCACACCCAGCAACTCGCCGGGTTTGAGGTGAAAGCTGACAGAATTCACGGCGTGAACTTCGCCTCCGCGGGTGCGGAACACGGTCTTAAGACCCCGGACGTCAAGGACGGGCGTCGCCCCATCGGGCATAAGCAGACCTCCCCAGGTCTTTGATTTTCTTTTATTTCCCCGGTCAGACAGAAATGCGGCCGGGGTTGCGGTCGTGGCGGTCTTTGCCGCCGTTGCACAACTGTTAGATATTTTTCCGCCTGTCGCAATTGTTATGTTGCACCTGACCTTACGTCAGCCAGCGCAGGCTTGACCCCGGCCCCGCCCCGGTCGAACCTGCGCCAGGCCACCACCCGAACAGGCACCGAACAGGCAGACAATGACTCAAAGCCCCAGCGCCCCCGTCCTTTCGCCCCGCGACATCCTTGAACATCTGGTCGGTTTCCCGACCGTCAGTCAGGACAGCAACCTCGCGCTGGTTGATTGGGTCGAAGATTACCTTGGCCAGCATGGCATCCCGGCGCATCGCCACTGGAACGAAGACCGCACCAAAGCCGCGCTTTTCGCCCATGTCGGCCCGTGGGAGTCGGGGGCGGTGGTCTTGTCGGGTCATACCGATGTGGTCCCGGTCAAGGGGCAAGCGTGGACCTCTGATCCCTGGACCGTCATCGAACGCGACGGGCGGCTTTATGGGCGCGGCACCTGTGACATGAAGGGCTTTGACGCGTTAGCGATCTGGGCGCTTGTGGCCGCGTCCAAACGCGCGCTGAAAACCCCGCTGCAAATCGCGCTGTCCTATGACGAAGAGGTCGGCTGCACCGGCGCCCCCCCGATGATTGCCGCAATGCAAGCGGTGCTGCCCAAAGGGGCGGCAGCGGTGATTGGCGAACCTTCGCGGATGAAAACAATTACCGGCCACAAGGGCGGCACCGGATATTTCGTGCATGTCAAAGGGTTTGAGGTGCATTCCTCGATCCTGCACAAGGGCGTGTCGGCCATTCTTGAGGGCGCGCGTCTGATCGGCTGGATCAACGACCAAAACGCCGCCAACCGCGCCAAAACGCCCGGCCCCTTGGCGATGGCCTTTGATCCGCCATGGACGACGCTGCACGTCGGCATGATCAATGGCGGCACGGCGCATAACATCACCGCCGCCGATTGCCGCTTCGCCGCCGAAATGCGCGTCGTGCCGGGTGAGGATATGGACACTTGGGCGATGGCCTTTGAGGCCGAGGTGCGGCGGATCGAGGCCACGATGCAAGCCGTCCGCCCCGAGGCCGCGATCCATCTGGAGCGGTTCTTTGGCGTGCCGCCCTTGGTTCCCGAAACCGCAGGGGCGGCGGAAACCCTTGTGCGCCGCCTGACGGGCGACAATGCGACGGGTGTGGTCAGCTACGGAACCGAGGCCGGGCAATTCCAAGACGCGGGCTATTCGGCGGTGGTCTGTGGCCCCGGCGACATCGCGCAGGCGCATCAGGCCGACGAATTCATCGAACTGTCGGAATTCCTTGCAGGGGAAACCTTCATGGCCCGTCTGGTGGATCACCTGTGCCAATGACCCCCTTTCCGATCTCTGCGTCCACCCCGATCCGCCACCCCGGCCCCCCGCCCGCCGCCTGTGACGTTGTCATCCTTGGCGGGGGTGTGGCGGGGGTGATGACCGCCTATTTCTTGGCCGAACGCGGGGTGAAAGTGGTCCTCTGCGAAAAGGGCCGCATCGCGGGCGAACAGTCCAGCCGCAACTGGGGCTGGATTCGCCAACAGGGCCGCCACCCCGCCGAATTGCCCATCATGATCGAGGCGAACCGCCTGTGGCAGTCCTTTGCGCAAACCATGCCGGGGCTCGGCTTTCGTCAGGAGGGGGTGCTCTACCTCGCCCTGACCGAGGCCGAGATGGCCGGGTTTGACGGCTGGATGACCCATGCCCGCACCCACGGTCTGGACAGCCGCCTTTTGGGCGCAGAGGGCGTCCAGGTGCGGCTTTCGGGATCGCGGGCGCCTTGGGTTGGCGGAATGCTGACGCCATCGGACGCGCGGGCCGAACCTTGGGTCGCGGTGCCTTTGCTGGCACAGGCAGCGGTGCAACGCGGGGCGGTTCTGGTCGAACACTGCGCCGTGCGGCGGCTGGACATCGCGGCAGGCCGGGTGGTGGGGGTCATCACCGAACAGGGCCGCATCGCCTGCGATCAGGTTCTGGTGGCCGGGGGCGCGTGGTCGTCGCTGTTCCTGCGCGCGCACGGCGTCACGATTCCGCAACTGTCGGTCCTGTCCAGTGTTGCCGCCACGACCCCGATGCCAGAGGTGTTCGCGGGCAACGCCTGCGACAATGACTTTGCCTTTCGCCGCCGTCAGGATGGCGGCTATAGCCTTGCGCCCGGCTACACCCATGATTTCTTTATTGGCCCCGATGCCTTTCGTCATTTCGGGGTCTATCTGCCCACC
This sequence comes from Rhodobacteraceae bacterium PARR1, assembly GCA_002256185.1. Taxonomy (GTDB): domain Bacteria; phylum Pseudomonadota; class Alphaproteobacteria; order Rhodobacterales; family Rhodobacteraceae; genus Paragemmobacter. The sequence goes on along the minus strand of NKIT01000054.1, from coordinate 7,502 downwards.
CTGAAACAGGACTGGCGGGCCACGAAATTCCATGCCCTTGCCCCACGCCATTTCCCCGACGCGTGGGGAACGGCGCGGCGTTGGTCGGGCGATGAGGTGTCGCCCTTTGAACGCCAGCGCGTGCTGAACCCCGCGCCGAACCTTAAGGCGTTGTCCCGCGTGCAAGACGCCTTCGCGAGCGCTTTCCCGCAGGCAGGCAGGCCGGTCCTTAGCCACGCTTGGGGCGGGATGATCGACACCATGCCCGATGTGATCCCGGTGATTGACCGCGACGGCGCGATCCCCGGCCTGACCATCGCCACGGGACTTTCGGGCCACGGTTTCGGCATCGGCCCCGCCTTTGGCCGCATCCTTGCGGACCTGATGACCGGCAATGACCCCGGCCATGACCTGCACCCCTTTCGACTGTCGCGCTTTTCTGATGGATCGGTGATTGCGCCCAGCACGCCTTTGTAGGACAGGACGGGTCCGCGTTTCATAAGGTGACCCCATGCCCCTCTCAGCAAGGCCCGTCTTTTGCGGTGTCGACTTCGGCACATCAAACTCCACCCTCGGGCTGGCAGATGCCGAAGGCGCACGCTTGCTGCCGCTGGAGGGAGACTCCGTCACCCTGCCCTCTGCCGTGTTCATCGAGGTGGACCACGCCCCACCCCGCTTTGGCCGCGCAGCGCTGGCGGCCTATCTGGACGGCGAAGATGGCCGCCTGATGCGCGGGCTGAAATCCACGCTGGGGTCTGGCCTGATCAACGAACGCACCGCCGTCGGGTCACGCGCGGTCAGTTTCCGTGACGTGCTGTCGCGCTTCATCGGCCATCTGCGGTTGCGGTTGGATTCCGCCCACCCCGGCCTGACCGCCACCACCTTGGGCCGCCCCGTGCATTTCGTCGATGACGATCTGGCGGCGGATCAGGCGGCCGAGGATGCCCTCGCCGCCATCGCGCGCGAGCACGGGTTCACTGACATCGCGTTCCAATACGAACCCGTCGCCGCCGCCTTGGACTATGAACAATCCCTGACCGAGGAACGCCTTGTCATGGTGTTTGACATCGGCGGCGGCACCTCTGACATCTCGGTCATCCGGCTTGGCCCCGCGCCCAGCCGTCGCGCGGACCGCAGCGGTGATATTCTTGCAAACGGCGGTATCCGTGTCGGCGGCACAGATTTCGACCGGCTTTTGTCACTGGCCGAGGCGATGCCGCATCTGGGGCACGGCTCCACCCTGAAGGGCGGCGCTTTGACCATGCCGCGCCATCTGTTTCTTGACCTTGCCACCTGGCACCGCATCAACGCGCTTTACTCTGCCCGCACGGCGGCAGACCTCAAGGGCTTGCGCGCCGATGCTGACCGGCCCGAGTTGATCGACCGCCTGATCCGCGTCGTGACCGACCGCAACGGCCATGCCTTGGCGATCGAGGTGGAGCGTGCCAAGATCACCCTGTCAGACGCCGATGCCGCGCGCCTGACCCTTGCGCCGCTGACCGGCGGGCCGAACCCAATGGCGACGCGCGACCGCTTTGAACAGGCGGTCGAGGCCCCGGTTGCCCGCATCCGCGCGCTGGTCGCAGCCACCTTGGCGCAGGCCGGGGTTAAGGCCGCTGACATCGGCACCGTGTTCATGACCGGCGGCTCCTCTGGCCTGCCCGTCCTGCGCGGCATGGTGGCCGAGGCTTTGCCCGGCATCCCCATCGCCACGGGGGATATGCTGGGATCGGTCGGCACCGGCCTTGCGCTGGACGCCCGCCGCCGCTTTGGCTGACCTCTTGCCCCCCAAGCACTTGCAAGCGGCTTCCCTTTGGCTCAGGCTGCGCGCAAAGGAGACGCCCGATGCCCGTCAAGAACCGCTTTGCCGAACTCCTGCCTGAAATCACCGCATGGCGGCGCGATTTCCATGAACATCCGGAACTGCTGTTCGACGTCCATCGCACAGCGGCGCGCGTCGCCGACCTGCTGCGCGATTTCGGCTGCGATGAGGTGGTGACAGGCATCGGCCGCACCGGCGTCGTGGGCGTGATCAAGGGCAAGACCGACACCGCAGGCCGCGTCATCGGATTGCGCGCCGATATGGACGCGCTGCCGATCATCGAACAAACCGGCGTGCCCTATGCCAGCAAAACCCCCGGCAAGATGCACGCCTGCGGCCATGACGGCCACACAGCCATGCTGCTGGGCGCTGCAAAATACTTGGCCGAGACGCGCAATTTCGACGGCACCGCCATCGTGATCTTCCAACCGGCGGAAGAAGGCGGCGGCGGCGGGCGTGAGATGGTCGCCGACGGCATGATGGACCGCTTCGGCATCCATGAGGTGTATGGCATGCACAACACCGTGACCGGCAAGGGCGGCCATGCCGCCAAACCGCATGATTGCGTGGACACAACGGTGGTCGCCGCGCATATCATCGTGGCGCTGCAAACCATCGCCAGCCGCAATGTGGACCCCTTGAAACAGGTCGTGGTCTCTGTCTGCACCGTGCAGACCGACTCCACGGCGCATAACGTCATCCCGCAGGTGGTCAAGATGAAGGGCACCTGCCGGACGATGGACCACACGGTGCAAGACTTTGTCGAACGCCGCATTTCGGAAATCGTGGCGGGCACCGCGATGGCTTTGGGCGCGACAGCAACCGTCAACTATCAACGCGGCTATCCTGTGACCGTGAACGCGCCCGAGAATACCGATTACGCGGTTCAGGTCGCCCAAGCCGTTTCAGGCCAAGTCGACCCCGACACCCCGCCCCTGATGGGGGCCGAGGATTTCAGCTTCATGCTGAACGAACGCCCCGGCGCTTATATCTTCGTCGGCAATGGCGACACGGCGATGGTGCATCACCCGGCCTATAACTTCGACGACAATGTGATCCCCTTCGGCGCAAGCTGGTACGCTGGCATGGTGGAATCTCGGATGCCCGCCGCATGATCGCGGGCGTCCTGATCGCGCTGATCGCGGCGCTGCATGTCTATATTCTGGTGCTGGAGATGTTCCTTTGGACCACCCCCCGCGCCCGCCGCGCGTTTGGCACCACAGTGGACTTCGCCGAAGCCACCAAAGTGCTGGCGGCGAACCAAGGCCTTTACAACGGCTTTCTCGCCGCTGGCCTGATCTGGGCGCTGATCGCTGGTCCGCAGGGAGCAGGCTTTGCGCCCGCCACATTCTTCCTCTGCTGCATCGCCATCGCCGGGCTTTACGGTGCCGCCACAGCCTCTCGCAGGATCCTGTTCATCCAGACGTATCCCGCCCTAATCGCGCTGGCTTCCCTGTTCTTGACCTGAGCCTTTCACCTTGGCCCAAATACCCCACGGGGGTGTGGGGGTGTGAAACCCCCACCTCCGCCGGTCAGCCCCAACCGACCGGCCTCAGTGAAACTTGTTCCTGATCCGCCGCACCATGCCCCAGACGCCAAGCAACACCACAGGCGTCAAGAGTGCCATCAGCACGCCGTGTGAGATATGCACAGCATGGGCCGCAGGCTCCAAGGCATAGGCCCCAAGGTTGACCGCATAATAGCTGATCGCCACGGTAGACAGCCCCTCGACCGTCTGTTGCAGCCGCAGTTGCAGGTCGGCCCGTTTGTCCATGCTTTCCAGCAGCTTCTGGTTCTGGGCGCTGCGTTCGACATCCACCCGTGTCCGCAACAACTCTGCCGCGCGCTGCGCCCGTTCCGCCATGGAGCGCAAGCGCCCTTCGGCGGATTTGACCGTGCGCATTGCAGGGTCATAGCGGCGCATCATGAACTCGCCAAAACTTTGCCGCCCGTTGACCCGCTCTTCGCGCAGAACCTCGATCCGCTGGTTCACGATGGCCTCATAGGCCGCCGTCGCGCCAAAGCGGAAGGAATACTTCACCGCGAGGCTTTCCAATTCCGCCGACACCGACAACAGCTCATGCAGCAACACCTCGGCGCTGCGGGATGCCCCGTCCAGCGTGGCCACCAGTTCGGACAGTTTCGGGTCAATCTCGTTCAAGCGCGAGGTCAGCGCGCGTGACCGCATCAGGCCCAGCATCGACATGGCGCGATAGGTCTCAATTTCGCACAGGCGCTGCACGATGCGACCCACCCGGCGGGCACCCGTGCCAGCGCGCACAAAGACCGCAAAGCGCATCTGTCCTGCCGCATCAATGCGGAAATCGCCTGCGATGATCGCCGCGCCATCGACCACCCGCGCCACGGCAAGGCTTTCGGGAACGAACCAATCTTCCAAACGCTCGATCAGCCCGGCCTCATCCTCGGGCAGTTCATCGACGCGGATCATCACTGAACACAGGCGTTTGCCGGGGGCTTCGGCCATCCAGTCCTCGGGAAACACCTCGGCCTCGGACGGATCAAAAGGGCGGGCAGAAATGCCGGGGGTAAAGGCGGAATAGGTCACGAATTCGGTGTGGGATTCCCACTTCAGTTCTGCCCGACCCATCGGCCCGGAATAATGCGTGGCATCAGGCTGCGGATGGGCGCTGCCGTAGCGGTCCAGAAGGTCCAGCAGATGCGCGCGGTCCCGGCTGCGGTCGCGGTTCACCGCCTCGGCGGGTTCCTTGATGGCAACATAGACAGCGTTGCACGGCACCGGAAGCTGCGGAAAAGGCCGCGCATGCAACTCGTTCACCAGCGCATAGCGCAAAGGATGGTCAGAGATCGTCGGCATATCAGCCCTCGTGTGGTCTTTTCTGCCAGTTAGGGCGAAGTCCGCAAAGGGGGAAGAAAATCAGCGGGATACAAGGGTATGCCGGGCCAGTGTTGCAAAAAGGCCGGAATCACGCCCTTTTCCCCCTGCCCTCTCCCCGGCGGGGAGAGGGGGCGTTGGCATTTTCCAACGGGTGTCGCGCAGGTGTCTCGTCGCGGCATCAGCCGCCGTTCTTGGCCAACCAGTCCTGCATCCATTTGATTTCACCCGTCTGCGCGGCAATGATGGCTTCGGCCAGTTTGCGCACTTCGGGGTCTGTGCCATGGTCCAGCACGACGCGGGCCATGTCGATGGCACCCTGATGATGGGCGATCATGCCGCGCAGAAAATCCACATCCGCATTGCCGGTAAACGCGATCTCCATCGCGGCGTGCATCTTCATGTTCGCCTCCATGAAAGCCATGGTCGCGGCGTTCTCCATCCCCGACATGTCATGCCCAGAATGATCCATCGTTTCCGCGCCGGCGGGCAAGGTGGCGACGGTCAGGACCAGCAGCGCGGGGGCAAGGTATTTGGCAAGCATCAGAGTCTCCATCCAGTTGGGCCGTTCATGTGCAAAGCCACCGTGCAGGCTTCCCCCGACTGGAAGGCAAGTCACTGCCGCGTGAGGTGATGAACGCCTAAGGTGATGTTCTGCGGCGAAACAGGACGAAATGGCCGCGCCTGCCCGTAAACCGGGCGTTTTCCACGCTTTCGCACCCTGTCTGTGCCATCCGGCCCGTTGCCTCTGCCCACGGGATGCCTATCATGACGACATCGCAGTCCCTTAAACCCGTGGGTTCCATGTCCTGCCAAGCCCAGCATCGCCCGGTCATCGGCATCATCGGCAACACAGCTTTGCTGAACGAAAGCTATGCCGTCCACGCGGGTGGCACCATGAACTCTGAGGCGGTGGCCGATGTCGCCGGGTGCCTGCCGCTGATCATCCCCTCGGACCCCCGCTTTGTCCGGGTGGAAGAGTTGCTGGACCTGTGTGATGGTTTCCTGCTGACGGGCGGTCGCCCCAACGTCCACCCCAGCGAATATGGCGAGGAAGAGACACCCGCCCACGGCTGCTTTGACCGCTGCCGCGATGCCATCACGCTGCCCTTGATCCGCGCCTGCGTGGAACGCGGCCAGCCCTTCCTTGGTATTTGCCGGGGGTTCCAAGAGGTGAACGTGGCGATGGGCGGCACGCTTTACCCCGAAATCCGCGATCTGCCGGGGCGGATGAACCACCGCATGCCGCCGGATGGCACGATCGAGGAAAAGTTCGCCCTGCGCCACAGCGTGCGCTTTGCGGCGGGGGGCGTGTTCCACCGCCTGATGGGCGCGGAAGAGGTGATGACCAACACCTTGCACGGCCAAGGCATCGCACGCCCCGGTGCGCGGATCGTGATCGAAGGCTGGGCCCCCGATGGCACGCCAGAGGCGATCTTTGTCAAGGATGCCCCCGGCTTTACCCTGTCGGTGCAATGGCACCCGGAATGGAACGCGGCGGGGGATCCTGTGTCGCGTCCGCTCTTCACCGCCTTTGGTGCTGCGGCGGCAGAGTTTGCGGCGGCGCGGCGCGGCGGTGCGGTAGCGCGGCGGGCCTAACCGCGCGGGACGCTGAAGCCGTCAAAGACCGCGTCCAAGGCAGCATGGGCGGCGGCGCGTCTGGTCTGGTCGACCTCATGGCTTTCCATCAGCCACAGCACCTGCGCCATCACCGCACCATTCAGACCATACGCGACGGCATCGGGATGCAGGGCGCGCACCCTGCCTGCGGCGATCAATGCGCTGAGGTCCGCCACCATCTCGGCATAGCCCGAGGCCAGCAAAATCTCCATCGCGCGGGGGCCAAGCACCGAGGGCGCATCGCGAAACAGGATGCGGCAGCGGTCAGGCCGCAGCGCAAGGCTGAGATAGGCGTGAAAGCAAGCGCGCAAGGCAACCCAGCGGTCGGGTTCGGCGTCATAGATCAGGTCGAGTTCCACCATGATCTCGGCATCCACGGCGCGCAGGACGGCCTCAAACAGGCCCGCCTTGTTGGTGAAATGGTGGTGCAAAGCGCCGCGCGTCACGCCCGCCTCAGCCGCCAAGGCATCGAGCGAGACTTGGGCAAAGCCCTGCGTCGCAAAGGCCTGCCGTGCGGTGGCGATCAGGCGGGAATGGGTTTGCTCGGCCGCCTCGGCGCGCGGCAGGGGGGGCGCTTTGGTTGACATCTGGTCCGTATCCAGTTTAGGGGTTTCACATACGGACCGTATGTGAAATGGCAGAGGTGGGCAAGTGTCACAGCAAGCAGGGATCGTCGCGATCTGGCGGCAGGTGCCGGGTATCGTGGGCTTGGCCCTGCCCATCGTCATGGGGCTGGCGGCATCGACGCTGATCGGGGTGACGGATTCGCTGATGCTCGCCCCCCTTGGTGCGGTGCCTTTGGCGGCGGTGGGGCTGACCAATGCTGTGGCGGTGATCTTCTTTGCCGCGATTTACGGCCTGCTTTCGGCGCTGTCGGTGCGGATCGGCCATGCCCATGGCGCGCGCAGTTTTCGCCAGATCCCGACCTTGCTCCGCAGTGGCCTTGTCTTGGGTGCGCTGGTCGGTGTCGGGGGGGCGCTGGCGATGGGGGCGATTTGGCCGCTGTTGCCGCTGCTTGGTCAACCGGCAGAGGTGTTGGCTGCCATGCCCGCCTATTGGGCGACGATTGCGCTGTTCCTGATCCCCTTTGCCGTGCTGACGGTGTTCAAATCGACGTTCGAGGCGGTGGGTCGTCCTTGGCTGGGCACGGCCTTTGCCTTTCTGGCGGTCGTGATCAACGTGCCGCTGAACTATGCGCTGATCTGGGGGATTGGTCCTTTGCCGATG
>NKIT01000053.1 GCA_002256185.1 Rhodobacteraceae bacterium PARR1 | reverse complement strand
GGACGTGTCGTTCTCGCAGCCGATCCGCGACAACGTGCTGGAGAGCATCTCGCAGATCGACGGCCAGATCGTGGTCAAGCTCCGCGGCGACGACCTGGTGACGCTCACCCAGCTGGCCAACAAGGTGGTGGGCCTGGCCCGCAGGCGGGGCGCTGGCCGAAGGGGCCTCGCAACGGCCCAAACCGCGTCCGGCGATTGAGGCGACCACGACCGAGGCCCCCCAAGCCGACACCCCTGGCGAAGCCGATGGCGCACCGACCGAGGATGGCGCTACCGCCGCAACCCCGGACCCGGCGAAAGACCCGGCAGGCGGGACCGACGCGCCCCCACCTGACGGGGCGGCGGCGACAGAGTCACCGGCGTTGGCGGCACCGGCCACGGCCACAGCGCCAAAACCGACAGCGACCAAGGCCAAACCGCCACCGCGTGATCCCAACCGGGGACCAATCACCAACCTTCCGATGCCACGCTATGTCAGCCTGAAGGGCAAAGAGGGCAACGCCCGGCGCGGTCCCGGCCTGACCCATCGCATCGACTGGGTATTCGTGCGCGCGGGCATGCCGCTGCGCATCACCGGGGAATATGAGCATTGGCGGCGGATCGAAGATGCCGAAGGCGCGGGCGGCTGGGTGCATTTTGCGCTGCTGTCGGGCGTGCGTTCAGCGCAGGTGGTGGTGGATTTGGCGGAATTCCACGACCGGCCCGAAGATGACTCGGTGGTCAGCTTCAAGGCGGAAAAGGATGTGATCGGCTGGATTCAGGAATGCGCGCCCGATTGGTGCCGCCTGTCCATCGACGGCGAAAAAGGCTGGGTGCGCAAGACCGCGCTGTGGGGCGTCGATCCGGGTGAGATCGTCGAATAGCGCAGACGAGGCTGCGGGCCTGATGTTGTCAGCGAGAACCTGCAAGTCCAGACCTGCGAGTCGGTAGCACTTGCCCAAAGCCGCCTTGGGGTTGTAGCGGGGGGCCCTGACCCCTTTGCCACAGGTTGCCCCCATGTCCGACCCCCGCGCCCCGCGCCTGAACCTGACGGCAGGTCTGGCCTCTGTCACCGTCGCCGCAACTTTGGTGATCGTGAAACTGTGGGCTTTGGGCGAGACCGGGGCCTTGTCGGTGGCCGCGTCCTTGGCGGATTCGGCGATGGATCTGATGGTCAGTCTGGGGGCGATGGCCGCGATCATCTATGCCGCGAAACCGGCGGATGAGGATCACGCCTTTGGCCACACCTCGGCCGAGGATCTGGCGGCGCTGGGGCAATCGCTGTTCATCCTGATTTCCGCCGCCGTGATCGGTTGGGCGGCGGTGGTGCGGTTGCTGAACCCGACGGATCAGAGCCTGACCCGCGAAGGGGCGGGGATGGCGGTCATGGCGCTGTCGGTCGTGCTGACGCTGGGGCTGGTGTTGTGGCAAGGACGGGTGGCGCGCAGGACCGGCAGCAAGGTGGTGGCGGCAGACCGGCTGCATTATCTGGGCGACCTTTTGCCCAATATCGGGGCGATCGTGTCGCTTTGGGCCTCTCGCGCGTTTGGGCTTGCGTCGATTGATGCCATCGTGGCGCTGGCGGCGGCAGGGATGCTGGCGATTGGGGCGGTGAGGATCGGCAAGGCGGCGTTCGATGCGCTGATGGACCGCCGCGCCGACCCGGTGATTCTGGCAGGCATCGGCGAGATTGCCGCAGGCTGGCCGGGGGTGCGGGGCTATCACGACTTGAAAACACGGACGGCGGGCAGTCGGATTTTCGTCAACATCCACATCGAGTTGGACGGCGAGCAGTCCCTGCGCGAGGCGCATGACATCGGTGCCGCCCTGCGCCGCGCCATCCTGACCGCCTATCCGCAAACCGATGTGATCATCCACAAGGATGTGGCCGAGCGGCGGCCCCGCTGACCTGTGATCCAGCGGCGCAGGGCGCAAGCGCCCTGCACGCGATGCGCCCTCGCCTGCGCAAAGCGCCGTCGAGGGCAGAGGGGGCTTGTGCAGCCCCCGTCGCCCATGAATGGGCGACTCCCCCGGCAGGATATTTGAGCAACGGGGAAATGGGCGGTCGCAGAGGCGTGAGGGCGGGGCGGCTTGTCGCGGGCGACGCGGTCGCCTATCCTTTGCCCATGTTGCAAACGATCCTTCGCGCCCTTGTCGCGCCCGCCCCAGACCGACTGCCCGATCAAAATGCCCGCCTTGCCTTGGCGGCGCTGCTGGTGCGGGTGGCCAAGACCGATGGTCTTTACGCCGCCGAAGAGGTGGAGTTGATCGACCGCGCCCTTGCCGCGCGCTATGATCTGGACGCCTTTGCCGTGGCACGCTTGCGCGCCGAGGCGGAAGAGTTGGAGGCGCAGGCCCCCGACACTGTGCGCTTTACGCGCGCATTGAAATCGGCAACGGCGCTGGAGGATCGCGCGGGTCTGGTGCAGGCAATGTGGTCCGTGGCCTTGGCCGATGGCACCCGCGACGCCGAAGAGGATCGGTTGCTGCGGATGGTGGCCAATCTCTTGGGTCTGACGGATGTGGAATCCAACCTTGCCCGTCAGCGGGCCGAACGGGGATGATTGCTGCGCTGCCGATGTATGACCGTCCCGAATTGACCGGGGCGACGGATCGCTATTGGGCACTGATCCGGGACGGGTTGCGCGCGCAGGGGATTGCCGCGCCCAATGCGCTGCGGCGGGGCGACGCCGAGTTGATGCCGCAGTGGCTGATGCCCGATCTGCTGGTGTCGCAGACCTGCGGCTTTCCCTATCGCGCGCGCCTGCACGGCAAGGTACGTCTGGTCGGCACCCCGGATTTCGGGGTGGAGGGCTGTCCGCCGGGGTATTACCGCTCTGTGTTGATCGCGCGGGCGGATGATCCACGTCAGGCTTTGGCGGATTTCGACGGCGTGGCGATGGCCTATAACGACGCGCTGTCGCAATCGGGGTGGGCCGCGCCGCAGAACCATGCGGCGGCCTTGGGGCTGCGCTTTCCGGCGGGGATCATGACGGGGGGGCATGCAGCCTCGCTTCTGGCGGTGGCAGAAGGGCGGGCGGATCTGGCCGCGCTGGAAGCGGTGACGTTCCGGCTGCTGTCGCGCAGCGAAGCGGCGGCGGCGGCGGTCAAAGTAGTGGCGATGACCGATCCCACGCCGGGGCTGCCCTATATCTGCGCCGAAGCGGTGGATGCAGACGTGGTGTTTGATGCCATTGCCGCCGCGATTCCAGCGCTGGAGGCTGCGGATCGTGCGGCTTTGGGGCTGCGCGGGCTGTGTCGTATCCCGGCAGAGACCTATCTTTCGGTGCCGACACCGCCCCCACCCGCAGGAAACCCGCCCGAAAATTGATCAAATTGACGCGGCGGCAGCTCGTGTAGCGCAGAAGAGGCGTTGCAAAGGCCCCCGTCCTGCGTCTTACTTTGCGGATTGTCTTAAATCGGACACAGAGCGCCTTGAACACCGATACCCCCGTCATCAGCATTAAAGACCTGCACAAAAGCTATGGCCAGCTTGAGGTGTTGAAAGGTGTCGATCTGACCGCGCCGCGCGGCCATGTGGTGTCGTTGATCGGCTCCAGCGGGTCGGGCAAGTCCACGCTGTTGCGCTGCTGCAATCTGCTGGAGGACAGCCAGTCCGGCGACATCCAGTTTGAGGGTGAGGCAGTGCGTTGGAAAGGCCAAGGGCTGGCCCGCCAACCTGCCGACCGCGCACAGGTGACGCGGATGCGGACCAACCTGTCGATGGTGTTCCAGCAGTTCAACCTATGGTCCCATATGACCATCTTGGAAAACGTTATGGAGGCACCGGTGACGGTGCTGAAACGCGATCCGGCAGAGGTCGAGGCCAAGGCGCGGCAGTATCTTGCCAAGGTGGGCATCGCCGACAAGGCCGATGCCTGGCCTGCGCAACTGTCGGGGGGGCAGCAACAACGCGCCGCCATCGCGCGGGCACTGTGCATGGAACCCCGCGCGCTTTTGTTTGATGAGCCGACATCCGCCCTTGATCCTGAGTTGGAGCAAGAGGTGGTCAAGGTCATCAAGGCGCTGGCCGAAGAGGGGCGCACCATGATCCTTGTGACGCATGACATGAAACTGGCCGCAGATGTGTCGGACCATGTCATCTTCCTTCACAAGGGAAAGATCGAAGAGGAGGGTCCGCCGGACCGCCTGTTCGCCAACCCGCAGACAGACCGTCTGCGCGGGTTTCTGTCTGCAACGGCGGCCTGACCGCCGGATCAAGAAAACCACCTAGCCACAACCTTACGGGAGCTAATCAGAATGAAGAAAACCCTGCTTGCCACGGCGCTGGTCGCGCTTTCGGCTTTTGCGGCCAACGCGCAAGACACAGTCCGCATCGCGACCGAAGGGCTGTACCCGCCCTATAACCTGATCGACGACGCGGGCAATCTGGCGGGCTATGAGGTCGATCTGGGCAATGAGATCTGCAAGCGCGCGGGCCTGACCTGCGAATTCGTGCAGAACGACTGGGATTCGATGATGCCCAACCTGAACTCTGGCAACTTCGATGTGATCATGGCAGGCATGTCGATCACCGAAGAGCGCAAGAAGGACCGTCTGTTCAGCCAGAACTACATGCCGCCGGCGGTGTCGTTCTATGTCGCAACCTCGGCGGATGCAGACATCAAGGCGGGCGTCGTTGCTGCCCAGACCGGTACGATCCAAGCCGGTCACGTTGCGGAATCGGGTGCGCAACTGCTGGAATTCAAGACCCCGGACGAAACCGTGGCCGCCGTTCAGAACGGCGAAGCCGATGCCGTGCTGGCGGATGGCGAATATCTGCAGCCGGTCGTCGATGCATCGGCCGGAGCGCTGGTCGTGGTTGAGACCATTCCGCTGGGCGATGGCGTGGGCGCGGCATTCCGCCAGTCGGATACCGAGCTTGCCGCCACCTTCGACAAGGTGATCGCCGAAATGAAGGCCGATGGTTCGATCAATGAACTGATCAAGAAGTGGTTCAAGGAAAAAGCCGTTCTGTTCTGATCGGCCCCTGACCATCTGATCTTTGGGGGGGCCGCCACGCGTGGCCCCCCTTTGCCATCCGCCCCTTGCCACGGACCCGCGATGTTTAGCTTTTGCGCCGACCCATCGACGCTGGACCCTACCCGGTGGATGCTGTGCTACCTGACGTCGGGCAAGCATGTGCTGTTTTACTGGAGCTTTGGCACCGTCCTGTTGCTTTTGGCCGTGACCGCGCCTGCGGCACTGGCCTTTGGCTTTGGCGGTGCGATGGCGGCGCGGTCGCAGAATCCGGCGCTGCGGCTGTTCGGCAAGACCTACACCGCGATGGTGCGCGGCATCCCAGACATCATTTTTTTCATGTTCTTCGTCATCGCGCTGGATCAGGCGCTGGAATGGGGCCTGCATCAGTGGCGCTGCCCGGAGTGGACTGACCCCATCCGCAACGGGCTGGAGTTCAAGGTCTGCCCCGCCGCCAAGGTGCCGCCCGGTTCCGCGCCGCAAATCTGGCATGAGGTTTACGGTTTTGTCTTGGCCGTGGTGACTTTTGCCATCGTCTTTGGCGCTTTTGCCGCCAATGTGCTTTATGGCGCGATGAGCGCGGTTCCCCGTGCGCAACTGGAAACCGCCGAAGCCTATGGCATGTCGCACCGGCAGGTGTTCCGCCGCATTCTGGTGCCGCAGATGTGGGTCTATGCCCTGCCCGGCCTGTCGAACCTGTGGCTGATCCTGATCAAGGCGACGCCATTGCTGTTCCTGCTGGGCGTCAAGGATATCGTCTATTGGGCCAATGAACTGGGATCGTCCAAGACCGATACCTTTGCCTATCCGCATGGCGATTGGAAACTATGGTACTTCCTTGGGCTGTTGGTGTTCTACCTTGCCTTCACGCGGGTGTCTGAGGTCGTCTTGGCCCGGTTGTCGCGACGACTGTCGCGCGGGCAGGCCACGATGGCGGGCGAAGCGATGCGAAAGGCTGCGGCATGACCTGTTGGGAAACGATTGGGGCCTATGCCTTCCGGTCGCTGGGCTATGGCGAGCGGATGCTGCCGAAGTCCGACTTCACGCTCTGCCAGCAATTCACCCTGATCGGGTCAGGGCTGATCTGGAACATCTATTTCGGTGTCCTTGCGCTGGCCTTCGGGTTCTTTCTGGCCAATGCGCTGGCGCTGGCAAAAGCCTCTCGCCGCCTGTGGGTGCGCAAACCGGCGGAATGGTTCATCTTCGTCTTTCGCGGCTCGCCTTTGTTCATCCAGTTCTTTCTGGGCTATCAGTTGTTCGTGCTGCTGCCCAAGACGGGGATCGAGCTTGGGGGCATCACCCTTGCCACCGATTGGCTGACCAAGGCATGGGCCGGGGCGCTGTTTGTGCTGTTCCTGAACACAGCCGCCTATTCCGCTGAGATTTTCCATGGCGCGCTGATGGCGGTGCCCAAAGGCGATCTTGAGGCAGCGGATGCTTACGGCATCACCGGTTTCGCCCGCTTTCGCCGTATCCTGTGGCCAACCATGCTGCGGCTTGGCTGGCCTGCCTACACGAATGAGGCGATCTTTCTGTTTCACGCCACCACGCTGGTGTTCGTTTCCAGCTTCCCCGCATTCCGCCAACAGGGCGATGCGCTCTATTACGCCGGGTATTTTGCGGACAAGACCTATAACCCCTTTATCCCCTACCCCATCGTCGGCTTTTACTTCATCTGCCTGACGCTGTTGCTGACTTGGGGCTTTTCGCTGGTAAACCGCAGGCTGAATCGTCACCTGCCATCAAACCAACGAGAGAGAATTCGCTTGCGTCCGCAGCTCATCCGATAGTAGCCTAGATTTGATCAAATTCCTCCGGACACAATCCGGGGTCCGCAAAAGTGGCGGCGCGGGGCATGGGGCCTGACGCGGAACGGGATCGAAAACAGGGGAAAGATCGGGTCCGCGCCCAAGGGGCGGCTGTGACCTGTCTGATGTGAACATGATGATGAAGGACTGGCTGAGAAAGCATCCTGACGTCCGCACGATCCGTGTGGCGGCGGCGGATCTGAACGGGCAGGCGCGCGGCAAGCGCATTCCGGCGCGTTTCGCCGAAAATGTGACCAAGAACGGGACACGCTTTCCGTTTTCGGTCCTCAACCTCGATATCTGGGGCGAAGATATCGACGACAGCCCCTTGGTGTTTGAACAGGGCGATCAGGATGGGGTTTTGAAGCCCACCGAACGCGGCTTCATGCCGATGCCTTGGCTTGAAGCGCCGACTGCGCTGCTGCCGATCTGGATGTTCCGCGAGAACGGCACGCCATACGAAGGCGACCCGCGCCACGCGCTGCGCCATGTGGTGGACCGTTTCAAGGAGCGCGGTCTGACGCCGGTTTGCGCGATGGAGTTGGAGTTCTTCCTGATCGACGATAGCGGCAAGACGCTGCAAGTCCCGCCCTCGCCCCGCTCTGGCAAACGCCGCAAGGCGGCTGAGACGCTGTCGATCCGCGCGCTGGACGCCTTTGATACGTTCTTTACCGACCTCTACGACGCCTGCGAGGCGATGGACATTCCCGCCGATACCTCCACCTCTGAAACGGGTCTGGGGCAGTTCGAGGTGAACCTGATGCATTGCGACGACGCCCTGCGTGCCGCCGATGATGCGTGGCTGTTCAAGATGCTGGTCAAGGGGTTGGCGCGGCGGCATGGCTTTGCGGCCAGCTTCATGGCCAAACCCTACCCGGAGTATTCCGGATCGGGCCTGCACACCCATTTCAGCCTGATCGACGAAGATGGGCGGAATGTGTTCGACTCTGGCGGTCCCAAGGGCACAGCAATGCTGCGCTCTGCCGTGGCGGGCTGCCTGAATGCGATGCACGATTCCACGCTGATCTTTGCACCGCATCAGAACAGCTATGAGCGTCTGGTGCCGGGCAAACATGCGCCAACCTCGATCTGCTGGGGATATGAAAACCGCACCTCTGCGATCCGGATTCCGGCGGGTTCCACCTCGGCGCGGCGGATCGAACATCGCGTGGCGGGGGGCGACGTGAACCCCTATCTGATGCTGGCGGCGATCCTTGGCGCGGCGCTGGACGGGATCACGCAGGCAATGGAACCGCCTGCACCGGTGACAGGCAACTCCTACGCCATCGAAGACCTGCCGCAGATTCCCGACACATGGGAAGCAGCCATCGACGCGCTGGAGCAAAGCCAGATCGTGCCGCGCTTTCTGCACCCGGAGTTGATCAAGAACCTGATCAGCACCAAGCGGCAGGAGTTGCACTATATCGGCGACCTGACGGACACCGAACGCGTGGAACTCTACCTCGACACGGTCTGACGCGCCTGAACGTCGCGCGACAAATTTGGTAACGCGCGGCAAGGGAGCCCACGATTTTTCTGCGAAAAATCACGCCCCCTTGCCGAACCTTGCCGCAGGTGACACCTTTCCAGCGACCCCAACCCAAAGAACATCATGCGTATCGGCATCCTGCAAACCGGCCTCGCCCCCGACGATCTTGCCCCGACCTTGGGCGACTATCCCGACATGTTCGCGCGTCTGCTGGACGGTCAGGGATTCACCTTCCAAACTTGGCGGGTGGTTGAGGGCGCGTTTCCCACCGATGTCCACGCAGCCGATGGTTGGCTGATCACCGGCTCGCGCCACGGGGTCTATGAGGACCACGCGTGGATTCCTCCGCTGGAAGCGTTCATCCGCGACGCTTACGCCGCGCATGTGCCGCTGGTCGGCATCTGCTTTGGCCACCAGATCGTGGCGCAAGCCATGGGTGGCAAGGTCGAACGCTACGCAGGCGGCTGGTCCATCGGGGCCACCGACTATGACTTTGGCGGTGAGACGCTGACAATGAACGCCTGGCACCGCGACCAAGTGGTGGAAAAGCCCGCCAAGGCCACGGTGATCGCCAGCAATGACTTTTGCGCCAATGCGGCCCTGATCTATGAAGACCGCATGCTCACGGTGCAGGCCCATCCCGAATTCCGCCCCGAATTCGTCGATGGGCTGATGCAGACGCGGGGCAAGGGGCTGGTGCCTGATGCGTTGATGGCCGATGCCGCCGCGCGATTGGGCAAGCCGCTGAATTCGCAGACCATGGCGGGCCGGATTGCCGCGTTTTTCAAGGAACCTCGTGCCCGCTGACGGGCCGGGGTAACCCCCAAATCATAGTGTGACTCATGTCGAAATGGACCGACAAACTACCCGAAGCCGCCAGTGACTGGATCGCTGGCCGCCGGGTCGATGAGGTAGAGTGCATCATCGGCGACATCGCCGGTGTCGCGCGGGGCAAGGCGATGCCCGCCAGCAAATTCGCCACGCAAACCAGTTACTTTCTGCCGAACTCGATCTTTCTGCAAACCATCACCGGGGAATGGGCAGATCCGCCCTCGGGCGCCTTTACCGAGCCTGACATGATCCTTGTGCCGGACTTTTCCAGCGCTTGTGCCGCCCCTTGGACGGCGGATGTGACCTTGCAGATCATCCATGACGCGCAGGACCAAAAGGGCGTGCCGATCCCGACCGCGCCGCGCAATGTTTTGAAGCGCATCGTGGATTTGTATCTGAAAGAGGGCTGGCAACCCATCGTCGCGCCGGAGATGGAGTTCTTTCTGGTCGCGCGGAATATCGACCCCAACATGCCGATCATCCCGCCCATGGGCCGCTCTGGCCGTCGCGCGGCAGGCAAGCAGGCCTATTCGATGTCTGCTGTGGACGAATACGGCAAGGTCATCGACGACATCTATGACTTCGCCGAGGCGCAGGGGCTGGAAATCGACGGCATCCTGCAAGAAGGCGGCGCGGGTCAGGTTGAAATCAACCTCGCCCATGGTGACCCGGTTCGATTGGCGGATGAGATTTTCTTCTTCAAACGCCTGATCCGCGAAGCCGCGCTGCGCCACGATTGCTTTGCCACCTTCATGGCCAAACCAATCGAGGGCGAGCCGGGATCAGCCATGCACATCCATCATTCCGTGGTGGATGCGCGCACCGGCAAGAACATCTTTTCCGCCAAGGATGGCAGCGAAACCCCGGCCTTCCTGCATTTCATCGCGGGCATGCAAAAGCACCTGCCCGGTGCTGTGGCCCTGCTGGCCCCCTATGTGAACAGCTACCGCCGCTACGTTCCCGACTTTGCAGCACCCATCAATCTGGAATGGGGCCGCGACAACCGCACCACCGGCCTGCGCGTGCCGATCTCAGGGCCAGAGGCGCGGCGGATCGAAAACCGTCTGGCAGGCATGGATTGCAACCCCTACCTCGGCCTCGCTGCCAGCCTTGCCTGTGGCTATCTGGGGCTGAAGGAAGGCTTGATGCCCAAGCCGGAATGCGTGGGCGATGCCTATATGAACGAAACCGACCTGCCCTATAACCTTGGCGATGCCTTGGACCTGCTCGAGGAAGACACCGCCCTGCGTGAGGTGTTGGGCGAGGAATTCTGCGGCGTCTATGACAGCGTCAAGCGCAACGAATACAAGGAATTCCTGCAAGTCATCAGCCCGTGGGAGCGGGAACATCTGTTGCTGAACGTGTGACCGCATGAACCTGTTGCACGTCAACGACAGGCCGGGGGAATACCCGGCCTCGTGGTATGCCGCGACGCGCACACCGTTTGATGCCCCTCCCGCGCTTGATGGTGCCGTGACGGCGGATGTCTGCGTGGTGGGGGCGGGTTACACCGGCCTGTCCGCCGCGCTGCATCTGGCGCAAGCGGGCCTGTCGGTGGTGGTGCTTGAGGCGCAGCGGGTGGGCTTTGGCGCCTCGGGCCGCAATGGCGGGCAGGTGGGATCAGGGCAGCGGCAGGATCAGGACACGCTGGAACGGATGGTGGGCCGCGACGATGCGCGCCATCTGTGGGATTTGGCCGAAGAGGCCAAGGGGATGGTGCGGTCGCTGATCGCGGATCACGCCATGCCGGTGGGGTTTCACCCCGGCATTGCCCATGCCTGTTATTCGCGGACAGAGGTGGACGACGCCCATCGCTATGCCGAAAAACTGGCGCGGGATTATGGCTATACCCAAGTTCAGCCGCTGGACCGAGACGGCATCCGCGCCCTGATCGGCTCCGATGCCTTTGCGGGCGGCGAGATTGACCGGGGCGCAGGCCATGTCCATCCGCTGAACTACGCCATCGGCTTGGCGCAGGCGGCGCAACGTGCGGGCGCGGTGATCCATGAAAGGTCCGAGGTCATGCGCATCGACGATGGCCCCCGCGCGGTGGTGCATACGGCGCAAGGTGCAGTGAATTGCGGCCATGTCATCCTTGCCTGCAACGGTTACCTCGGCGGGTTAGAGCCGCAGGTCGCGGCGCGAGTGATGCCGATCAACAATTTCATTGTGGCCACAGAACCCTTGGGCGACCGTGCGCGAGGGGTTCTGGCCGAACCCGTGGCCGTGGCAGATAGCAAATTCGTGGTGAATTACTGGCGACTGTCCGAGGATAACCGCCTGCTGTTCGGCGGCGGCGAATCCTACGGCTGGCGCTTTCCCGACATCGTGGCGACGGTGCGCAAGCCGATGCTGCAAATCTATCCGCATCTGGCCGATGTGAAGATTGACCACGCTTGGGGCGGCACATTGGCGATCACCATGACCCGCAACCCCTGCTTCATCCGGCCAAGGCGCAATGTCCTGTCGGCCTCGGGCTATTCGGGGCATGGCGTGGCGCTGGCCACGCTGGCCGGACGGGTGTTGGCCGAGGCGGTGCGGGGCCAGACCCATCGCTTTGATGTGCTGGAACGCCTGCCGACCCCACGTTTTCCGGGCGGCACCAACCTGCGCCATCCGCTGCTGGTGCTGGCAATGACGTGGTACGCCTTGCGCGACAGGCTGGGGCTTTAGGGCCTGCAAGGGCTTGCCTCTGGGGATGGCCTTTCGGGACAAATCGCTTTGCATCGGGCCTTTGGGGCCCGGTCCGGTTCAGGCGTGGCGAGAGCGGTCTGAACCCAGAACCCTTGCGTTACCCCAACGTCATAGGCGGAATTCCGGCGCGTCATCAACATGTCACTGGAATTGTGACACACACCTCTTTACACAAAAGCGAAAGAAGAGTTTCAGAAAAGGTGCATCTATGGCCCCCGATGGTCAAACCCTCGCCCCAAATGTCTATGACGCCGAACCGATCCCCGATGCGGCACGGGCCGAGATTGACCGCCTGCTGTCGTCAGGTGACCTGTTCCGTTACACCGCGCCGGAAGGTGCGCCCGTGGCGATGCTTGAGGCAGAGTTTGCCGCGTTGATGGGGTCGCGCTACGCGTTGGCGGTGTCGTCCTGTTCGGCCGCGTTGTTTTTGTCGCTGAAGGCGCTGGACCTGCCACGCGGGGCCAAGGTGCTGATCCCGGCCTTTACCTTTGCCGCCGTGCCATCGGCTGTGGTGCACGCCGATTGCACCCCGGTTCTGGTCGAGGTGGGCGAAAACTACCGTGTCGACATCGACGACTACCGTACCAAGCTGGCCGACGCCGATGCCGTCCTGATCAGCCACATGCGCGGTCATACCTCTGACATGGACGCCATCATGCAGCTTGCCGATGCAGCAGGCGTGCCGGTGGTCGAAGATGCCGCCCATTCGCTGGGCACGACATGGCATGGCCGCAACATCGGCACCATCGGCAAGGTGGGGTGTTTTTCCTTCCAGTCCTACAAGCTGGTGAATGCGGGCGAAGGCGGGATCATGATCACGGATGACCCCGAGATTGCCGCCCGTGCCATCATCATGTCGGGCGCTTATGAGCAGAACTGGAAAAAGCATCCCGGTCTGCAGAACAGCTTTGGCCATTGGCAAAACAAACTGCCGCTGTACAATCTGCGGATGCAGAACCTGTCGGCGGCGGTGATCCGACCGCAATTGCCCATCGTGGCGCAGCGCGTAACCGATGGGCGGCGCAACCATGATTGGGTGGCCGCGCAACTGAACGCCACGGATTGGCTTGTGGTCCCTGATGCGTTGCCGCCGGAAAACCGCGCGCCGGACTCGATCCAGTTCAACCTGAAAGGCGACTGGACCGATGATCAGGCCCGCGCCTTCCAGACGGCCGCCAAGCGGCGCGGCGTCGCGGTGCAGATTTTCGGCCTGACCGAAGGCAATGCGCGGGCCTATTGGAACTGGCAATTCCTGGGCGATCTGCCCGATCTGCCGCGCACTCGCGCAATGCTGATGCGCGCCTGCGACGTGCGCTTGCCCGCGCGCCTGACCGAACTGGAACTGGCCTATATCGCCGAGGCGATCATCAGCGCGGCACAGGATGCGCAGGGCTGATACCAGATTTTCCGCAGAAAAATCGGGGCTTAAGCAACCAGCAGCGCACCCTTCATCCACGGCCATTCGGCCAAGGCGGGGGCCACAACCTGATCCTGCAATTGTCGCCGCAACCTTGCGGCGACCTGTGCTGGAATGTCTTTCAGCACCCCTGCCCGCGCTGACAGGGACAGGCGGCGCGACAGAGGCTCACCTGTCAGGGGTCTCACCTCAACCGCTTCGCGGAAGCGCGATCCGTGCAGCAGGGCAAGCGGGGATAGGATCGTCCACCCCTCGCCGGCCGCGACCATGGCGAGGATGGCGCGGTAGCTGTCCAACTCATACCGCGTGCCAAGCCGCAGGTTTTGTCGGGCCAGATGGGCTGCAATCTGGCGGCCCATCAGATGGCGGGGTGTGTATTGGATAAAGGGCGCATCCGGCCCCACCTGCATCCCGCGCGGGGCGACGGTGACAAAGGGTTCGGTCAGCAGGGGATGCACCTCGCGCCAGCCGGGATTTGCGGCCTCCACCCCATCGGCTGCCACGATCAGGTCCAGCGCGCGATCCGACAGCGCCTCATGCAAGCGATGGCTTGCCCCGGTTTCCAACAGGAAACGGCAACCTTTCAAGTCTTGCGCGAGACCAGTCAGCAGGCGCGGCGTCACTTCGGCATCGAAATCTTCAATCATCCCCAATCGCAGGGTGGTCAAGCCTGACAAGTCGGCCAACGCCAACTCCGCCCGCGCCTCTGCCTCGGCGTTCAGGATCACCTGCGCATGACGGCGGAACATCGCCCCTGCCGGGGTCATCCCCATCGGGCGCGCACCACGATCCAGCAGCGGCGACCCAAGCGAATGTTCCAGCGACGCCAGTTGCTGGCTGACCGCCGAAGGTGACACGCCCAGACGGCGGGCTGCGGCGGAAATCGCGCCTTCCTCGGCGCAAGCCAGAAAGACTTCGATGCCCCAAAGGGTGACGCGACCCTGGCCTTCGGTCATGGGTCGCCCCCGATGGTTACAGCTTTGACAGTTTCTTTTGCAGATCCGCCAACTGCCGCTTGATCTGCGCCAGTTCGTCATCCTTGGTCGCGGGTTCGGCGCTCGCCTCTGTCGCGGGGCCAGACCCGCTCCACCCCGGGATGCCGCCCATGAAGGCCTTCATGAAGGCCTCTTGCTGGGCGCGCATCGCCTCAAACCCCGGCACGGTGGACAGAGGGTTGGGCAGGACGGACAGGTTTTCGATCATCTTCGACTGTCCCTCGCGCAGCATTTCATAGCTTTGCGCCAGAAACTGCGGCACGACCGATTGCATGCCGGTGGTGTAGGATCGGACAAGATCGGTCAAGACATTGATCGGAAGGACATTTTCGCCCTTAGATTCATGTTCGGCCACGATTTGCAGCAGGTATTGCCGCGTCAGGTCATCGCCGGATTTCAAATCAATGATCTGCACCTCGCGTCCCGCGCGGATGAAGCCTGCGATATCTTCCAGCGTGACGTAATCAGAGGTTTCGGTGTT
The DNA here is from genome assembly GCA_002256185.1 of Rhodobacteraceae bacterium PARR1. Lineage (GTDB taxonomy): Bacteria > Pseudomonadota > Alphaproteobacteria > Rhodobacterales > Rhodobacteraceae > Paragemmobacter. The sequence continues at coordinate 10,021 of NKIT01000053.1, read as the reverse complement.
GTAGAGGCGGCGGCTGGCATAACGCTTGATCAGCAGCGGTTTTGACGTATCGGCCATCGGCCTTTCCCCCCCGGAAACGGTATTCGCAGGCGCGTTGGCTGCGATGCAGAGAAAGACTAAGGCAGGGATGATCAAAAAGAAAGCGCGGCGTCGCGGCAAAGGGGCTGCGGCATGGCATTCGCAGCATTCTGCAGATGCAGCATGGACGGCAAAAGAAAGGGCGGGCCAAAGGCCCGCCCATCATGGCGTCATCCGCAGGGAGGAGGAGGCGGAGTGACGCCGAACCCTTTCGGGATCACTTTGCAGCGGCAGCGGCTTTCTTGGCCACGGTCGTGACTTCGGCGGTCGCCTTTTTCACGGCAGCGGTCGCGTCTTCCGAGATGTCCTTGCCAGCGGCGAGCATCAGTTCGACGGTTTCCATCTGGACCTTCTTCGCCACTTCGGCAAAAGCGGCCATGTTTTCAGCGGCCATTTCAGCGGCGGCCGAGGCGAAATCGGTCATCGACTTGGTGTAATCGGTCGCTTCGGTCTTGGCCTTGGTCATGTCGCCCAGCTTGGCGATGGTGTCCTTGGTCCATTTCGAGGTGATCTCGGTCGATTTTTCAGCGGCTTCCAGAGCCACTTTCGACAGCTTTTCCGCCATCGCAGCCTGGGTTTTGAACGCGCCCTGCATGGCCGAGGTGTCGACCGGGAAAGCAGCCATCATGTCTTGAACGACTTTGGTGAAATCAGTTGTCTTCGTCATTTCAGTCTCTCCTGAGCTGATCGGTTACCAGCGGCACGCTGTTCCGTATGCCAAAAGATATACATGCTGCGGCGCAGCATTTCAATCTTTTTTCTGCAGCGCAGCATTGCGCGGACAGCATGACCAGCGCCTTGCACAGACATTCGAAAAATCAAATACTTGGCACAGCAGTCACATAGGTGCCCGGCGCGGGACACAGCACCTCTGCCCCCGAATCACCCGGAACGCGGGCCGGGATTTGTTCCCCGGACCGCGCGGCCAGCCATGCGCCCCAACGCGGCCACCAACTGCCGCTGTTGAAGGTGGCTGCAGCCTTCCAATCCTCGGGCGCACCGGCAATCGCCGCAGCGCTGGTGTAATGACCATACTTGCCTTTGGACGGCGGGTTGATGATCCCGGCGATATGGCCGCTTTCGGACAGGATAAAGGTCTTGTCCGTCGACCCCATTTGTTTGACGCCGTTAAAACTGCCGCGCCAATGGGCAATGTGGTCCGTCTCGCAGGCGATGGCGCAAAGCGGCACCTTGACGCCCGACAGATGCACCGGCGCGCCAAAGACCGGGAACCCCGTGGTGGCGAATTCGTCGCGCTGGCACAGGCCCCGCAGATATTCGACCGCCATCTTGGCCGGAAGGTTGGTGCCGTCGCCGTTCCAGAACAGAAGGTCAAAGGCAGGCGGCGCCTCTCCCATCATGTAGCTCTTGATGGCGGGCTGATAGATCAGGTCGTTGGAGCGCAGATAGCTGAAAGTCCTGCTCATGTAGAACTTGGACAGGATGCCATCTTCGGCGGTCTGGCGTTCGATGCCATCCACGAAATCATCGTTCAGGAACACGCCGACTTCGCCGGGGTCGGAAAAATCGGTCAGCGTGGTAAAGAATGTTGCCGACTTGACCGAGGTATCCCCCACCCGGTCCAGATGCGCGAGGGCGAGCGACAGCGTGGTGCCCGCGATACAATAGCCCACGGCATTGATCTGCGGTTCTGACGTGATGCGGCGCACCTCGGCGATGGCACGCAGATAACCGTCGCGGATATAGTCATCCATCGCCACGTCGCGGTAACTGGCGTCAGGGTTGACCCAAGACACAACGAACAGGGTAAACCCCTGATCCACAATCCATTTCACCAGCGAATTCGCGGGCTTCATGTCCATGATGTAGAATTTGTTGATCCACGGCGGAAAGATCAGCAAGGGCGTCTTGTGCACCGTTTCCGTCGTCGGCGCATATTGGATCAGTTCCAGCATCTTGTTGCGATAGACCACCGCGCCCGGCGTGGTGGCGAGGTTCTGGCCGACATGGAATGCCTCGCGGTCGGCAAGGCTGACCATGACTTCCCCGGAATTCGCCTCGATGTCCGCGATCAGGTTTTCCAGGCCTTTGACAAGGCTTTCACCATCGGTCGCCACGGCCTTTTCCAGCGCGTCGGGATTGGTGGCAAGGAAGTTCGTGGGTGCGAGCAGGTCGACGATCTGCTTGGTGAAATACTCCACCCGCCGTTTATCCGCCGCATCCAGCGTTTCCATGTCGCCCAAAGCGGTCTGCACCGCTTCGGCGTTGATTTGGTATTGCTGTTTGACGAAGTTGAAGAAGGGATGGGTTTCCCACAGCGGGTTGGAAAACCGCCGATCCTTCGGGCCGTTGTCTGCAGGGGCCTTCAACTGCCCGGAGGCAAGGGCCTGCTGCGCCTCGACGTAGTGTTTCAGGCTTTTGCCCCAGTAGCCGATCTGATGTTCGATGATCTTGGCGGGGTTCTGCATCATCTCGGCGACATAGGCCGCTGCGGCCTTGGCGTAGATGTCAGACGAGGGTCCATTCAGCGCGGGGTCATGCTGTTTGCGCTTGGTCATGGCGACCATCAGCCGCTGCGTCATCTCTTCCAGACGGGCAAGGTTGGCGTCAAGCCGTTCAGACCGCGCAGCTGCTTCATTGGTATCGGTTGCCATAAGCCCGTTCCCCCCCTATCCTCGCCGCTTCGCAGCATATCGACCCCCGGCATCCGGGGAAAGCAGCGAATTGGACGGCGAAGGCCGACACGACAAGGAGACGCGGTTTTGCGTTACATGCTCGCCTATGACATGATGGAAACGGTCCGCAACACCAACGCATGGTTGGGGGCGACGGCCCGGGCCATGGCATCCTATCCTGCCTTCGCGCTGGTCCCGAACCCGATGCTGCAACTGACCGCAGCATGGGGAGAGGTGGCGGAACGCACCTTTGGCCGCATGGTGGTGAAACCCGATTGGGGTATTCGTTCTATCGTGGGTCCGGATGGACAGGACCATCTGGTCGATGTTGTTCCGGTGGTCGAAAAGGCCTTTGGCAACCTGATCCATTTCTCGGTCCGTCGCCGCGCGCCGATGAAGCGCAAGGTGATGCTGGTCGCGCCGATGTCGGGCCATTACGCCACGCTGCTGCGGTCCACCGTCGCCTCGCTGCTGCCCGACTGTGAGGTTTATATCACCGACTGGCACAATGCCCGCGACATCCCGGTGTCCGAAGGCAAGTTCGACGTCGAGGATTACACGCTCTATCTGGTCGAATTCATGCGCACCTTGGGACCGGACACCCATGTCATCGCCGTCTGCCAGCCCGCACCCCTGACGCTGGCCGCCACCGCCTATCTGGCGGCCGAAGACCCAACCGCACAACCGCGCAGCCTGACCCTGATCGGTGGGCCGATTGACCCCGATGCTGCCGCCACGGATGTGACCGATTTTGGCCGCCGGGTGACGATGGGCCAGTTGGAACAGACCGCCATCCAGCGCGTGGGCTTTTCCTACAAGGGTGCGGGCCGGTCGGTCTATCCGGGGCTTTTGCAGTTGCAGTCCTTTATGTCGATGAATGCCGAACGCCACTCCAAGGCGTTTTCGGAACAAATCCTGCGCGTCGCGCGCGGTGAAGCATCCGATCATGACGCCCACAACCGCTTTTACGACGAATACCTTGCCGTGATGGACATGACGGCGGAATTCTATCTTTCGACGGTGGAACGCATCTTCAAACAGCGCGAGATTGCCCGGAACGAGTTTGTCGTCGCGGGCAAAAAGGTGGACATCGGCGCAATCACCTCGGTCGCGGTGATGACGGTTGAGGGCGCGAATGACGACATTTCAGCCCCCGGCCAATGCGTCGCGGCGCTGAAGCTGTTGACCGGCTTGCCGGAGGGCAAGAAGGCCCAGCATCTGGAACCGGGTGCCGGACACTATGGCATCTTCGCCGGGAAGAGCTGGCGGTTGAACATCCGTCCCTTGGTGCTGAACTTCCTAGACGCCAACTCGGGCGAGCCTGAGCGTGCGGCCAAGGGCAAGATCACGCTGGCCGCGTCGAACTGAGGTTCTTTCTGGCGGGTAGCCCCCTTACCCTACCCCTCTCCCCTCGGGGGAGAGAGTTAGGATGAGGGGGCTTGCTACCGCCGTGCCGGGCGCAGCATCAACGGCCCGGACAGGAATTTGCGCAGCGCGGCGGTCACGGCTTCGGGCTGCTCCAGCATCGGCAGGTTGCCCGCGTCGGGGATGACCTGCAGGCGGCCATAGGGCAGCAACCCGGCCAAGAATTCCTGCCGCCGCACAGGGACAAGGCCATCTTCCGCCCCCGCAAGGATCAGCGCAGGCATCAGGGCGCGGCGCAGGGTTTTGGATTGATCCGGTCGGCGCTGCGCGGCGCGGGATTGGCGGATATAAACCCCCTCGCCCAGTTGCAGCACCATGTCGGCAACCAAGGCCCGCACCTCATCCCGCCACTCTGTCGCGGCAAAGGCCATGTCGGGGTAATCCTCGGCCGCTGCCTGCACCAGACGTCCCGATTTGGCGGCAACGATCCGCGCCTCACGCGCGGCGGCGGTCTTGGGCGGTTCGGCCAAGGGATCGGTCGAGATCAGCACCACCCGCAGCACCCGTTCCGGCGCACGGCGCAGCACGTCCATCACCACGTCACCGCCCAGACCATGCCCGATCGCCACGAATTTCGCGGGCGCATTTGCCAAGACCACCTCGGACAGGCGTTCCACGGTTTCCTCGCCGCTGGGCAGGATGATCTGGCAGGCGTGATCGGCCCCAAGCTGCACCATCTGCGGCAGGAACGCCCGCGCGTCACACATGAAGCCGGGAATAAAGACAATCGGTTCAGAAGTCACAGCCCTTGGGTCCAGTTCAGGATGGTTTCAACCCCGGCATCGGTCAGTCCGGGGCTGAGGATGCGCCCCGCCAACACATGACCGTATGGATCATCGTTCGGGCCGGGCGTCAGTTCCACAGCGGTGACTTTAGCCCCCCAAGCGGCCATGACCGGGGCGATGGCAGCAGGGTCGATCACCTGATCGGCGGGGTTCGACAGGACCAAAAGCGGCACCTTGGCCGCGCTGTAATCCGTGCGCCCTGCCTCACGCAGTAGGGCGGCCATCGGGAAAAATGCGGCAGAGGGGTATTGCGTCGTCCAATGCGCGGCGTGACCGTCATTGATCGGGGTGAACCCTGCCTCGCGTCCCGCGATCCACGGTGCCCAAGTGGGCGCAAGCGGCAGGTCCAGCAAGAAGGCCGCTGGATTGCGAACCTTGAAGTTGGGGGACACCAGCACCACCCCGGCCAAGCCATGTGACAGCGCGGGGTCGGTTGCCGCCAGCGCCGCCAAGGTGCCCCCGGTCGAGGTGCCGATCAGGATCACCCGATCCCCCAGACGGCGGCCAATCGCCATCGCCTCGGCCACATCCTCGATCCAGTCGCCCGCGGTCGGTTCGGCCATCGCCGCCCCGTCGCGGCCATGCCCGGCAAGGCGCGTCAGGAACAGGTTCGCGCCAAGGGCTGCGGCCACATCATCCGGGACGGGCCGGATTTCCTCGCGGTCGGCAGAGAATCCGTGGATATAGACCACCGCGAGCGGGGTCTTTGTGCCCGGTGCTGCGGCCCAGACGATTTGCTTGCCTGACTCCGGGCGCAAGGCGGGCACGGCGGCCTCGCGCTCGTCCAGCCACGCCTCAAGGTTTTCGGGCAAGGTCGCGGGATCAAAGGCAATCTCGCGGTCCACCCCATCGGGCGGAAAGACCACGGCGATCACCCCGACGGCCAACGCCAACCCCAGCAGCGCAATACCCAGCCCCTTGAAGATCCGCCGCATCATCCCTGCCCCATCCCCGACACCTCGGCCACCGCCTGAGCGATCATGGCAAGGCAGTCCGGCGTTGAAAAGCGGTGATCCGCGCCCTTGACCAGCGTCAGGCGGATATCCGGCCCTGTCGCGTGATCGAGCAGGCGCAGCGCCACGGCGGGCGGCACATCGGTATCGGCGGTGCCTTGCAACAGCCGCACCGGGAAGGGCAGCGGCAAGGGCGAACGCAAGACCAGACGGTTGCGCCCCTCTTCGATCAGGCGGCGGGTGATGACGTAAGGGTCTGGCGAATAGTCCGACGGCAGTTCAACCCGGCCTTTTTCCGCCAAGTCGCGGCGCTGCGCGTCGTCAAATCCCGCCCACATGCTGTCTTCGGTGAAATCCGGCGCAGCGGCGATGCCGACCAGACCCGCCACACGCTCGGGCATGGCCCGCGCCAGTTGCAGCGCGATCCAGCCGCCCATGGACGAGCCGACCAGAACCTGTGGCCCTGTGGTCAACTGCGACACCGCAGCCAAGGCATCCTCAAACCAATCGCCAATCGCGCCGTCGAGAAAATCGCCGGAACTGACACCATGCCCAGAATAATCAAACCGCAGAAACGCCCTGCCCTGTGCCTGCGCCAACTCTTGCAGGAACACCGCCTTGGTCCCGGTCATGTCGGACCGAAACCCGCCCAGAAACACGATCCCCGGCCCGGTGCCATCTGTCCGCGCATAGGCGATGCGGCGGCCTTGCGGGGTGGTCAGGAAATCGGTCATCGCGTCGCTCCGCTGTCGGGGAATACCCGGCAAGAACCACGAAGCCCCGCCCCTTGCAAGCGTCTGCCCACCTTACGGATAGCCCCTTGCCCGTTGACTTTCGCGCCCCAAGCCCACAGTAAGTGCCCAACATAACCCGCAACCGGGCGTTCCGTGGGCGCCAAACTGACGAGGAAGCCGATATGGCCCAAATCTCCCTGACATTCCCCGATGGCAACAAGCGCGACTATGCGCCGGGCGTGACCGCTGCCGAAGTGGCGGCGTCGATCTCGACCAGCCTTGCGAAAAAGGCGATCTCGGCCACGGTGAACGGCCAGCATTGGGATCTGCAATGGCCGATCCCGGCGGATGCCAGCATCGCCATCCACACCCTGCAGGATGACGCGCAGGCGCTGGAACTGATCCGGCATGATCTGGCCCATATCATGGCCCGCGCCGTGCAAGAGATTTGGCCCGATGTGAAAGTCACCATCGGCCCGGTGCGCGATTACGGCTGGTTCTACGACTTTGACCGCAAGGAACCCTTCACGCCCGAAGACCTCGGCCAGATCGAAGCGAAGATGAAGCACATAATCAACGCCCGCGATCCGGTGAAAACCGAAGTCTGGGACCGCGCCCGCGCCATCGCCTATTACGAAGAGCGTGGCGAGCCGTTCAAGATCGAACTCATCAACCGCATCCCCGAAGGCGAAGACCTGCGGATGTATTGGCATGGCGCTTGGCAAGACCTCTGCCGGGGTCCGCATTTGCAGCACACCGGCCAAGTGCCCGCCGATGGGTTCAAGCTGACCCATGTGGCCGGGGCCTATTGGCTGGGCGATGCGTCCCGCCCGATGCTGCAGCGTATCTATGGTGTGGCCTTCAAGAACCGCGATGACCTGAAGGCCCATCTCACGATGCTGGAAGAGGCCGCGAAACGCGACCACCGCAAGCTGGGCCGCGAGATGGAGCTGTTCCATCTGCAAGAAGAAGCCCCCGGCATGGTGTTCTGGCACCCGAACGGCTGGATGATCTACCGCACACTGGAAGATTACATGCGCGGGCGTCTGCGGGCCTCGGGCTACAAGGAAATCAAGACCCCGCAAGTGGTGGACCGCGTGTTGTGGGAGAAATCCGGCCATTGGGAAGCCTATCGCGAGAATATGTTCATCGTTGAGGTGGACGAAGACGGTGCAAAGGAAAAGCGCATCAATGCGCTGAAACCGATGAACTGCCCCTGCCATGTGCAGGTGTTCAATCAGGGTCTGAAATCCTACCGCGACTTGCCGCTGCGTCTGGCGGAATTCGGATCGTGCCACCGCTATGAATCGTCGGGGTCCATGCACGGGCTGATGCGGGTGCGTGGCTTTGTGCAGGACGACGCACACATCTTCTGCACCGAAGACCAGATTGAATCGGAATGCGCCGGTTTCATCGCCTTGCTGTCGTCGGTCTACAAAGACCTTGGGTTTGAAAAGTTCGACATCAAACTGTCGACCCGGCCCGACGTCCGCGTGGGGTCTGATGAGGTCTGGGACAAGGCTGAATCTGCGCTGGAAGGTGCCATCAAAAGCCTTGGCCTGCCCTATCAGGTCAACCCCGGCGATGGGGCCTTCTATGGCCCGAAGCTGGACTTCAAACTGACCGACGCAATCGGGCGCGAATGGCAGTGCGGCACCTTCCAATGCGACTTCAACCTGCCGGTGCGTCTGGATGCGGAATACGTCGGCGAGGATGGCGCAAAGCACCGCCCCGTCATGCTGCACCGCGCGGTTCTAGGATCATTTGAGCGGTTCATCGGCATCCTTCTGGAAAACTACGCCGGCAAGCTGCCCTTCTGGCTGGCCCCGCGTCAGGTGGTGGTGGCTTCTATCGTGTCAGATGCCGATCCTTATGTGCATGAGGTGGTGGCAACCTTGGTCAAGGCCGGTGTCCGGGCCGAGGCGGATGTGCGCAACGAAAAGATCAACTACAAGGTGCGCGAACATTCCGTGGGCAAGGTGCCGGTCATCCTCGCCATCGGGATGAAAGAGGTCGAAGAGCGCACGGTTTCCATCCGCCGTCTGGGTGAAACCCGGACCGACACGATGACGCTGGACGCGGTGATCGCATCGCTTGGCTTTGAGGCGCTGCCGCCCGCGCATTGACCGCGCCTGCCCTGCCCGCTGCGCCGCGCTTGCCATCCTTTGGCAAGCGTGACGCGCCGGGCAGACAACACGCTTGATTTATGAAAAAACTGCGGCATTCTCTGATCCAGTGACGACAGACTTTCTGACCGCTTCCTGACCTCAGGCAGCCGGGCATTCGGAAGACCTGGCTTGCACGGCCCGCGCGGCATGTCGCCCCGGGAGGTCATGGAGAGGAGAAACGGAATGCCGACCGGCACCGTGAAGTGGTTCAACGCGACCAAAGGCTTTGGTTTCATCGCGCCTGACGACGGCGGCAAGGACGTTTTTGTCCATATCTCGGCTGTGGAACGGGCAGGTCTCAAAGGCTTGAACGACAACCAAAAAATCGCCTACGAGCTGCAGTCGGGCCGTGATGGCCGCGCTTCGGCCAGCGATCTTCGGCTGCTCTGAGCAGCCTATATGTTTTCTGGCAGGCCCGCCTTTGTGCGGGCCTTTGTCATTTTTGGCCTTAGGCCAGAACCTTGGCCTGCACAGCCTCATCCCAGCCGACGGTCCAGCGGTCACCATCGTGAATCACCGGGCGCTTCATCACCGTGGGTTGCGCTGCAATCTGCGCCTCAGGCTCTGATTCCCGCAGGAAATCCGAGAAAGAGCGGTAGGTGGGTGAGGTTTTGTTGATCGCGCGGTCGCCAAATTCGGTGACAATGGCGTCAATTTCGGCAGCCGTCAGCGGCGTGGCGCGGATGTCGCGAAAGGTGACCTCCTTGCCCGCGGCTTGGATCGCCTTGATTGCCTTCTTGCAGGTGTCGCAGGTGGAAATGCCGTAAAGGATCATGCGCGGACTCCGGGTTTTCCTTAGCCTTGGCCCAAGGCGCGCGCGATGGCAACCCCGGCCCAAGCCGACAGCGCCGTCAGCACGGTGCCCCAAGTCACATCGGCGGCGACCATCGACCAATGCCAATCCTTCATGATGGCGTAAGAGGTGAACTCATAGGTGCCATAAGCCATCGCCCCGATGATCGCCGCCGGGATCAGCACCGACCCCAGCACAGGTGCGCCGGTTTTCAGCGCAGGCAACGACACAAGGTAAACCAACCCCGCCACATAGGCCGCATAGAACAGCCCCGCCGGGACGACGCGGATATCGGTCAGCATCAGCGGCGCGATGTGGCGGCTGAACAGCGGCTTCATGAACAGCGTCAGCATGATCGCATCGAGGATCAGGAAAACGACAGCGGTGGAGAGATACAGGGTCAGGGCTTGCATTGCGGCCTCGCTTGAGATTCAGGAAAGGTAGCGCGC